>JBARVS010000037.1:0-12237 GCA_049646385.1 Phormidesmis sp. | reverse complement strand
ATCGTTTTTTTGCTGCTCAACGCCCTCTTGCTGCGCCACGATTTCAGTCGAATGAGCCTCTAAATCTACCAGCATGGCTCGATCAGCGGTGTACACCTGCTTGAGTCGGTAGCGCCGATCTAAAAAGTCGTTGAGATTACTGCTTTGCAGCAGCACGGCCCAACCTTGTGCGCCCTGCTGACGCTGCATAAACTGAAGCCGCCCCACAACGGCCATGCGCGCTTGCTCATATACCTGCTGATTGCGCGTTAGGTCAGCCTCTAGCTGATCGAGCCGTTTCTCGGCCTGAGCGAGCTGATATTCGGTGTTGCTGATCCAGGCGTCGGTGCCTTGGATGGTTTTAGATAGGTCGCGCAGCTTTTGGTTGCCTTGGTTTTCGGCCTTTTGGTAGCGCTGGTCGGTTTCGCTCTGAGTTTTGAGCTGTTGGTCTATGTGGTCGCGCTGCTGCCTGAGCTGTTCTAGCGTTTGGTTTGCGGGGTCGATAAGAGATTGGGCCTGAGCGCTTTGATGATGCGTGAGATTGCCTGAGATGAGCCAAAGGGCGATCGCCCCTGCTACCCCCCAAACCCTAAACCTTTGCCACTGGCGATACAGCAGAACCATAGCTTTGATATAAAAAAAACTTAAATCTGACCAATTGAAACGACCAAAGCAGCTAGGCCAAAACCCAGAATAAGCAGGCCAAAAATTTTGACCGATACCTGATTGAACTGAGCGAGCCGCTCGGACGTGAGCCGATTGCGCAGATAAATCACTCCTGAGACTAGCACCAACCACCACAGCATTGAGCCTGTAAAAACGCCAGAGACAAGGGTTACAGAACTTGCATGGCTCGTCTGCGTAATACCTAAGCCCGCAAAAATTGCGACGAAAGAAAGTATGGTCGTAGGGTTGGTGAGGGTGAGCGCGAGAGTGGAGGTGTAGGCAGAAAGAAGGCTTAAGGGCGTCAGATTGCGAAGTGGTGAGGGCGTAAGGGTGGTGGCTGCGATGACTGGCTTGGAAAAGAAAGCGCTTAGGCCCAAGTAACAAAGGAAAACGCCGCCAATAAGCTGTAAAAAACTTGCATGGTTAACCAAAAGATCTGAGAGGGCGGTGAGGCCAAAGGCGGCGACCATGCCATATAAGCCGTCGGCGGTGGCTGCACCGAAACCTATGGCGAGTCCAATTAGGCGGCCTTGCGCTAGCGTTCGGCGGATGCACAGTAGGGCGATGGGGCCGACGGGAGCAGCGATCGCAATGCCCAACCCGATCCCTTTGAGCAATATCAAAAGCAGCATAATCTTCTGAAGCTATCAGTGTTTTAAGAAGTGTTTTAAGCGGTCAGCGCAGATCTCTAATCGTTTCGTGCTGTAGATGGGTCAGCAGGCAGCGCTATCGGCAGGCTCGCCCTATCTTTAACGGTAGAAAGCGAGATCGTCGTTCGGGTTTGGGAGATTCCCGGCAGCGCCTTTAGCTCTTCGCTCAAAAGCTGTTCTAAATCAGCGGTGCCTCTACAGCGAACTTTCAGCAGGTAGTCGCCTTCGCCGACGATGTGATGGCAAGACTGAGTGCGATCGCTGGCCTGCACATAGTCAACAAATTTCTGACGATATCGGGGATGTTCTAAAGTGACAGTGATGAAGGCAGTAAGCTCAATGCCTAGCTGTTCGGCATTCAGCTGGGCGGTGTAGCCAGCGATCGCCCCGGCGTTCTCTAACCGACGCACCCGATCAGCGATCGCCGGTGCCGACACGCCAAACTGTTCAGCCAAAGCAGACCATCTCACTCGACCGTTGTGAGTCAGCGCCGCTAAGATTTGGCAGTCTAATTTATCAACATCCATTTAATTAATTTAGTAACCTATTTTCTACTAACTTAATTTATAAATTATATTTTCAGCCAATTTATCTAACTAAACAATCGAAACTCACTTTATTCCTTTTATTAAAAATAAAACATGTGCCACGGCTTCACGATATCTACGTATTTAGAACGGCGATCTGGGTAAATAAATAACAGACAGATGTAGTGCTGGCACATAGAACTTTCGTAAAACGTCAAAATGAGTAAGGGTTAGCGGTTTATTTCGTTAATTCTTGCATCTACCTCACAATCCACCTTTTTTATGATTGGGACTCTTTCTACAACCCGCGAACAACCTCTCAAACGAATTCTCCAGCAAACCCTCAACCAAATCAGTCTTCCTGCCGATTGGATAGGTATTAGAGCCGCCCAAGAAAACAGCAGCTGGCGGGCCATGCGCGACGGTCATCCGCAGCAAAACGAGCGCGGTTTTAACCAGGGTGCAATGGTTGAAGTGCTTGCCCAAGGGCAGTTTGGCTATAGCGCCACCAATCAGCTCACGCCCGAGGCAATCAGGGCTGCCGCTCAGCGGGCTTATAATCAGGCGATCGCCACCAGCCGATGGGCCATCCATCCTTTTACATCAGCCGTTCGCCCCGCCGTCAAAGGCGACTACAGCTCCCCCTATCAGCAGGCATTCGAGGCGCTGGGCGTGGGTGAAGTCAATGACCTATTGCGCAAGCTGTGCGAGCAGCTCAAGGTATCGGCGGATATTGTTCGCACTAGCGCAGTGGCCCGCAGTCATGAAGTTGAGTCGTGGTTTGTCAGCAGCAATGGCTCCGAGGTGTACCAAAAGCTGATGATGCTAGAGACGCATTTGGGAGCGATCGCGCAAGCCCCCGGCGTCACTCAATCCCGCAGCGACAACGGCTATCTAGCTCGTAGCTACCAAGGGGGCTGGGAATTATTCCAAGGATCTGAGCTGTGGAGTAGGGCCACTCGTATAGGCGAGCAGGCCGTGGAGCTACTGAGCGCGCCCGACTGCCCCGATGCCACGACGACCCTGGTGCTAGCGCCCGATCAAATGATGCTTCAGATTCATGAAAGCGTCGGCCATCCGCTAGAGCTAGACCGCATTTTAGGCGATGAGCGCAACTATGCAGGCGGCAGCTTTGTGCGCCCCGAAGACTTCGGCACGTTGGTATACGGCTCACCGCTGATGAACGTCACTTTTGACACTACCCAAGCAGGCGAGCTGGCCAGCTACGGGTTTGACGATACGGGCGCACCTGCTGATCGGCAGTATTTAATTGAGTCAGGCGTTTTGCAGCGTGGGCTTGGCGGGCTAGAAAGCCAGAGCCGCTTGCAGGTTCCCGGCGTGGCCTGTACTCGCGCCTGTAGCTGGAACCGCCCCGCGATTGATCGTATGGCCAACATTAACTTAGAGCCGGGAGCAACCGACTTCGATACGATGATTGGCTCTATTGCAGACGGGGTTTATATGGAGTCCAACCGATCTTGGTCAATTGATGACCAGCGCCATAAGTTTCAGTTTGGCTGCGAATATGCTCGCAAAATCGAAAACGGTAAGCTAACCACACCGCTAAAAAATCCTAACTATCGCGCCACGACGCCTCAGTTTTGGGGCTCTTTGCGGCAAGTGGGCGATCACACCACCCTAGAAACCTACGGTACGCCCTATTGCGGCAAGGGCGAACCCAATCAGCTCATTCGAGTCGGTCATGCTTCGCCCATGTGCGCCTTTGAAAATATTGAAGTCTTCGGAGGCTCATAAGTCATGACCTTACTTTCCTCTCATTCAGATATCGGCCCGTCTGAGGACGTTAACGATTCTACGGGCGACAGGCCCAGCAGCCAGTATGAGACCGTGTTTAATCGGCTGATAAAAGCGATTTCTACTAGCCTTGCTAAGACTTCACCGAGCGATGCCAATTATGACTTCACGGTGTCGCTTGCTGGAGAAGACAGCCAGTTTACCCGGTTCAACAGCGCTAAGGTTCGTCAGAGCGGTCAGGTTTGCGACGGACAGCTCCGGCTAACGCTGATGAGCGCCGAGCGAACAACGGCTGCAAACATTCCTTTTATTGGCAGCTTTGACACCGACTGGGCATTCACTACAAAGGCGCTTGAGCAGCTTCGAGCCGATCTGATCCATCTGCCAGCTGATCCTTATATGGTGCTACCCAAAGCTTTTCAACAGGGAAATAGCCGAGAAGTGCGCAGCGGCAAGCTGTTGCCTCCAGGCAAAGTGGCCGAAACGGTGATTGAGGCTGTGCGATCGCTTGACTTTTCGGGCCTGTACGCTGGCGGACTTTCCTACCGGGCCTATGGCGACTCAGCAGGCAATCGCCATTGGTTTGAAACGCCTTCTTTCACGCTTGACTATTCGCTGTTTGGCACTAGCACCCAAAAATCGGACAGGCGATCAGACAAGCGAGCGGATAAAAGCTCAGACAGTCAGGCGGTCAAAGGAATTCTAGCGGGTCATACTTGGAGCACAGCGGACTACTTAAGCAATGTTGCCAGCGCTCAAAAGCAGCTAGCGCTATTGGCCAGACCCGCTAAAGCTATTGCCAAAGGAGCCTATCGCACTTACTTGGCCCCTGCTGCTGTCGGCGACATTATCGATACTTTGATATGGGGCGGCGGACTCGGTGAAGCGGCTTTGCGTCAGGGCAACAGCGCGTTTAACCCGCTAGAAAAAGGAGAGGTGGCGCTTTCTGAGCAGTTTTCTTTGAGTGAAGATTTTCAGCGGGTGAGCATGCCTCGGTTTAATACCAATGGCGCGATCGCCCCTACCTATCTTCCTATTATTCAAAACGGTCAGTGGGCTAGCTCGCTGGTAAACGCCCGCAGCGCCAAAGAATACCAAAAAGCCAGCAACGCCGCCAACGCCAGTGAATCTATGCGGGCTCCGGTAGTCGCAGTCGGTAGCCTTAAAGCCGAAGACATTTTAGCTCGTTTAGAGACGGGGCTTTATATCTCTAACTTGCACTACCTCAACTGGAGCGATTTAACCGCCGGACGCATTACGGGCATGACTCGCTATGCCTGCTTCTGGGTAGAAGAGGGCGAAATTGTCGCTCCGATTGAAAATCTGCGATTCGACGATAATCTATACCGTTTCTTAGGCGAGGGGCTAATTGCGCTCACTGATCGGCAAACTTTTTTGCCTGCGGTGGATACGTATGAACGGCGATCGCTTGGCGGCATGTGGGTACCCGGCATGTTGATAGAGCAGTTCCGGTATACCCTGTAGCTAATTGTTTTGATTAGCGCATCTTTGCCAAGCCGAGCCCTCATGACTGCCGAACGACAGCTTTCCATTTCATTTAGCAGCGTTCTCATCGTATTTGCAGCTATTACAGCGGCTATCATCGGCTGGCAGCTCAGAGGGCTGCTGCTGCTGGTGATGATTTCGGTCGTGCTGGCCTGCTCAATTGCCCCCATCGTTAACTGGGCAGAGCAGTTTCGAGTACCCCGCTGGCTGAGCGCGCTGCTATCTTACGTCGCTATCATCGGTGTGCTGGTGGGCGTCGTTTTGCTCATTGGCCCGACGGTGCTCGACCAAATTCAGCTCTTAATCAGACAGTTGCCGCTGCTGCTGCGCAAAGCTGCCATGCAGATAGAAGCCTGGGCGCTGACGCTAAACGACAATCGGCCCGACTTCACCAGTCAAATATTCGATCAGCTCGACGTGCAGGCGATCGCAGCCTGGGCCGTGCGCTCAACCCGTCAGGTCGCCCTGCGCTCTTTTAGTCTAACAACGGGCCTTTTGGGAGCGTTGCTTAGCCTGGTGCTGGCCATTTTTATCTCCGGCTACATGCTGGCCGACAGCCGTACGCTCACCACTAATTTCACTCGGCTACTGCCTCAGCCGTGGGATCGGCGCATTGGCGATCAGCTGCCCGAAATCGCCAGCCGCATCGGTGGATACATTCGCGGTCGTCTGGTTGTTTCCGGTACGCTGGCGATCGCTACTGGCATCGGTCTAGGCTTTTTAGGACTGCAAGATTTTGCGATTGGGTTAGGGGCGATCGCAGGCGTCACCAACCTCATTCCCTTCCTTGGCCCTATTCTGGGCGCAATTCCAGCCTTGATTGTCGCCATTCCCCAGGGCGGTTGGACGATCCTTTGGGTGGTTCTTTTCTATGTCGTCATTCAAAACATCGAAACCTACGTGCTCGATCCGCTGCTCGTGGGCTCCTCAGTGGGCGTACATCCGCTTTATCAACTGCTAGCCGTACTGGGTGGTACCCAGGTGCTGGGCATTATCGGTGCGCTCATCGTGCCGCCTTGGGTTGCAGGCGGCGCAGTCCTGTTAGAAAAGCTGTATCTGCAACCCAAACTGCAGGCCGAAAAGCAGCCCGCCTTAAAAGCTGCCGATTCATTTGCAGATCCAGGGCCGAAGCCATCCTGATCTAAAGATCATCCTGATAGCTGCTAGTAGTACCGAATGCAGAAAACAAGGCATAGGATAAAATCACCTCTTGAACGCCACCACATTGCCACTACACTATGAGCGATATTGTCTTAACCCTCAGTGTAGTCGCCATAGCGCTGGTGCTATTTATCGCTGAAAAATTTCCTGCTGATATTACAGCGCTAGGCGTGATGGTAGCGCTGATTTTACTTAAGCAGGTTACGCCAGAAGAAGGTATTGCGGGCTTTAGCAACCCGGCAACCATCACCGTGATGGCAATGTTCATTCTCAGCGCAGGCGTAGCGCGAACGGGCGGGCTGCAAAAGGCAAGTACCTGGCTCACTCAGTGGGGCGGCAAGCACCCTAGCCAGCAAATTATGGCTTTGGGCATCATCGTCGGCCCGATGTCTGGATTGATTAACAATACAGCCGTCGTATCAGTTTTTTTACCGATTATTGAAGACTTCTGCCAGCAGCATCGAATCTCTCCTTCTAAGCTGCTGATTCCGCTGTCGTTTGCTACAATTTTGGGCGGCATGATTACCGTTATTGGCACCTCTACCAGCGTTTTAGCCAGCGGTCTATCTGCTGATTTGGGCCTGGGCGAATTCTCTTTGTTTCAGTTTACGGCTTTGGGCCTCATCACGTTTTTGGTGGGCTTGGCGTACCTGAGCCTGATTGCCCCTCGGCTGCTGCCCAACCGCCAGCTAGACGATCGCGGACTCAGCCAAAAGTACGGCATGAAAGACTACGTGAGTGAGCTAGTGATTACCCCTCGCTCTAGCTTAGTGGGCCAAACCTTGCAGGCCAGCCAGCTTCAGCGGCGCTTTGATGTAGATGTGCTAGAGCTAATTCGCAACAATATTCATTTTCCCCAGCCGTTTGCTGATAAAACGCTAGCAGCCGGAGACATTTTACTCGCTCGCGGCGGCAAGCAAGATCTGTTGAAGATTCGGGAGAGTGAAGGGTTAGAGATATTGCCTGACGTGCAGTTTGGCCAAAAATCCTGGCAGGGCGGCGTCGGAGAAGAAGAAGGAATTGCCGAAGCGCTGGTGATTTCTAACTCTACTATGATTGGCTCTACGCTCAAAGATATGCGCTTTCGGCAGCGCTATAACGTAACGGTGCTAGCCATTCGCAGAGGGCAGGAACTGTTGCGCGATCGCATGGGAAAAGTCTCACTGCGCTTTGGCGATCTTCTCCTAGTTCAAGGGCCAAAACAAAGCTTAGTCGGCATCCAAACCAGCCGTGATTTGCTGCTGCTAGAGCAGCGGGATTTAGAAACGCTGCGCACTAATAAGGCTAATCTAGCGCTGACTATTGGCTTTGCTGTCGTGATTGCGGCGGCGGTGACTGACTATCCTATTTTGGTCTCGGCCCTAGCGGGCGTTGTGGCCATGATTGTGACTGGCTGTTTGAAGCCCGGTGAGCTTTATCAGGCCGTTCGCTGGGACGTGATTTTTTTGCTCGCCTGCCTCATTCCACTCGGCACAGCCATGCAAAACTCAGGGGCAACCCAGTGGCTTGCTAACCAGCTGATCAGCGTCGGCGGCGATCTCTCTAGCTACTGGCTGCTAACGCTGATGTATGTGCTGACAATGCTTTTAACCGCCGTATTATCCAACAATGCCTCGATCATTTTGCTGCTGCCGATTGGGGCTCAGGTCGCTCAGTCTATTGGCATCAATCCGCTGACGGCAATATTCATCATCACCTTTGCGGCTTCCAACAGCTTTATGACGCCCATTGGCTATCAAACCAATACGATGGTTTATAGCGCAGGCGGCTATCGCTTTTTGGACTTTGTTAAAGTAGGTGGCCCGCTCAGCCTAATTATGGCCGTAATCACGCCGCCTCTGGCCATTTGGATCTACGGCCTATAGCCTTCGGATGGCTAAGCGCAGCCGAAGCCACGGGCTCGCAGGTGCCCTCCTTTAGGTAAAACCAGGTAAAATCTGCTGTGTTAAAACTGACCACTTCATTCGACTGTTAGGAGATATCACAAACATGTCATCAGCACCCATCTCGTCCAAGCAAAAGGGCGTCACCGTTTGGTTCACTGGGCTCAGTGGCGCTGGCAAAACCACTATTAACGATGCGCTCACCGCAAAGCTGCGCGATCGCGGCGTTCAGCTAGAAGTGTTAGACGGCGACATCGTTCGCACCAACCTCACTAAAGGCTTAGGCTTTAGCAAAGAAGACCGCGATGAAAACGTTCGTCGCATTGGCTTTGTTTCCCACCTGCTCACTCGCAACGGCGTGATTGTGCTGGTGTCGGCAATTTCTCCTTATCGCAACATTCGCGATGAAGTGCGCGATCGCATTGGCGACTTTATAGAAGTATACGTCAGCGCGCCCGTAGAAGTGTGCGAACAGCGCGATGTAAAAGGGCTCTACGCCAAAGCTCGCTCAGGTGAAATCAAACAGTTCACAGGCATTAGCGATCCTTACGAGGAGCCGCTAAACCCTGAAGTAAATTGTGAAACTCACAATGAGACTTTGGACGAAAGCGTCGATAAGGTCATTGCTAAACTCGAAGCAATGGGCTATCTTCCTGCTGCCGTTCTCGCCTAGACTCC
Source organism: Phormidesmis sp. (assembly GCA_049646385.1). Lineage (GTDB taxonomy): Bacteria > Cyanobacteriota > Cyanobacteriia > Phormidesmidales > Phormidesmidaceae > Phormidesmis. The sequence continues at coordinate 3,432 of JBARVS010000037.1, read as the reverse complement.
TGCACTTATGCGTATACAATAGCCCTCCAGCGAGATTAGGAGAGAAGCGCTAGAGGGCTAAAAGCACAAACGTTAGAAGAGTTAGCCGAAGCGACCAGCAACATAGTCGCTAGTGTCTTTTTCTTTGGGGTTGCTGAAGACGTTTTGAGTTTTATCGTATTCAACGAGGTAGCCCATTTTGCCGCCTCTGTCGGTGGCCACAGCGTTAAAGAAGGCGGTGCGATCAGACACACGAGAAGCCTGATGCATGTTGTGAGTCACAATCACGATGGTGTAGCGTTTTTTCAGCTCATGCATGAGTTCTTCTACTTTGATGGTAGAGAGCGGGTCGAGCGCTGAGCAGGGTTCGTCCATCAGGATAACTTCGGGTTCGATAGCGATCGCCCTTGCAATACACAACCGCTGCTGCTGCCCGCCCGATAAACTCAGACCACTCTCTCTAAGCTTGTCTTTGACCTCATCCCATAGGGCCGCTCCCCGTAGCGACTTCTCTACTAGCTCATCCATATTGCCTTGATAGCCGTTAATTTTCGCGCCAAAGGCAATGTTGTCGTAAATAGACTTGGGGAAAGGGTTAGGCTTTTGAAACACCATACCCACGCGGCGACGCAGTTCGACTGGATCAACGCCCTTGGCCTGAATGTCTTGACCATCAAAGGTAATTCTGCCCTCAACGCGAGCGCTAGGAATAAGGTCGTTCATCCGGTTAAAGCAGCGCAAAATCGTGCTTTTGCCACATCCAGAGGGGCCAATGAAGGCAACGACCTGATGCTCAGGAATGTCGAGATAAACGTCTTTTACGGCTAAGTTGCTGCCGTAGTAAACAGAGACTTTTTCAGCCTGAAGCGCAACTTTTGATCGAACATCTGTCAGGGTGGAAGCAGGAAGCGGATTAGCCATGACGTTTAAAAACCTTTAGGAGGGATAAAGAGGAGAGCGTGAGTCAGCCAAGCTAAGCTAGGGCAGCTCTTTTTGAAAGCGGTTGCGAAGGTAGATAGCGATCGCATTCATCATTAGCAAAACCGTCATCAGCACGATGATGCCCGAGGCCGCAATATGGTGAAACTCCTCTTGAGGACGCCCCACCCAGTTATAAATTTGAATCGGCAGCGCGGTGAACTGACTATCCAATCCATTGGGCACAAAGGAAATAAACGACGCTGCGCCGATTGCAATCAAGGGTGCAGTTTCCCCAATTGCCCGAGAAAGCGCCAAAATAACGCCCGTCAAAATACCGGGCATCGCCGCAGGTAGCACATGACTCCATACTACCTGCCAGCGGTTTGCCCCTAACGCATAGCCTGCTAGTCGCATACTGTCAGGTACAGCTCTAAGCGCCTCGCGCGTAGAGACAATAATCACCGGTAAAATCAGCAGCGAAAGCGTCAGCGCTCCAGACAAAACGCTGCGTCCGCCTGTGATGGGCTCCAACACTCGCACAAAGACCGCCAACCCCAGCAAGCCATAAATAATAGAGGGTACGCCCGCTAAGTTACCAATATTAATTTCGACAATGCGCGTAAACCAGTTGTCGCTAGAAAACTCTTCAAGATAAATACCCGCGCCCACGCCAACCGGAAAAGACACCGCTGCGACGACCGCCATCAGCCAAAGCGTACCTGCTAGGGCCGCGACTACACCCGCTCTTCCGGGCCTTCTAGAAGGGTAGCTAGTGATGAAATTCCAGTTGAGCGTACCAAGACCGTCAATTAGAATCGTCAGCAGTAGCCAAGCGAGAATCGCAACAGCAATACCCGTTGCCGTCCATGCGGCGATTTCAAAGGCTCGATCAAACCCATGTCGGCCCGCCATACTAGGCTTGAACTGACTGCCTTTTACGGCTCTTTGATCCTCATTTAACGGCGGTCTAGAAGAAATTTTTGAGTCCATCACAAAACTTTTTTCCTGCGTCTTTGCTGTGTTTTAGTCATGCTTTATTTAAGGGGCTGAGCTGAAGAGGCTAGTCGTACTTTTCTCTAAAGTGACGGACGAACCAGAAGCTGAAAACATTCAGCGCTAGCGTCAATAAAAACAGGGTCATCCCTACCGCAAAAATAGTGTTGTAGGCAATAGAGCCGTGCGGTGCATCGCCAGAGGTTACCTGCACAATGTAGGCAGTCATTGTCATGACTGGCACAAAGGGATTGAATCCTAGTGTAGGGTTCGCGCCCGCCGCGAGGGTGACAATCATGGTCTCACCAATGGCCCGAGAGACCGCCAAAATTAGCGAGGCCACAATGCCCGAAAGCGCCGCTGGCAAAATCACTGAGATAGTGGTCTCACTTTTGGTTGCCCCCAGTGCATAGGCTCCGTCTTTGAGGCTGCGGGGCACAGAATAGAGCGCGTCTTCACTGAGTGAGGCCACCATGGGGGTAATCATCACGCCTAGCACCAGTCCGGCGCTGAGCGCGTTGAATGCCTGCAAGTTAGGAATAAACGTTTTCAAAAAGGGGGTGACGGTCAGCAGGGCGAAGTAGCCATAAACCACGGTTGGCACCCCGGCCAAAATTTCAAGAATGGGCTTTAGGACGCGGCGAGCTTTGGGAGAGGCATATTCGCTCAGGCAAATAGCGGCCAGCAAACCTAACGGCAGCGCTACTAAAATCGAAATCACAGAAATCATGATCGTGGCGCTCACGAGCACCATGATGCCAAACTGCTTGCTTGCAAACAAAGGCGTCCAGCGAGTTTCGGTTAAAAACCGGACTAGGGAAACGTCTTGGAGAAAGGCGATCGCTTCAAAAACAAGCGTCAGCACAATTCCGAGAGTCGTAAAAATTGAAATCGCGGCAAACACACCACACACTATCTTAACGATAGCCTGAATGAGCTTGGCGCGGCCTCTATTGGGTTTCCAATCGCCCACTGCGACATTAAAAGGATTATCAGCAGTCACAAAAAACCCTCAAAATAGTTAAAAATACAAATCATCCAAACAGTCAGTGAGGGCCTGTTCAGCAGTAGGCCCCCTTCATCAAGCAACCTGGAACTTAAGTACCCAAACCTTCCTCATCAGGATCTTTACCCAGCTTTTCCTCGTCAATCCGTGCCTTAGACGCCGCTAAATCTTCATCTGGCAGGGTAATGTAGCCCACTTCTTTAACCAGCGCGCCGTTGGCTGGATCGACCATGTAGTCCGCAAATGCTTTGACCTGTGGCTTGCTGTCGTAGGCTTCCTTCTTTACGTAGAAGAACAAAGGCCGAGACATCGGATTGTAAGAGCCATCGGCAATGGTTTCAGCTGAGGGCGCAATGCACTCGCCCGCTTCGTTTTTAACTTCTAAAGCATTGAGTGCGCCTTCGTTTTCTTCGTAGTAGGCAAATCCAAAGTAGCCCAGCGAGCCTTCAGACCCTTCTACGCCGTTGACGATGACGTTGTCATCTTCGCTAGCAGTGTAGTCGCCTCTGCTAGCGCCTGACTCACCGTTGATT
>JBARVS010000036.1:0-7051 GCA_049646385.1 Phormidesmis sp. | reverse complement strand
CGAGATCTTTTCTACGGGAACGGCCAGTGTATCGATTTGTCTCGCCCAATGGTAGTTGACTGTTAAACCATTGCCAAACTCTAAAAAGTCAAGAAACTCTTCAAAACCAATAATAGAATCTTCTGATTTTTCCAAAAAGTCTAAGGCTTCGTATCGATGTTGTGTCTCAGAAATATCTTCAATTTTATCTTTGTAGGCAGAGATGAGCCGCGTATAAGGATTTCTTGAAACAGTAAAGATAAAGGCGGTTGACAAAAACAACTGCAGCTCACTATCTGAAATTTGACTAGGCTTAATATACTTAGTCATCTTAATGCGGTTCATTTCATCTCTTGAAAAAGAAGACTGCGAATATTCCTCATTATAAAGCGTAGCAATAACGGTAGAGTTGGCAGCCTTGGGTATGCGGCAGTAAGCAAAGCTTAGCTCTTTTGAGATTGCACAACACCTATCCATCATCCAAGGGATGCCGTAAGGACTATAAGTCTGAAAGAACGGTGTCGCAAGAATTGCCGTACTCTCTCTTCTTTTTCTGTTTAATTTTTGAAAAGCAGCGTGTTTTCTTTTCTCAGAAGCAGATGGAAATAATCTAGTGCCTATGAGCTTTTTCCCAAGTTCATGCACTCTACTTTTTTGTAAAAGCTTACTTGTTTTCATAATCGTTTCGCTTGTTTTTGAAATCAATCTTCGACCCTCTATCCTGAAGCCCAAGCGTATGTCATCAATTCTTTTCGCACTCAGATATCAAACCATGGCCATTCGCTTGAAGCTCATAGACTTATCTATCAACTCTTGATAGGTTCCCTGTGCCTCAACTCGACCCTGATTTAGCTCCACCACTAAGTCGCATCGTTGCACCGTGCTTAAACGATGCGCAATCAAAATGATAGTGAGTTCTCCACTCAACCCATTGATTGCTGCCATCACTTCCCGCTCTGTTGCGTTGTCTAGCGCACTGGTTGCCTCATCAAATACGATGATTGACGCATTTTTATATAGCGCTCGCGCAATTCCAATCCGCTGCCGCTGTCCTCCACTCAGGCGGATTCCTCTTTCACCCACGTAGGTTTCGTATCCTGCAGGCAACCCTTCAACAAAGGTCTCTATCTGCGCTAGCTTTGTTGCTTTCCGAACTTGATCAAAGTCAATCTGCTCTTTTGGAATGCCAAAGGCGATATTTTCTGCCAGCGTGCCATCGCTCAAAAAGACCTGCTGCGGAACATGGGCAATGCTCTTTTGCCACTGCCGCAGTCGTCCTCCTTCCAAAGGTGCGCCATCTATCAAAATTGTTCCCTTTTCTGGCTTTAACAGCCCTAAAATCAGATCTGCCGTCGTGCTTTTTCCACTGCCCGTACTACCGACAAACCCTACTGTTGTCTTCGCTTTGATAGCTAAGTCTAGGTCTTTAAGTACCCAGCCCGTCTCCACCCCATAGCGAAACCAAATTCCATCTAATCGGAGTTCTTGTTCTAAACATAAGGGCGCAATCGGCCCTAGAGATGCATCAACGGGCCGCCGCAATGCGACTAGAACTCGTGATAAAGATGCTCTAGAACCTTGTATTGCGGTCATAGAGCCAAATAGCTGCTGAAGGGCAGGAAGCAGCCGCTTTGCGCCTAAGGCTAAGCTGCCTAGCACTGGCACCGCCTGACTAAAATCACCATTATTTCCTAAAGACAATGCCAAGAATGCAATGGCCGAAAGTGCGATCGCTTCAATAAAATAAATAGGCGAGCTTGAAATAATTGAGTTAGTAGCCTGTGCCCGTTTGAGCATTACCTCTGTTCGCAGATATGCTCGCTCAAAGAAGCTTTGAGAATGATCTAGCAGCACATCTCTAATGCCACCAATTCCTTCTTGCACTACTTTAATCCTTTGCTGTCCTGCCTGAGAAATGATCAGACTGTTGCGTTTAAGCAAGCGCTGGCGAGTTCGATAAATAATTGAGTAGGAACCGCCTAAAACTGTTGCTGCACCCAGCGCAATTTTGACATCAATTAGCAGTAAAGTGGCAATTAGGCCAGGTACCAATAGCGCGTTAGACGATAGACTTAGGCACGGACTGATTACGTTGCTTGTCAGTTTGCTAGTATCTGATGTTAGCGTTTGAATCAAATCGCTGCTGTTTTGACGCACATGAAAGCTATAGGGTTGGCGCAGTGTGATGTGGTAAATTCGGCTGCTGAGATCAGCCCCAATCGCCGCTGCTAGGCGTACTTGCACACGCAGGGTAAACAGCCTTAACCCATTAGCAACGACAACTGCTATCACGAAAGCCAAGGCCAAGACCTGAACTAAGCGCTGAGTTGTTTGAACTTGCAAAAGCGACAGAACAGGCTGAATCTGAGGATTCTGTAGCAGCGATTCTGCGTTTCCCAGCGCTGATAGAAAAGGGAAAATAGCCCCTAAGCTAACCATCTCGCTTAAAGAGGTTACTAACAGCAATATCAGCAGTAAGCCTAGCTGGATTCGACGACGGCGACTGAGATAAAACCAAAGCTGACGCAAGTCGTTTAAAAGAGAGTCGGCAGGTCGTTTCTTTTTCATTATCAATAAAATCTTTAGAGAAAATCGTATAGCAAAGCATCGATAATTTTTAAACATAGCGCTTCCCCATTCGGCCTATTGCTTAAGCTGCAACAGGCTACGTGTGGAGAGACTGAGATCCGCAGACCGTCAAAGCCCAAACTCCAACCTAGTGAGAAGAATTGATTTGATTAAAAACAGTATGTCTGCTTATACGTAGGAAGTGAAACAGCATTTATGCGTAAGCAATCCAACTTATATCCTAAAAATTTTCCAGCATATTTACGCAAGCAAATCTCAGCTATTTCACTAGCTGTCTCATCGGCTATTTCACGATTGCGAAGTCTTTAATACCCTGGTAGCTCATCTTTCTCGACTGCCGCTGAGTAAACTCACTCACCGTAGGATTACCCCCTGTTAATACTACGCCCTGTGCCTGCTGCCACAGATCTTCAGGAATTTTCGAGAGCGTATAGCTGCGATCTTCCGAGTGCTTTACCCAGTACCATTCAGCTTGCTGACAGTCATCGCACCAAAATGATTCTAGCCATTCACCTGCTAAGGGCACCGTTGTATGATGCGCAATGACTTTGACAGAGCGCTTGTGGCTCATGCCGCGATCGCACAAATGCTTTGACTTATCCGCATAAAGTCGGTGCTTTTGGCTGACGCTATCCACATAGCAGCAATGGACAGGGCAAAAGATAGCCCGCCGCTTAGAACGCTTTCGATTACGACGCTGTTGCGCTGACATCACAAACTCCCTGATAAAATCAGTGAAAACCATTAGCGAAAAACACAGCGCATGAGGCTTGTTGCGATCATTAAATCGCGATCGCCAAAATCATCCAACCGTATATTTATAAGGATGCAAATTTGATTTCAATACATTGATCTACGTACGCACTGAGCTTTGGTTTTTCTAAGATATTTCTTTCCGGACGGCGGCTGATAGCTCTGTATATGGCTGGCCAACTCGGATAGGGGCTAGCGCTTTAGTGAGCCAGCCTTCGCTTTCACGGCTAACCACAAAGGGGCGAACCAACAGCTTTTGCGACTGATTAGGCTGTACTTCGATTCGTAAGAAGCTGTGGAACCGCTGCTGGCTGCGATTGTGGCCGTGCAACCCCGCATACAGCTGAGATCTGGCCACTACGCTAGCGTGAGGTTTTCCCTTACTGACGACCTTTCCTAAAATATCAGCACCCGCCGAGCGCTGCCTTCTGATATCTGCACCGCTACCACCGCACACCAGCCAGTTTATATAGGCGTCAGCATGGCCCGTGTTTGTTGTTCGTAAATGCTCCAAGCAATGTGCATGACCACTAATCACCAAGTCAACTAAAGGATTATGCTGTAAGCGCAAGGATGAAGCAATAGGATTAGCCGCCCCTTTTGTTTCTAGCTCTGCAATCACCTGATCTAACACCGTTTGCAGATGCCAGCGCACCCATAGAGCCTGGGGCTGCTGCCAGCGGCTAGACTCAGTTGTGTAAGGTGAATGGTGCAGATAAATGATGCGGCCTACCGTATTCGGCGTTTGCCAAGACCGGATGAGCGCCTGCTTTAGCCAGGAAAGCTGCTGCTGGTCAAAATTTTTGGCTGCTGGATCTGTGTTCCAAGTGTTGGAGTCAAGCGCAAAAAAGTCTACGCCACCATAGCGAAAGCGGTAGTAGCGATTGGGCAAGCGAGTGAACTGGCCGGGGCGATAGTTGAGGCAATGCTGAGGGCGATCGCTCGAACTATCCACCGCCCTATTACCCGCAATGCCATCTGTTACAACAGCGCTGTAGTGAGTTGCTAAATGCGTCGTTAGCTGCTCTGAAGTAAGCTTTTTAAGATCGTCTAAAAACGTTTGCCCGTAGGCTTCACCGCCCTGTCCGCCATAGTGACCAAAATCGATACCGACGGCTCGCAGGCGATCGCACACCCGCCTTAAAACCCCTTGCCACAGCTTTGAGTTTGACTCTGCATAGTCATGGTTACCTGGCACCGGCAGCAGCGGACGGTTAAAAACAATGGGCTCGCTGCGATCGCTAGGACTATTAGGAAGTCTAGACAACAGCGACTGATAGGGCCTCAAAAAACCGTTTAAATAATTTTCATAAGACCCGATTGGATAAGTGACATCGCCCGTATGTAACAAAAGGCGGCTGTCTCCTAAATGCTGCATAAGCTGTGCGGCAAAGGCAGCCGAAAAAGCGGCGCAGTTTGCATTGGAGGAAATACCAGCGTCAGTATCGCCAATGACCATAAAGGAAAAAGGTGCCGCCCCTACTGGCCCATCGGCGATACGTAGCTGGGTTTGATCGATGCCACCTTGAAGCTGATTGAGATAAAACCCTTGCACCTGCTGAGAGAGTCTTGGACGAATTACACTTCTAGCCATAGTGTTAGAAGGGTGAAAGGGTTAAAAAGATGAAGAATTATCTTCAGACGAAGCGGGCGAGAAAGGGTAGGCAGATACCGTTTGACTCTCGGTAATACCTGTCGTAGACCTCGCTGAATTAAGCGTATCACTATCGCCAGCAGCATCACCATAAGTATAGTAGCGATAGCCGCTGAGACCGGAGATTTTCACGCCGTTGGCTACCAGCCCCAGCGTTGTAATTTGAGCCAGCTTCAGCGTTTCAACCGTTTGCTTCAATACGGTTTTATCTGTTTTACCGAGGTAGGTTACCAGTACCAAGCCATCGGTGCGCTGACCAATCAGGCTCACATCAGCTAGCCCTGTTGCAGGCGGCGCGTCATAAATAACCAGATCAAAACAACGCTCAAAAGTGCCCATAAGCTGCTGCATTTTATGAGAAGACAGCAGCTTAGTGGGGTCGGGCGGAATTTTACCGGCGGTGAGCACAAACAGTTGCCCGCTACCATCGAACTGTTGCATCACTGACTTGAGCGGCAAATCATCAGCGATTAAATTAGAAAGACCCAGGTTATTGGGAAGATCTAGGCGATCGTGAATTTGAGGCTTACGCAGATCGGTATCAACTATCAGCACGCGCTGCCCCATTGCGGTTGCTACCTGCGCTAGATTGGTGGCAACGGTAGATTTGCCGTCACCGGGTAGAGCAGAGCTGATGATGATAGAGCGAATGGGTCGATCTGAACTCAGCATACGAATATTGGTGTGCAGCACTCGCATGGCTTCCAAAAAGCTCGATTCATCGTTACCGCCATAGGTGTGATAGCCATGGGAGATTGATCGCTTTGGCGCTAGCTGAGAGTCTTTAAGATCGCGGTTAAAGGGTAGCGTACCGAGCATAGGCAGCTTTATTCCAGCCTTGAGTTCGTCTACGGTGTGATAGACGTTATCTAGCTTTTCGATGAGGAACGCTGCGCCCAAGCCCAATAGCAGGCTAGCGATCGCACCTGTCGCCAACCCGCGTGGAATATTAGGAGAAATAGGTCGCGTTGGCTGTACTGGCACTTCAATCAGCTGCCATGGAATTTCCGTTTGAGCCGCTTCAATCTCTAAAGATTCGCGGGTCAGCCGGAACCGATTGAGCGCAGCGGTCGCAACTTCTAGCTCCCTTTGCAAATCGGTATATTGGCGAATCAGCGCAGGCAGCTGGTCGAGTCCTTGCTCGGCTTTACCTTCGGCGCTAGCCAGCGTTTCGCTTTGAGTGGCGATCGCCCGCAGGTTATTGGCAGCGATCGCCTGCTTCGTACTTAAAGACCGCTGAGCTTCTTGCTCTAACAGGGGTATGAGATTATTTCTGCGCTCTTCCAATACCCGAATCGATAGGCTATCAGGCTCAAACCGGGTTAGCTCCTCAGCAATCTTCGCCTCTACAGAGCGCAGCTCGCCGATTAGCTGCTGATAAACAGGCGCACCATCTAAAGCAGCTAGTGCACCATCTTGCGCCTGCAAGTTAGAGAACGTTTGCTCTGCTAGCGCGCGATTGCCTTCTAGCTGAAGCCGCTGTTCATCCAGCCTAGAAACCTGTTTAGAAAGCAGGGAAGACTGGGCTTCAGGATCAATAAAGTTATACTGGCGGCGAAACGCTTCAAGCTGGTTTTGAAGCTTGTCTACCTGAGATTGCAGCTCGGGTAGCTGGCCTTCAACGAAGTTAATGCCTTGCCTAAGATTCGTTTGTCTCTCTTCTAACGAATATTTTAAGTAGGTTTTAGAGAGCTGATCTAAAACAACCTGAATCTTGACGGGGTTTGACCCGGTGTAGTTAACTTCTAGGATCTTGGTATCGCCTAGCCGATTAATGCTAAGCCCACTCAGCAAAGAAAGATAGCTCAACTCAGGATAAGTTTTACTAAGCTGTTCGGCTACTGGCTCCATTAGCTCAGGGCTACGCAGCACCTGCACTTGAGTCTCATAGTCCAGGCTAGACCTTGATAGTCGCTGCTCACCTAGAGCAGACGTTAGTTGAGAAACATCATTGCCCGCATTCACAGGCTCTACTAATACTCGAAACTGCCCCTGGTACACTTCTTTTTGGCTGAGCGTTCGAGCAGTTACCAGCGCCATTGCAATAGCAGCAACGCCAGCAACCACCCAAGCGCG
>JBARVS010000035.1:0-15684 GCA_049646385.1 Phormidesmis sp. | reverse complement strand
AACGGGTTCACTGCATCAACAAACGTTTACTCTGTAAGCTTGAACGGGTTCACTGCATCAACAAACGTTTACTCTGTAAGCTTGAACGGATTCCCTGCATCAACAAACGTCTACCTTGTAAGCCTTACAGGGTTCACTGCATCAACAAACGTTTACCTTGTAAGCTTAAACGGGTTCCCTGTAGCAGTTTTTGTTGTTACCGTCAGGCTTCTGGCAACCACACTCAAATGGCTTGCACAGGCCGATGCTAGCTAATCATTAGCCCACAGCCTGAGCCTCGGCAGTCGGAGCAAAGTCGGGGACGGGGAGCGCCTGTAAATGCTTCCAACAGACGGTACAGGCGGGCAAATTATGCTCAACGGCATAGGGCTCATGAACGGTGTCTATCCAACTGAGGAAAGTCTCGAAGTTTTGAGTAACGGTCTGCGGGCTGTCGTGAACAGAGCCGATTTGAAAGTGGGGAGAGGTGTTTTCTACGGCGAAGGGGCAGGCGTGAAACTGGCCGTCTGTTTTGAGCACCGGATAGCAGCGAGGACACTGGTGGGCCACCTGCGGGCGGATCTCTTCGCCTGTAAACGGATCAATGCCGCGCCCAGAGTCAACAATGGCCGGATGACCGATGGCGATCGCCCCCCTATTCTCTTCTTCATGCTGCTCTAGCTTGCGCAGCGAAGACATCGGCATCGGCGGCGCGCCATCGCCCGTTGCAATCGAATAGTTCAAAGAAGCTGTTGTTTTACTCAGCGGATCAGCCGCTAAAATCTCTAGCAGTTTATCGGCCTGAATGCCGTTGGAATAGATCACGATTGCGCCTTTAAACTCATGGCTGCGGAGGTAGGCGATCGCCCACATCACATTCTGATGATTCAGCGTTGGCTCACCCCCAAAAAACTTAATCGCGCCCTGCTCATGCACCATCACGCTCTGCAAAGCCGCATCCAAATGCGCCGCCGTATACGCCGTAAACTCACCTTTAGGCGCACCAAACACCGTACAAAAATCACACTCTCGATTGCACTGATTCCCCGGATACAGATGCAGCTCCATCAGGCGACTCTCTTCAACCACGCCCTTCGCCCGAGACTGTCTTTCTGTAAAGACCATATTGTTTCCTTGGTAACCATCAATAACAATGTTAGTCAAAAAAACTGTTGATTAAGTTAGCGCAGGCTGAGAGTTAGGCGATCGCCTCAGTCCACAAGTCGCTAGACTGGCGAATGCTAGCAAAGTCGCCGTTGCCTAAAATGAGATGATCTAGCAGCGGGATGCCCAGCAGGTGAGCCCCCTTGAGGAGCTGTCGAGTCAGAGAAATATCTTCGGCGCTGGCCTCCAAGCTACCCGATGGATGGTTGTGGGCCACGATAATTCGAGTAGCCCCACGCCTAATCGCCTCACGGAAAATATCGCGAGGATGCGCCAGCGTTTCTGTCGCCGTGCCAATGGTAATCACCTTAGAGCCAATCATACGATGCTTGACATCTAGCAAAAGCACCGCAAACCGCTCTTGAGACTGCCACATTAGCTCGTGGCCCAAGGCAGCGGCGGCGACTGCCGGGTCGTCTACCACGGTGAGCAAGGGCGGCTGGCTCTGGAAAACCCGTTTGCCCAGCTCTATAGCCGCCAAAATCGTAGCGGCCTTAGCGGGCCCCACGCCCGAAATTTTCATCAGCTCCTCAGCCGTGACCTCTCGCAGCACGGGCAGGCCGTCACGCTCCGGCTGGTCTTGGCCCAAATGATGCAGCAGGTGCACCCCCAAGCCAACGGCTGAGAGCCCGCCGGGGCCTTGCCCTGTGCCGAGCAAAATGGCCACTAGCTCAGCTGCCGATAGTCGCTTAGCACCCTGCGCTAGCAGCCTTTCGCGGGGCCTTTCGGTAGTGGGCATATCGGCGACCCGCAGGCTATAAGTCATAAGGCATCAGCTAAAAAAGGCTACTGTTTCAGTGAGCCCGAAAAGCCTGATGAAGCATCGAAGCGCCAAAACTAGCCGCCAAAACCGCGCTTCAAACCGCCCTTCAAACCGTAAGCTAGACAAGTTGCCCCGATAAAAATGCGCTTTAAGCTATGCCCGACGATCTTCTTTCAGCAGAACATGCCGCCCAGCTTAAGTCTGTGCGTGAGCAGCTCATCAACGTTAGCCGACAGCACGAGCCTGCCGAGCTTTCTAAAGAGCAAAGGCAATCGGTTCGTGAGGCGCTGCTGTGGCTCAATGAAATGAGCGAGTATCAAACGTTAGGCATTTGCGCAAGCAGCATCGAAGCGGCAGAGGCGGCGCTAAAAGGCTATGTCGCGGCCCTGAGTCAGCCGATTAACGTAGATATTCCCGCTCAAGCAGGGGCGGTGTTTTTAAAGTTCAATACGCTTAAAAACGCCTGGTATTTAGATGGCTACAGCGGCGACTCTAGGGGCGTACTGGTGACCTACCATACTTCTGAACCCGAGTTAGACGAAGTAAACGGTACCTACGGGCCTTTTCCGCTAGATTTGTTCTGATATTTTTTCTAAGCAGTCTCTGGTGCTAACTAAAACGATTTGCTAGCCGCTGACGACTCGATTTCTACCCACTGCTTTGGCCCTCAGCAGGTTTTGATCGGCCCGGTGTAAAAAGCTGCGTCCCTGCGCATCGTCTTCAGGGCGCAGCGCTGAGAGCCCAATGCTAACCGTGAGCGCCAGTGGATCGGAAGCTTCAATGCCATGGCTGATTTCAAAGGGCTTTTGGGCAATGAGCTGACGCAGGCGTTCGGCGATCGCCCCGCCCTCATCTAGGTCAGTATTGCTCAGCGTAATCACAAACTCCTCGCCACCATAGCGAAAAGGCATGTCATAGAACCGCATATTGTCCAGCAGCCGCTTAGCCAACATCCTCAGCACGTCATCCCCTACGAGGTGGCCATAGCGATCGTTAACAGACTTAAAAAAATCGATGTCAACCACCATCAGCGACAGCGGTGCCCCTTTTTTACGAGCAATCTTAATCTGGTTAGGCAGCTCCAAATCAAACGAGCGCCGATTGCCTAGCTGAGTGAGCGCATCGACTAGGGCGATCGCCGAGAGCCAGTCATTAATCCGAGAGAGATCGCGATCGCGCTGGGCCCGGTTCAAGCCCATTTGAACGTGAGCCTGAATGAGCCGACTTTGGCTGGGATGAAAAGCGCTTGACGGCTGACCTACCTCCTGACGTATCCCCTGACATATCTCCTGATCTGGCTCAACAGGCTGGCCCTGTGAGAAGTGATGAGTCAGCTCATACTTATAGCTGTGATCAAACGGTGGGGACAGCCTTTTTTTGTAGATTGGATTGTGAATAGGAACAGGCTGATCGGCTTTTACAGCGATCGCAGCGTCTCTTTCAGGAAGACTTGCCATATTGAGGCAAGGTGGCAACCAAAGATAAGCATCAGCCCCCGCCTCCAGCGCACCTGCTGTGCTCTCTAGATACCGCTCTAAAAGCAGCACCGACTGACAAGAAGCTGTCAAAACGGCCTCAGCCGACCCCAAAGCAGACTCTTCGATCACGACAAAATAAATGCCCTGCTTTTTGGGATAAAACGTTCTGACAACAGAGCCTTCTACTAGCTGCCTTGCCTGAACAATCGCCACATCAGGAACCTTCTGCCCAATAGCACGAAGCGCCTCTGCCACTGTAGCCACCGCCGTCACCGACAGCGCGTCGAGGCTGCGCACCTGACTCATCACGCTGGTTGTAAAGCTGTCATTGCCAATGAGTAAAACGCTATTCATGAAAGTTTGATCCAGACAAGCTTGAGCTAGGCTTTCGATATATCCGAATGCTATGTCAAGGTTTTTTTATATTGATAGCTTTAGTGCTGCGGGCGGTTCCTATACCCACTGATAGTTTATATATAGATAAAAGTAAATGATAATGGCAACGGGAGGTAGAAATGAATAACATCACCTTACTTCCACAAAAGCTATTTAAAAATATGACTGCTTGGCCTGTTCAGCCAGCGCCTCTATTTTTACAATACCGATAGTTACTTGTCATCCCTTTAAAGAGGGTATGAAAATACATCAAGTGCATCCCACTTTCGTGAGTTGCCGCCCTCACCCTAAATCCCTCTCCCGAGGCGAGAGGGACTTTGAATCTGGCTCCCTTCTCCCGAAGGAAAAGGGTTGGGGATGAGGGCTCCGACGATATGCATAACCGGGATGCACTCAATACATTGCTACCGACAGCCTACTGTAAAAGTGAACAGCTTTATCGTTCATTGCTACATCTAAACCATAGAAAAGCCCTGATGATATAGAGTTGGTTTGAAAAGGCCGTGAAGCCCCAATTGAGAAAACCAATAGGCAAACAAGCGCTAACAGCTAGCTTATCTTTCCATTCAAGCTTATTCAACGCTTTTGTACAATATTTAACCCCCCTGATTCTAACTAGCCATTAGTCCTAGCGCCTAAACACTTGAACATAAGCAACGCCCTATTTTTTTTACTGCTTTTTTAACTTTAAAGGCCGCCGTTGGCTAGCCGCTTATCCGACAGTTTGCAAAATGAAGTTTACAAAGTGAGGGGTCGAAACCCTCAAGAGTATGGCAACATTGATCAAATCTGGAGAACTAAATCGTTTTTTGTGCTGTGAGCGATATGTCCGTAAGTAAAGTAAAGTCCAACTCATCTAATCCTGTCTTTTTAAGCGGCGCTGAGATTCGCCAAAGGTTTCTGGACTTTTACGCGGCTAGAGGCCATCAGATTTTGCCCAGCGCCTCCTTGGTGCCCGAAGATCCAACGGTGCTGCTGACAATCGCAGGAATGCTGCCGTTTAAGCCAATCTTTTTAGGCCAGCGCAAGGCTGAGTTTAACCGGGCGACCACGGCTCAAAAGTGCATTCGCACCAACGATATTGAAAACGTAGGGCGCACGGCTCGGCACCATACGTTTTTTGAGATGCTGGGCAACTTTAGCTTTGGGGATTATTTTAAGAAGGAGGCGATCGCCTGGGCCTGGGAACTTTCTACCGAAGTGTTCAAGCTGCCACCCGAGCGCATTATCCCCAGCGTGTTTCGCGACGACGACGAAGCCTTTGCGATCTGGCGTGACGACATTGGGATCGCCGAAAATCGCATCATTCGCATGGGCGAAGCCGACAACTTTTGGCAGTCTGGCCCAACGGGGCCCTGCGGCCCTTGCTCAGAGCTTTACTACGACTTTCACCCCGAGCTAGGCGACGAGGGAATCGACCTAGAAGACGACAGCCGCTTTATTGAATACTACAATCTGGTATTCATGCAGTACAACCGCGATGCCTCAGGCGAGCTAACGCCCTTGCAGGCGCAAAACATCGACACGGGCCTGGGCCTAGAGCGCATGGCTCAAATTTTGCAAAACGTACCCAACAACTACGAAACCGACCTGATTTTTCCAATCATCAAAACAGCGGCTGATATTGCTGATCTTGACTACAATCGGGCCACAGACGCGCAAAAAGTATCGCTCAAGGTGATTGGCGATCATGTGCGCTCAGTCATGCATATGGTGGCCGATGGCATTACGGCGGCTAACGTCGGGCGCGGCTACGTACTGCGGCGGCTCATTCGCCGGGTGGTTCGCCACGGCAGGCTGCTAGGGATCGACGAGCTGTTTACGACTAGGGTAGCTGAAACCGCAATTCAGCTTTCTGAAACCGCGTATCCGGCTGTGCGAAAGCGCGAAACTGCCATTACCAATGAGCTAGAGCGCGAAGAAGTTCAGTTTCTTAAAACCTTGGAGCGGGGAGAGAAGCGGCTCGCGGATATTTTAGCCAGTCAGCCTGAAAAGGTCTCTGGCAAAGATGCCTTTGAGCTGTATGACACCTACGGCTTTCCGCTGGAGCTAACCCAGGAAATTGCCCAAGAGAGCGGCATTTCAGTAGATGAGGCAGGCTTTACGGCAGAAATGGAGCAGCAGCGCCAGCGCTCTAAAGACGCCCATGAAACCATCGATCTTACCGTGCAGGGCAGCTTAGATTCGCTGGCAGCGGCGATTGAGGCGACTGAGTTTGTGGGCTACTTCAAGGGGGATAGCCAAAGCCGGGTCGAGGCGCTGCTAATCGCGGGTGAGTCGGTTCAACAGGCGCAGACGGGCAGCGAGGTGCAGGTCATTTTAGATCAAACGCCGTTTTATGCGGAGTCGGGCGGGCAAATTGGCGATCGCGGCTATCTCTCAGGCGACAATCTGGTGATCCGCGTTGAAGACGTTAAAAAAGAAGGCGCGTTTTTTGTTCACTTTGGCAAAGTAGAGCTTGGCACCATTAAAGTCGGCGACAAGCTGAGCGCCAAGATTGATCGGGCCTGCCGTCGTCGGGCTGAGGCCAACCACACGGCGACCCATCTGCTGCAAGCTGCTCTCAAAGCGCTGGTAGACGACTCGATTTCTCAGGCGGGTTCGCTGGTGAATTTTGATCGGCTGCGGTTTGACTTTCATTCTCCCCAGGCGCTCACGCCCGATCAGCTTCAGCAGGTAGAAAAGCAGGTAAACACCTGGATTGCTGAAGCCCACAGCGCCGATGTGCAAATCATTCCAATTGCCGAAGCTAAGGCCAGAGGCGCGGTGGCGATGTTTGGTGAAAAGTATGGCGACGACGTGCGGGTGATTGACTACCCCGGCGTTTCGATGGAGCTGTGCGGCGGTACGCACGTGGGCAACACGGCTGAAATTGGCGTATTCAAAATTATTTCTGAGACGGGCGTAGCGGCAGGCATCAGGCGGATTGAGGCGGTAGCTGGGCCAGCGGTGCTCGATTACTTGGAGGTGCGCGATCGCATTGTCAAAGACCTGAGCGAACGGTTTAAGGCCAAGCCCGAAGAGATAGGCGATCGCGTCACCACCCTGCAAAACGACCTCAAAACCGCTCAAAAAGATCTCACTGCTCTCAAGTCCGAACTCGCCCTAGTAAAGTCCGATCAGCTTCTAGCGCAAGCCGAAACTTGGGGTGGCCTTCCCGTCATTGTGGCCAACCTAGAGGCGGTAGAGCCCGACGCGCTGAAGACAGCGGCGGAGCGGCTGCTGCAAAAGCTAGGCGAAGGCGCAGTGGTTTTAGGCTCTGTGCCGTCAGCCGATAAAGTGAGTTTGGTCGCGGCCTTTAGCAAGCCTGTCATCGGCAAAGGTCTTCAGGCGGGTAAGTTTATCGGCGGCATTGCCAAGCTGTGCGGCGGCGGCGGCGGCGGTCGGCCCAACTTCGCCCAGGCAGGCGGTCGTGATGCTGCCAAGCTACCCGAAGCACTAGAGCAGGCCAAAGCTCAGCTCAAAGCAGCCTTGAAAGAATAGCTTGATGATCACATCAACCTACATCCGTTTAAGCAGCAATTGACTTCACTTTTGAGATGGAAAAACTTCATCCAGTGGAGTCGTTTCACCCTTTGCAACTTCCTCCCTTACCATTACAGCCATTCGATCCCATTGATCATCTGTTGTCGCAGCAAAACGAGCTTCCCATTGCTGATTGTCTTGCAATTCTGCCAAGAATCGGGCTGCGATCGCATCTTGCTGATCAGGTGGGAGCTGTTGGATTTGAGCGATCGCCTGTTGAAGAAGTTCCGTCATTTTTCAGCAGTAGCAAATACTGTACTTAGTATAAGCGATTCTCTATCTTGCCACTCTATTTTCTCATCGCGTTCTTCGATAGGCGTTGCCATACCTTACTTTAATAGATTCACGGTACTTTTTTATTCATAGGGTGTTAGCTAGCTTGAGAGAGTAGCAAAGAAATGACCTCAACAATCACGTCCGGCTCGACGGGTTTGGCAACGTGCCGCTGAAAGCCTGCTAGCATTGCCTGCTGGTAGTCAAGATCGTCAGCATAGGCGGTCAGCGCGATCGCCAAAATTTGTCCGCCTTGCTCTGGCGGTAGCGCCCTAATCTGCTGAATGAGGCTATAGCCGTCTACCTCGGGCATCCCAATGTCGCTAATCAAAATATTAGGCTGGGGTTGATTGGGCTGGGGTTGGGTGAGATGGGCGATCGCCTCACTCGCCGAAGCCACTGCAACCACCCTAGCGCCATAAATCTCCAGGGCAGATGCAATATAGTCCCGACTGCTCTCATCATCATCAACCACCAAAATTTGAGCGCCCTGCAAATCCAACAGCGGCTTAGGCAGCTCTACCGACGGGCTTTGCGCCGCAAACTGTTTGGGCAGCGGCGGCAGCTTGACCACAAAAGTTGCACCCCGACCCACGCCAGCGCTACTCGCTTGAATGGTTCCACCATGTATCTCTACCAGATGGCGCACGATGGAGAGCCCGAGCCCAAGCCCGCCAAACTGCCGGGTAATGGTGGCATCTTCCTGACGAAAATGCTCAAAGATATGAGGCAAAAACTCAGCGTGAATGCCTTTACCCGTGTCGCTAACCGTAAGCTGAACGGCAGATTGATCCGCAGATTGATCCGCAGATTTGTTAGCATTCTCAGCGGGCGCTAGCCGAATATCTACTCGCCCCCCCAACGGCGTGAACTTAATGGCATTAGAGAGTAAGTTCCAAACGACCTGCTGTAGCCGATTAGCGTCTCCTAATATCTCTCCTACATTAGGATCAAACTCTGTTGTAACATCAATGGATTTAGCCCGAGCAGAGAGCTGCACCGTTTCTAAGGCCGACTGCACAACTAAAGCCATGTCAATCGGCACGGCGTTCAAGCTGAGCTTGCCGCCTAAAATTCGAGAAATATCTAGCAGGTCATTTACAAGCTGAGCCTGCGCTTTGGCATTGCGCCCAATAATTTCTAGCGCGTGGGCCGTTTTCTCGGGTGACATTTTTCGCGTTTGCAAGAGCTGCGACCAGCCCAAAATTGGGTTTAAAGGCGTGCGCAGCTCGTGTGATACCACCGCTAAAAACTCATCTTTAGTGCGATTGGCCGACTCTGCCGCCAGCCGAGCCTTTCGCTCTCTCTCTAGCAGATATTCTCTCTCCTGTTCTATCGCTCGCCGCTGAGTAATATCAGCAGCCTCAGGCACCACTAAAACAACGTTGCCAGCTTCATCACAAATAGGGTAAAACAAAATTTCAAACGTTCGCTGTTCACCATCAGGGTCAATTAGAGGTAAGTCAAAGCGAAGATGCTTTCCTGCAAAGGCTTGTTGGACTGAGTGCTGTATGGTTTTAGCGGCACCGGGCGTATGCTGAAACCAGGCGATCGCCCAAAAGGATGAGCCAATTACGGCTTCAGGCTGAACGCCTGCAAACGAAAAAATAGCGTGATTGGCCTCGACTAAAATGCCGTTAGGATCAATTAGCCCCATAAATCGGCTGGTGCTGTCATAAATAGCGCGGAGCTGCTGAAACGAGCTTTTGAGCGCGGCCTCTAGCTGCTTTTGATGGGTGACGTTTCTAAAGTAAACGGTGATGCCGCTGGCCGCAGGATAGGCATGAACCTCGTACCAACGATTATGGTCAGGATAAAAGGAGAGGGTTGATGAAGCCGTCTGCTGCTGGGCCGCTAGGCGATAAATCCGTTCAAAATCGCTGCCCGCAAGCCCTGGATATTCTGCCCACATGTTTTTGCTTAACAGCTCGTCTGAGGGGCGCAGCAAGCTTTCTGCCTGTGGATTTAAGTAAGTGAACTGCCAGCTATCATCAACGGCAAACACGGCATCGGTGACGCTCTCTAAAATGCTGCGGTTGCGGGTCTCACTGGTTTGTAGGGCTAGCTCGGATTGTTTGCGAGCGGTTGTGTTGGTGAACAATACCGCAAACTGTTTTTGCTGGGGCTCGCCAATGCAAAAGGCGTTTACGTCAAACCAGCGGTTCATCGCCTTTGCTTCCTGCTCAAACCTCACCGATTCGCCAGTGCGCACGACGCTAGCGTAAATTTCGTACCAGTCGGCTTCTAAATCAGGCACCATTTCTCGCATTGTTTTACCCACGACTTGCTTCATGCCAGTGAGCACTTCTAGCATGGGATTGGCTTCTAAAAACCTATAGTCAACCGGGCGGTTATCAGCGTCAAACAGCATTTCGCAAATGCAAAAGCCCTCGTCCATTGAGTCAAACAAGGTGTGATATTTGGCCTCTGACTGGTGTAGCGCCAAAGCGGTGCGATCGCGCTCAAGCACAATGCTGACATACTGAGCCCCAAAGCCTGCAATTTGCACCTCCCAATCGCTCAGTTCTCTGCCTTCTTCAAAGCACAGTAGCAAAGATCCCAAAGGCGAACCTTTTGAGTCTGTAACAGCTACAGTATGACCTGTCACACGCTGTTGATGAACGCGCGAACTTGACCATTCAGACGCCCAGCGCTCGTTTCCGATTGAAAGGCAGGTTTGCACCAGTGAGCCCAGCCGAGAAATTGAATCGCAAACGGCGCGCAGGCAATCGTCTTTTGAGCGTCCGGTGGCAATTAAATCAAGCAGCCGGTTTTGCTCAACCAGCATCAGCGCTGATCGCTTGCGATCGGTAATATCTGTACTAATAACCGCTACTCCATCCGGCACAGGGTAGATCTGATGGTCATACCATCGGTTCCACGACTCGTAAAAGTGTTCGGCCCGACTCGGCATCTGTTCATCTAAGGCTTGATGAAACTGACGGTGCAGATCGGTATTAATTAAGTCTGGAAATAGATCCCAAAGACTAAGACCGATAATCTGCTCGGGCGATCGCCCCGCAATTTCACACAGGCGATCGTTCACATCAACAAATTGCCAGTCGCGATCAAGCCTATAGAAGCCATCGCTAGTGATAGATAGAAGGGTCTGAAAATCTAGCTTTACGCCCAGTTCCATACCTTCAGAATCTATATTCATAGCTAAGCACTTTACAACCTAATGGCTTATTGCCAATGATACAGAGATATAACCTCTGTATCTTTTATATTTCACCTTTGCTATTTGTCAGTTTATATAAAATTAAACCCAAAGCCAAAATAAGACAGCCAGCGCAATATCTTTCCCTATCTTCAGATAGATATTGATAAGGTTTAGACCCATAGAAATTTCCATGCCATAGCTATGGGCTTGGCATGGATGAAGGATGTTAGGTACAGGCGATCGCCTGATAGCGCTACGGAATTCGCGGACTGAGCGCTGGCGACGCTACTCGGATATCGCCTTGCTCTTTAGAGTCAGCTCTATTCAGCTCAATTGATTGAGCAATCATCGCCTTTACCGATATTGTAATAAGCTCAACAGCAGCCCAGACAAAATAAGTAAACCAGACAAAAATAGCTAACAGCTTTGAACCATCTTCTAAAAAGTATTCCGTCTCCGAAGACATCTCAAAGGGAAAAGGTAGAACATCAAACGCTATCGACATAGCGAACATCAGCAGGCTCAACCCAAACAGAGCGGGCTTTGTCTGCAAAAGAATTTTACGAAAGCGAAATAGCAATACAACAAAGGTAACGGCATAAGCGATAAGGAGAATCTCTTCATCCAAATTTAGTCCAAGAGGCGCAAGAATCCGCTCTGGGAAAACTTTCTCATGAAACAAAAACAGATCATCAAGGCACAAGACAAGGCTAAACCCGCCGTATGCAGTAAAAAACTTGACGGCATCTGAATTGGGCTGCAAGACTTTGAGCAGCATAACGCCGACTAAGCAAGCCGCCACGCTACCGCTCCAAAATAAGATTCCTATGTTAGATAGCGCGCCGTAGTATATAGGAAAGTGAGCCACAACAGCCGGGTCGCGCGTGAGATTGCTAACGGGCACAACAGACTGTAAGCGAGCCGCTATTAAGACGCAAAGCCAAAAGGCAAAGCCTAGTCCAACTGCCACTCCATAGCTTTTTTTAGCAAGCAGAAGCCGCGATAAGAGATACTGCATAATTAAATTTTGTGGCAACCACAAAAGACTTGTTTTGTGAAATCTGTTTTAATCCTACAAATTAAGACGCACTTTTGAGACGTTGAACATCCTAGAATTAGCGATTTTTCATTTACTCTGCACTCACTCTGGATTTAAAGTGATTTTAAGCAGATCACAGAATTCTTAGCAGGCTATTATCTTCTGTTAATCAAGCAGCTGAAGCTGGCCCGCAAATATAGCAACCCGACAAATATTCCCTCTAAGAGAAAACCGTTGTTCTAATCATTCTCAACCTTAGTGCAAAAGATGCTTTACCTAGCGACGACGGCTTAACCAATTCTTAACCTCAATGCAAAGTGTGTTTCGCATAACGGTATTTTGTCCGGACGAAGAAAAGCAGCCAGCGCAAGATCTCTCCCTGTCTTCAGATAGATATTAGCGATGGGTATTGCTATAATTTTAGCCAAATCTTTGAGCTAGCTAAACTGTAGCTAAACCGTATGGGCTTATTAGTAGATGGCGTTTGGAAAGATGACTGGTACGATACCGA
Organism: Phormidesmis sp.; assembly: GCA_049646385.1. Classification (GTDB taxonomy): domain Bacteria; phylum Cyanobacteriota; class Cyanobacteriia; order Phormidesmidales; family Phormidesmidaceae; genus Phormidesmis. Next base: position 3,393 of record JBARVS010000035.1, on the reverse strand, counting down.
AGGGAACAGCGGACGCTTTAAGCGAGAAACCTCTAGCTTTCGCGGCTGGGTAACCGCCGATAAAGGTAGCTTTCAAGCTGAGCCTAACCGCTATCATCTGTATGTTTCTTATGCCTGCCCTTGGGCACATCGGGCGCTTATTTTTAGGGCGCTAAAGGGCTTAGAAGAGATGATTGACATCTCTGTTGTGAACTGGTTTATGGGTGAAAACGGCTGGAGCTTTGAGCCTGGAGCGGGCGTGATTCCAGACCCGATTAATCATGCAGGTTTTATGCGCGAGGTGTATACAACAGCTGAGCCAAACTACACGGGCCGCGTAACGGTGCCGCTGCTTTGGGATAAAAAAACGCACGCGGCTGTCAACAATGAATCGTCAGAGATTATCCGAATGTTCAACAGCGCTTTTGATCAGTTAGGGGCAAGCCCAGGAGACTATTATCCAAAAGAGCTACGCGATCGCATCGATTCTATTAACGACCGCGTCTATCACACGGTCAACAACGGCGTTTACAAAGCGGGCTTTGCAACCACGCAGGCCGCGTACGAAGAAGCGGTTATGCCTTTATTTGAAACGCTAGATTGGATTGAGGACATTTTGAAAGACAGTCGGTATTTGGTGGGCGATCGCCTAACTGAAGCCGACTGGCGCTTATTCACCACGCTCGTCCGCTTTGACCCAGTGTATAACGGGCACTTCAAATGCAACCTTCGCCGCATTGTGGACTATCCCAACCTGTGGGCCTACACCCGCGAACTCTATCAGGTTCCCAAAATTGCCGATACGGTTCACTTCGACCATATCAAAGGCCACTACTACCAAAGCCATGACAGAGTGAACCCAACGCGAATTGTCCCCGTTGGCCCGGTGCTAAACTTTGATGAACCTCACGGCAGAGGAGACTAATTAAAATAATGCGCCATCTGTAGAAGATAGCTTTTCGTTCTATTTTCGTTCTGAAAGCTACTGCTCAAGCAGGTCATTAAAGTCTATACTCCCATCACGACACTCGCCCAACGGCGATGGTTTACTGCTGCGAGTAAAAGCAAACACATGACTCAATCTCTTTCTACAATCATCTACACCTTCACAGATGAAGCCCCCGCTTTAGCCACGGTTTCTTTTCTCCCCATTGTTAAAGCCTTCACCGCCGCTGCCAATATTGAGATCGCAGCGAGTGACATCTCTTTGGCAGGGCGCATTATCGCCAACTTTCCTGAAAATCTTACCGCCGCGCAGCAAAAGCCCGACGCCCTCACCCAGCTCGGCGAACTTGCCAAAACGCCCGACGCCAACATTATTAAGCTGCCAAATATTAGCGCCTCGGTGCCGCAGCTCACAGCCGCGATTAAAGAGCTGCAAGCTAAGGGGTATGACATTCCCAACTATCCTGCCGACCCTAAAAACGAGAGGGACTCTGCGATTAAGCAACGCTATGCCAAAGTTCTAGGCAGTGCGGTCAATCCGGTGCTGCGTGAAGGCAATTCGGATCGGCGAGTCGCCGCCGCCGTTAAGCAATATGCTCGCAAGCATCCTCATTCGGTTGGCGACTGGAGCACAGGCTCAAAATCTCACGTGGCTCATATGAGCGAAGGTGACTTTTACGGCAGCGAAAAATCTGTGGTGATTGAAAAAGCTGGCAGCGTCAAAATTGAGCTAGTTGAACAAGACGGTTCTATCACAATGCTCAAGGCGAAAACGGCTGTGCTAGCAGGAGAAGTGATCGATGCGGCGGTAATGGGCGTCAGCGCCCTGCGAGCCTTTTATGCAAAAGAGATTGACGCCGCCAAAGCAGCAGATATTTTACTCTCTTTGCATGTAAAAGCAACCATGATGAAAGTCTCCGATCCCATTTTGTTCGGTCATGCGGTCACGGTTTACTACCAAGCTGTTTTCACCAAATATGCCGATGTTTTGGCTGAGTTAGGCGTTAATCCTAACAACGGCCTTGGTGATGTTTACGCCAAAGCGCAAGCCCTCTCCCAAAATCAGCGCAACGCCCTCGAAGCTGATTTGCAAGCTACCTATGCGTCTCGTCCGGCGCTGGCCATGGTGGACTCTGATAAAGGCATTACGAATCTGCATGTGCCCAGCGACGTAATTATTGACGCTTCTATGGCGGCGGCCATTCGCAGCTCGGGCCAAATGTGGGGAGCCGATGGTAAGCCGCACGACACCAAGGCAATGATTCCCGATCGCTGCTATGCCACTATTTATCAAGAAATTATCAAATTCTGTCAGGAGAAGGGCGCTTTTGATGTGACGACAATGGGCAGCGTTGCCAACGTGGGCCTGATGGCGCAAAAGGCTGAAGAATATGGTTCGCACGATAAAACGTTTGAAATTTCAGCCGATGGAGCCGTGCGCGTTGTCGATGAGGCAGGGCAAACGCTAATAGAACACCCTGTGGAAAAGGGAGACATTTGGCGCATGTGTCAAACCAAAGATGTGCCCATTCAAGACTGGGTAAAGCTAGCGGTGACCAGGGCCAGGGCGACGGGTTCGCCGACGGTGTTTTGGCTAGATAGCGATCGCGCTCACGACGCCAACCTAATCATCAAAGTAAAACAATATCTTTCTGAGCAGGACACCACCGGGCTAGATATTAAAATTCTCTCACCTGTAGCCGCTATGCGCTTCACCTGCGAGCAAATCAAAGCAGGCAACGACGTGATTTCGGTGACGGGCAACGTCCTGCGCGACTATCTCACAGATTTGTTCCCGATTCTGGAGCTAGGCACCAGCGCTAAAATGCTCTCTATTGTGCCCTTACTCGCGGGCGGCGGCTTGTTTGAAACGGGCGCGGGCGGCTCTGCCCCTAAGCATGTGCAGCAGTTTGTAAAAGAAGGGCATCTGCGCTGGGACTCGCTAGGAGAGTTTTTGGCGCTAGCGGTTACTTTAGAAGAGCTGGGCCGTAAGACCAACAATAAAAAGGCGCTGGTACTCGCTGAAGCGCTGAATGCAGCCACTAGCCAACTGTTGGATAACGACAAGTCGCCTTCTCGCAAGGTGAATGAGTTAGACAATCGCGGCAGTCATTTTTATTTGGCGCTGTACTGGGCGCAGGCGCTAGCAGCTCAAGATAAGGACAGGGCGCTAAAAGACAAGTTTAAGGCACTCGCTCAGCAGCTTAGCGAGCAAGCGGCGACAATTGTAGATGAGCTAAACGCGGCGCAGGGGAGCCCGGTGGATATTGGCGGCTATTACTTGGCAGATGCTGAAAAGGTGAGTGAGGCGATGCGGCCTAGTAAAGCGTTTGAAGAGGCGATCGCCCAGCTAACTGCATAATAAACGTCACCAAAAAAAGGGAGATAACCAAAGCTATCTCCCTAAAAAACTATCAAAAAGGCTGTTTCTCTTACCCAAAAGCGCCAATGAAATGATGCTTACACCTT
>JBARVS010000034.1:0-10950 GCA_049646385.1 Phormidesmis sp. | reverse complement strand
TTTCGGCGGGCTTGGCGATCAGTCAAAAGGTGAGATTGGCGTGTTGGCTGGCCCTGGTCATAATGGTGGTGATGCGCTGGTAGTGGCCAGAGAGCTGCATCATTTGGGCTTTAGCGTACGGGTCTATCAGCCGTTTCTGCCGCCATCTTCAAGGTGCAAGCCTTTGACCCGGCAGCATGGGGACTATACCAAAAAGCTGGGCATTGAGTTTGTGGCGGCGGTGAGTGACCTAGCTGAGTGCGATGCCATTATTGACGGCTGGTTTGGCTTTGGGCTTACGCGCCCGATTACCGACGAGCTTGCCAACGACATTGCGTTTATTAATCAGCTCTCTCATCAGCTCTCTGTGCCTGTCTTTAGCATTGACCTGCCCTCGGGGATTCACACCGATACGGGCAGGGTGATGGGGACGGCAGTTAAGGCGAGCTATACGGCCTGTTTGGGCCTGTGGAAGCGAGGCTTTATGCAGGCTGAGGCGCTGGCTTTTTTAGGTGAGTGTGAGCTAATTGATTTTGATATTCCCTTAGCAGATATTGAGGCGGTGCTGGGCCAGCAGCCTACGACGCAAAGGCTGAGCCATGAGCAGGGACTCGCCCATCTGCCGCTTGATCGCTCGCCGACTGCGCATAAGTATACAGTGGGCCATTTGCTGCTGGTGGCAGGCTCACGCCAGTATGCGGGGGCGGCGCTGCTGACTGGGCTAGGGGCGATCGCCAGCGGTGTAGGAATGCTCACGCTAGCGGTGCCTGAATCGATTCGCTTGGCGCTTTTGCCTGAGCTACCTGGTGCCCTGCTGCTGGGGTGCCCAGAGACCGACTCGGGCGCGATCGCCGCCTTCCCTGACCAAACAGATTTAAGTCAGTATGATGCGATCGCCTTTGGCCCCGGTTTAACGCCTAGCGCGCCGGATCTGCTTGCTCAGGTGATGGCCGCCAACTGCCCGCTGCTGCTAGATGCTGACGGCCTAAATCTGCTCTCACAAAGCAATCCCATTCAGCAGCTTCAAAACCGTCAGGCCGCTACTATCCTCACGCCCCACATCGGCGAATTTAAGCGGCTCTTTCCAGATATTCACAGCCAGTATGCAGACGATCTTCCCGGCGAAGCTGCGCTAAAAGCCGCCGAAGCTAGCAGCGCCATTGTTCTGTTAAAAGGCCCTAGAAGTGCCGTCGCTCAAGCTGCCGCAAGCTCAAGCTCACAGTCAAAGCTATGGTTCAATCCTTACAGCACCGCCGCGCTTGCTCGGGGTGGCAGTGGCGATGTGCTGACAGGTTTGATGGGCGGGCTTTTGGCCACCGCAGCCACTCAAGCTAGCCAGCAAAAGAACCCACCGCCTGTTGAATCCCTCACTTCAGCCGTGCTCGGCGCTGTTTGGTGGCATTCTCAAGCGGCCCTATACGCCAGCAATCAGCGCACGCTGCTCGGCGTCGATCCGCTGCATTTGGCCCAAGCGCTAAACCCAGCCCTACAAGCGATCTTGATGTGCTCGTTTTAGAAACGAAACAACAAAAGCTGCTACAGGGAACCCGTTCAAGCTTACAGGGAACCCGTTTGTCGATTCAGGGAACTCGTTCAAGCTTACAGGGAACCCGTTTGTTGATTCAAGGAACTCGTTCAAGCTTGCAGGGAACCCGTTTGTCAATTCAGGGAACCTTGTAGGCTTTGCTGGGGCGATCGCCATCCATTGCCCACAAGCCTAATGCTTTTCCCGCCGGCCTTGCCACTCTTTGACCGCTCGCTTTTTCTTCATTGTCCGCCAGGTTCGCCAGCCCAGCAGGGCCATCATCAGCAGGGTTAGCGGCAGCACAACAAGGCCAATCCAGCCCACCCACGGCGCGTTAGGGTTGGTTGCATGGGCCACCATATAGCCGATGTATAGCAGGTAGTAGGCCACCAGCAAAACGCCCTCTCGCCGAGAGATTTCGTTATCGGTAAAGCAAATCGGCAGGCACATGACGGCCACTGCAAACATAATAGGAATGTCAAAAGAGCGCGCCGAGGCCGAAATCGCAATGCCTGTGCTTGAAACTGCGCTGGTGAGCCCTAGCACCACCAAAATATTAAAGATATTGCTGCCAATGACGTTGCCGACTGCAATATCGCGCTCTCCGCGCAGGCTCGCGGTCACAGAGGTAGCTAGCTCGGGTAAAGAGGTGCCAAAGGCCACTACCGTTAGGCCGATAATCAGCGGGCTGGCCCCTAAAAACAAGGCGATTGTCACGGCGCTATCTACCAGCATCTGTGATCCGTACACCAGCATCCCAATGCCTACAAGGAATAAACCCACATTTAAGCCAGTTTCCTTTAATGAGAGCGAGCGATCGCCATACTTTGCATATTCATCTTGCACCTCTTGATCTTTTTCCTGGCGGCTTTGATACAGCAAAAACACTGTGTAGGCCAGCCCGCCCAAAAACAAAATTACGCCATCGGAGCGGCCTATGCCACCGTCTGCACCAAATAACATCAAAAGGGCCGACACGCCAATCATGATGGGAACATCGAGCCGAATGAGCTGCTGAGCCACAATCAGCGGCGCAATTAATGCCGATATCCCCAAAATTAAAAGAACGTTGCAGATGTTGCTGCCCACCACGTTGCCCAAGGCGATATCTGCTTGCCCTGCTAGGCTAGCTTTTAGGCTCACGGCTAGCTCGGGCGCACTCGTGCCAAAAGCAACGACCGTTAGCCCAATAATCAGCGGCGATACGCCGACGGTAGCCGCTAATTTAGAAGCGCCCTTTACTAACATTTCTGCACCGCCCACTAACAAAGCTAGCCCAATGGCTAGGTAGATAAACGTCAAAATGTTCATAGGCGATGTGATGTTTGTTTTTTTAAAGGTGAGAGTCAACAGGGGGAGGAAAAGTGAAATGATGAGGGTGCGAGGAAAGATTATAAAAGTATAGAAGCTGCTTTATATAGTCTGCGCTTAGAGTGCCTTATTAAGGCTTTATTCTTATAACAAACTCTTCAGATATATCCTTAAATGTTGAGCTATGTTGATGCCATTTTTGACGGCTTAGCCCTGTGCGTTAGCCCGATAATTTAGCCTTGTCTCCTTTGGAACCTTTGGAAAAAATTATTTCAGAAGATCTTGCGCCCTGGCGATCGCCCCTTTCTCGCGCTGTTCATCGCAACCGCGCCGTGGCCTTTTCGCGCTTTGTGCAGCTTGCCACCGTTCGCGCTGATGGCACCCCGGCTAACCGTACGGTGGTGTTTCGAGGGTTTTTAGAAAGTACGAATCAGCTCATGTTTGTAAGCGATCGCCGCAGTGAAAAAACCGCGCAAATTCAGCAAAATCCAAACGCCGAAGCCTGCTGGTACTTTACCAAAACCCGCGAGCAGTTTCGGTTAGCAGGTCAGCTCAGGCTAATTACTGTAGAGACAGAACCCAACGACTGGGCAGAGGCTCGCCAGCGGCTATGGCAAAAGCTATCACAGAGCGCCAGACTCCAGTTCGCTTGGCCGCAGCCCAAGGCATCTAGAGCCGATAGCGCCGCTTTCGATTCGCCCGCCCCGGATGAGCACTCGCCGCCGCCCACATTTTCAGCGCTGTGTTTAGCTGTAGAGCAGGTCGATCATTTAGAGCTGCGCGGTGAGCCTCAAAGCCGCTATTTGTACACAAAAGCAGCAAACGGCCAGTGGAATACCGCCACTGTCAATCCATAAGGCTCAATCCATAAGGCTCAATCCATAAGGCTCAATCCATAAGGCTCGCTCGCGCTGGCAAAACCTGATTTGAGGCGTTAGAATGGTATCTAAATATACAGTTTTCAGCGTCAGGTTAGTTAGTGAAAAGTCAGTTCCATTCCACGCCCGCTCATAGCCCCTCTCAAAGCGCATCCGCATCGCAAGCGCTAGGGCAATCACTTCAGCGGGTTTATCGCGCGATCGCTACCTTTATGGTGCATCGCCCTCAATCCTCCGCCGAATCACCCACCGAATCGCCCACCGTTTCATCTCAGCAGCGATACAGCACCAAGGCCAAGCTCTATCCTTATTTGCCTAGCAGCGAAGAACAGCGTGACTGGCTAGAGCGGCTTTATTAAGGAATGAGAGTTAAATAGCTCAGCCAATTTCGTACTCATCGTCGCCCTCATCCCCAACCCTTCTCCCAAGCTAATCCTGTAGGGGTTTTGAAACAGCCGCCGCGCCTTTCTTAACAAAGAAGAAACGTTCAATCGCGGTAGCCAGAACTTTGACCCCCGGCAAGGGCTGTTTCTGGGAAGGGGCAAACCCGACTAACTTAGTGAGCGCTAGGGTAGCCTGTCGAAGCGAGACAACTGGCTTGCCAGAGATCTGATGCAACAGTGTCAGTTCGCTTGCTTCAAATAAGGCCTCAGCGGGTTGTTCAGGGTCACGGCGCAAGGCATAGGTGAGTCCTAACAGTTGCCAAGCGACCACTGAATAGAAGGTCAAAGCGTTGACCAGGGTATGAACGTCGTCGAACTGTAGCTTTTCGACATCGAGCGCCCCCGACTTGAGGGTGAAGTGAAGTCGCTCTATGCGCCAGCGCAGGGCATAGAAGCGAACGATGCGTTTCACATCCTCTAGGTTTGCAATCGGCAAACTGGTTAGCAAAGACCAACCGAGCGCCTGGTCAGCATCGAAGCAGTCAGCTTGCGTCTTGACATCGACACAAGCCACTTCGGTGGCGACCACTAGCGAGAGCGCCTGAGACTTGTGGCGAGCTGCACTCAAGTCCTTGTGTGGGTGAACGTGAACAGTGGCGGCTTGCAGTTGTAGAGTCAGTTCTACTGTTCGTCGTTTACCGTCATGCTGACGCTCAATCTGAACAACGTAGCGCCCATAGTTATCGAGATGCGCGGCCACCGTCGGTAACGGGCAGACCTGTCCGGCTGAGACCACTTCCACCCGGCGTGGTTGGAAAACCCGGACGAGCAAGTCTACATTGGCCTCGCGCGGTGCTTTGAAGAACTCAAAGATATCGCTTTCGCGGTCACAGGTGACGACCCAGCGTTTGTTGATATCTGCTGCCTGCTGGTTCACAGCAGCCAGTCCTTTGAACCACTTTTGAGACTCTTTCTGCGATGCTGGCCAATCTAGGGCACCACCGCGCGTCCAGTAATGCTGGTCTATCACACCTAGCGGCTGGCCGTTCTCATCGATGAGCAGCACGTTATGCTGCATCAAGCCGCGCACCTTGCCTTGGATGACACCGAGTCCTGACATCTGCGCCTGACCAGAGTAGTTGTAGTACGTAGTGTCTTGAGCGGCTATCAGATAGTCGCTATCGCTGCGCTGCGCCCGTGCTCGTGTCGCCGCAACGTGTCCTGATAGCATGGTTGAACACCTCATCTCTTCTCTTGCAAACAAGCTGGCAACCGTTTGCCGAAAGCTGCTGCCCATGCTGCTAGAAAAGGACTGGTTCGGTTGTTCGCAGGCCAGCTCGTAGGCTTTGTCTAAGCTTTTTTTACCTGCGGTCGGAAGGCACTCAGCTGGCTAAACTCTGACATATCTTAGTACCGTTTTGGCTAATGTTATCGCTTGAACTGAGTCTACTGCATCTGGACTAACTGCTGCTGGGCTCACTATCAGCTATATTTTAGTACCCCCATCTAAAACCCCTACAGGATTAGCTCCCAAGGGAGAAGGGAGCTAGATCCTGTAGCTTCTCCTCTCGGGAGAGGCTAGGGAGAGGGAGAGGGTAAACAGGATAGTGGTCAGATTATTTAATTCGCGATCCTAAGCCAAGCATTTTGCTTAAATTCAGCAGCATAGCCCCCCAAATCTAGCGGTTTGGGGGGCTTTTTGTGAGGGTTATCCGCAGCCTGCTAAGCGAGCTGTTAAAGATGTAGCCAGGATGACAAATTGAGTGGGATGCCCCCGCTAGAGTCATTGAGAGCTTATTTCTCAGCGCTGCATAGGCATAAAAAGTAGGCATAAAAAAACCGTTCTGTTGGAGAACCTGTATGAGTCAGACTGACGTAGGGCTTGAGCAAAAGCCGTTGGGGTCACCGTCGCCAGTGCCGCCCACGCCGCCTAGCTATTCGGGCTGGCAAGGGGCGATCGCTCAATACTTCGACTTTGACTACTATCAAACAAACTTTCGCACCGAAATACTGGCCGGGTTAACCACTTTTATGACCATGGCCTACATATTGGTGGTGCATCCGCTGATTATGTCGGATGCGGTGTTTTTGCAGGAGTCGGGCGACTTGTTTCGTGAGCTGGTTGTGGTTACTGGCGTTACGGCGGCGATTGGGACGCTGATTATGGGGCTGTATGCCAAGTATCCCTTTGTGCTTGCGCCCGGTATGGGTACCAATGCGTTTTTTGCCTATTCTGTCGTGCTGGGGCTAGGCATTGAGTGGCGAGTCGCGCTGGCCGCTGTGCTGCTGGAGGGCGTGATTTTTATCGCGCTAACGGTGACCGATATTCGCCGCCATTTAATTGCGGCGGTGCCTGCCTGCATCAAGGCTTCTACGACCGTGGGGATTGGCTTATTTTTGGCCTACATTGGCCTTAGCGGTGATCCTGCCATTGGCGGCGCGGGCCTAATTGTTGCTAATGAAGCGACTAAAACAGCGTTTGGCAGCTTTCGAGAGCCCGCTACGCTGCTGGCCACCTTTGGCATTTTGATTTCAGCATTGTTCATCATTAGGCGGATTAAAGGGGCGCTGCTGTGGGGCATTGGCGGCACGGCCATTTTAGGCTGGGTGTTTGGGGTGGCTCAGGCACCTGCTGGCATTGTGGCAATGCCAGAATTTCCCTCTAATCTATTTGGTCAGGCTTTTGTCGGACTTGGCGGCATTAATGGCAGCAACATTGTTGATTTTTTGGCAGTTTTGCTGGTCTTTTTGTTTGTTGATATGTTTGACACGATTGGCACGCTGATGGGCGTGGGCACCCAGGCGGGCTATATCGATGAAAGGGGTGAGCTGCCTCGGGCTAATAAGGCGCTTTCGGCTGATGCGATCGCCACTACAGCAGGCGCAATTATGGGTACTTCTACCGTCACCACTTTTGCCGAGTCAGCCGCCGGGGTTTCTGAGGGCGGGCGTACGGGACTAACGGCGGTGGTCGCCGCTGTTATGTTTATAGTGGCACTGCTGTTTGTGCCTATATTTGAAGCAGTGCCCGCTTTTGCGACGGCTCCGGCTTTGCTGATTGTGGGCGTATTGATGATGTCTAGTGTTTCTAGCATTCGCTGGGGTGACCTCACCGAGGCAATTCCTGCTTTTGTGACTATCTTTTTTATTCCGCTGGGCTTCTCGATTGCCGCTGGGCTGTCGGCGGGCATGATCCTGTATCCTTTTACCAAGCTAGCTGCTGGTCGCTCGCGCGAGATACCTGTTTTCACCTGGGTTTTGGCCGCTGTGTTTATTTTTAGATTCGCCTTTGAAGCGGTTCGCTTTGGCTAATGGGCTGGCTATTGACACTCCCCGTGCCTTTAGTCCGGCGAGTGTCAAATGATTCAAAGTAAAACAGTCTCTTAAATTAAATGCCTTCCCTCCAAAGCTCATCTAATCCATCGCATCTTAGGGCCATTCGCGGATCGTTTTTAGATTTTGTAGACGATCCCTTTTATCAGCCTGAAGCAGAGTGCGTGCGCTACATAAAAGATGGGCTACTCGTCATTGAGAACGGTCACGTTAAGGCGTTTGGCCCCTATGCTGATTTGCAAAGCGACTATCGGCAAGTCCCAACTGAGGTTTATGCTGAGCGGCTAATGATGCCGGGGTTTATTGATACCCACATTCACTATCCGCAAACCGAAATGATCGCAGCCTATGGAGAGCAGCTGCTGGAATGGCTCGATCAGTATGTTTTTCCTACTGAAGGCAAGTTTCAAGATAAAGACTATGCCGATAAAGTAGCAGATGTCTTTTTAGATCAGCTATTGCGCAACGGTACGACGACAGCGCTAGTGTTTGCAGCCGTCTTTCCGCAGTCTGTAGAGGCTTTTTTTGAAGCTGCTGAACGCCGCCACCTCTGCATGATTGCGGGCAAAGTGATGATGGATCGCAATGCCCCCGACTATCTTTGCGACACCGCAGACTCTGCTTATCAAGAGACTAAGGCTTTGATTCAAAAATGGCATAAAAAAGGACGCCTGCGCTACGCGGTGACGCCTCGATTTGCCATTACGTCTACTGACGAGCAGCTACAAAGAGCAGGAGAGCTGTTAAATGAGTTTCCAGATGTGTATATGCACACGCATATCTCTGAGAATGTGAATGAAGTGGCGTGGGTAGAGGCGCTTTTCCCTGACTGCGAGGGCTATTTAGATGCTTACGATCAGGCGGGATTAGTCAAAGAGCGCTGTGTGTTTGCGCATGGGGTTCACTTGACGGAGGGTGAATTTCAGCGGCTTGCGGCGGCGGGCAGTGCGATCGCCTTTTGCCCAACGTCAAATCTGTTCTTAGGCAGCGGCCTGTTCAAAATTGAGCAGGCAAAATCAGCCCAGCATCCGGTAAAAGTGGGTTTAGGTACAGATGTCGGCGGCGGCACCAGCTTTTCAATGCTGCAAACTGCTAATGAAGCCTACAAAGTCGCTCAGCTCCGAGGGCAAAAGCTCTCTCCTTTTAGGGCTTTGTTTTTAGCCACGCTAGGCGGCGCAAGGGCGCTGTGCCTAGAAGACACGCTTGGCAACTTTGAGATCGGTAAAGAGGCCGACTTCATTGTGCTTAACCCGCGAGCAACGCCGCTGATGGCCTTTCGCAATAGCCCTGATAGCCCCAGCAACTTAGCAGAGCTAGGCGATCGCATCTTTTCGCTGATGATGATGGGAGACGATCGCACCGTTGAGTCAACCTACGTTTTAGGCGAATTAGCCTACTCGGTATCTGAAGGTTCGGTAGCGCCAATGATGGTGCCAAACAGTTGAAAAGCCCAGCCGCACACGGCTACAAATACCAGCAGCGTCAGCGGCGCAAGCCCCGCAAAAGGAAAGACAGCCAGCAGTAGAATAGACAGTAAAATAGCGAGCCGAACCCAGTCATTTTTCATAGCGAGTTACCTCTAAAGGTCTGTAGTAAAGGTTGTTTGAGAAGCCGTCGATAGTTCAACAACGCTTAAGGTAGACGTTAGCGATCGCTGCCAACGTCTGTCTTCAGTCTGACGACTAATTGTCAGCGCTCCAGTACGCTCTTTAGCAGGATTTAGTTTTACACCTACTTGTTTTAGGAGCAAACCCATGAGTTTTAATGTCCCTATCCGCCGAATAATCAGTCAACTACGTCGAATAGCCATTATTTTCGTCGCAGGTATCTTGGTGCTAAGCGCCACCGCCTGCTCTACGCCGGACACGACAGCTAGTCGGCCCGTACCTGAGGCCACCGAAGCCGACGTTCAAAGAGCGCAGGGCAATTTGAGCGACCAAGAGATTGATATGGATGTGCTCTCTCAGCAGGGAGAATCAAGAGCGCGGGTGAGTAGCGATCCTGTTAATGGCACACCGTGACGAATAGCTCGCTTTGGTGGACTACGGGCTTAGCAGCTTGCCTGCTGGCCCTGATTCATATCTATGCTGGTCAGCTCAAGTTTTTAAGAAGAACCCCCCGCAGCCGATGGCTCTCTGCTAGCAGCGGAGTGTCGGTTGCTTATGTGTTTATGCACATTCTGCCTGATCTTAGCGTCGCTCAGGAGGATTTTTCGGCTCGGGTTCAGGCGCTTGCGGCTGTCGAGCACCACATCTATATTGTGTCTTTGATTGGGATGCTCGTGTTTTACGGCCTAGAGAGAGCTGCAAAGGTATCGCGTCAGCAAAATATAGCCAAAGGTAAAGAAGACGCTACCGAACCCGGCGTGTTTTGGCTGCACATGGGTTCTTTTTCGCTTTATAACGCGCTGATTGGCTACCTGCTGATGCACCGTGAGGAGCCAGGGCTGCTGAGCTTGGTTTTGTATGTCTTTGCGATGGCGCTGCATTTTGTGGTGAACGACTACAGCCTGTGCGAAGACCACAAGCAATCTTATGATCGCATAGGCCGTTGGATTCTTTCTGCTGCTATTATCTTTGGCTGGGTTATCGGGACTCAAACCGAAATTAGCAAAGCGGCGACGGCTATTTTATTCGCATTTTTGGCAGGCAGCATTATCCTTAACGTGCTGAAAGAAGAACTGCCTCAGGCTAGAGAAAGTAGATTTTGGACGTTTGCGCTGGGGGCGCTAGGATATTCAGGCTTGCTGTTGATTTTATGAGCGCGCTATTCCATCACTTCGGCGGCGCGCTCAATCACGGATGCTGGAAGGGTGACGCCCATTTCTTCGGCTGAGGTTGGGTTAACCGATAGCTGCACTATATCGATAAACTCTACAGGTATGTCTCCGGGCCTGTTGCCCTTGAGCACTTTAATCACCATGTCGCCTGTTTGATGGCCAATGTCATCGTAGCTAAAGCTCATGCCTGCGATCGCGCCCTTTCTCACCGCGTCTGCATCCTGGCCAAACACGGGCACATCATTATCCTGACCTACCTGAATCACCGACTCTATTATCCCTGCTGCGGCGTCAGGCGGCACATAAATCGCATCGACAGAGCCCACCAGCTGGCGCGTTGCCTCGATGACTTCAGTGGCCTTAATCGCTCCATTAGAGATGCCCACTTCGGTCTCTTGCACGGCTGTAAATCCCTGTTCAGGGGCTTCTACTTTCAGCAAATCTACAAGACTTACCGAACTGTCTTCGGCGGCGCTATAGACGATGCCCAAAGTCTGCGCGCTTGGCAAAATCTCTTTGATTAAAGCCAGGTATTGACTGATAGGGGCGCGATCGCTCACCCCGCTCACGTTTCCACCGGGCCTGTTTAAGGTTTTTACAAGATTTTCACCCAGCGGATCGGTGACGGCTGAAAAGATGATAGGCGTGTTTTTGGTGGCCGCGATTGCAGCTTGGGCGCTGGGCAGTGCGATCGCCACAATCACATCCGGCCTTGCCCTGGCATACTTATCAGCAATCTGCGCCGCCCTCACTGGGTTATGC
>JBARVS010000033.1:0-2388 GCA_049646385.1 Phormidesmis sp. | reverse complement strand
TTCATCGTCGTATCCCAAAGCTGCTGCGGCATCATTTCGCCCAGGCCCTTAAAGCGCTGAATGTTGTACTTAGCGTTGTCGGGCAGCGCGGCAATGGCATCTTGTAGCTCACGCTCGCTGTAGCAGTAGGTGTGACTTTTGCCGCGCTCTAGCTTGTACAGCGGCGGGCAGGCAATGTAAATATAGCCCTGATCGACCAGATCGCGCTGATAGCGATAGAAAAAGGTGAGCAGCAGCGTCCGAATATGCGCGCCGTCTACGTCTGCATCCGTCATCAGGCAAATGCGATGGTAGCGCAGGCTCTCCGGGCTAAAGTCTTCGCCTTTAATGCCCAGCCCGAGCGCGGTAATCAGCGACTGAACTTCATTGTTTTTGTAGATTTTGGCGTCGTCAGTTTTCTCGATATTGAGAATTTTACCCCGTAAAGGCAGAATGGCTTGGAAGCGGCGATCGCGCCCCTGCTTAGCACTGCCGCCCGCAGAATCACCCTCCACGATAAAGATCTCCGACTCGCTCGGATCGCGAGAGCTACAGTCCGAGAGCTTTCCAGGCAGCGTAGAAGACTCTAACACCGACTTGCGACGAACCAGATCACGCGCTTTTTTAGCCGCTTCTGCTGCGTTAAATGCCTGAATTGCTTTTTCTAAAATGGCATCAGCAACGCCAGGGTTAAAGTCTAGATATTCAGAGAGCGCTTCGCCCACTAAAGAGTCAACAATGCCGCGCACTTCGGTGTTGCCCAGCTTGGTTTTGGTTTGGCCTTCAAATTCAGGATCAGGCACCTTCACCGAAACAACTGCCGTCAGCCCTTCACGGATATTTTCACCCGCCATATTGGACTCGCCGTCCTTACGCTTTTTGCGCTTGCGGGCAAATACGTTCAAAGTGCGGGTCAAGACGGCCTTGAGTCCTTCCAAGTGTGTGCCGCCATCAATCGTGCGGATGTTGTTGGCAAAGCCCATCAGATTATCTGAAAAGGCGTCACTGCACCATTGCAGAGCGGCTTCTACCTGAACGCCATTTTTCTCTGAGTTAACGTAGATAATCTCAGGGTGCAGCGGCTCTTTGTCCTTATTAATGTATTCAACGTACTCTTTGATGCCGCCTTCGTAGCAAAAGTGAGACTCGCGCGGCCGCTTAGCCTTCATCAGCTCTAGGCGGTAGTCGGTGAAGGTAATATCGACGCCAGCATTGAGATAGGCTAGCTCTCTGAGCCTTCTAGCAACCGTGTCATAGTCAAACTCGGTAGTATGCGTAAAGATAGTAGGGTCTGGCTTAAAGATGACCTGCGTGCCAGTTTTGCTGCTGCCTTTTTCTGTTTTGAGGGTGCCAATAGGCGTTCCCTGCTCGAAACGCTGGGTATGAACTTTACCCTCGCGCCACACGGTGACTTCTACCCATTCAGATAGGGCGTTAACGACCGAGACGCCAACCCCGTGCAGACCACCAGAGACTTTGTAGCCGCTGTCACCGCCAAATTTACCACCTGCGTGGAGAACGGTCAGCACCGTTTCAAGGGCCGATTTGCCCGTAGCAGGGTGAATGTCGGTAGGAATGCCCCGTCCATCGTCAGTGACCGTGACCGAACCATCGGCATTCAGCGCGGCTGTAATGTAGCTACAGTGACCGGCCAGGGCTTCATCTACGGAGTTATCAATAACTTCGTAAACCAGATGATGCAGTCCTCTTGGGCCGGTACTCCCGATATACATCCCCGGTCGCTTCCGAACAGGCTCAAGTCCTTCTAAAACCTGAATCTGCTGAGCACCGTAGTTATTGTTATTGGCCATATATGTTCTCCTGTTCTCTACACCTATTTCTTCGAACCGACTTTTTGTCCTGTTCTTTACACCAGTGCTCTACCAAGGCTCTGCTCTATCAAGGCTCTATTGAGGCGTTTTGAAGCAGTAAAATGATATTGTGCTTATGAATTCTAACACAAAGGCGTTAAAAGCGATTTTGGAGGCATCTGAGCGCATGTCTTAAATTGGGGTCGTATTCTTGATTTCTGAAAGTTTTTGCGCGGCGTCCCGTTTTGCCTGAAGTTTGCGCTTGCTAGTTCTCCCCTGGTGGCCTCTATATTAATAGGGTATTAATAGCTTTTGAGGACTCAAAACAGTTCATTTGTACTTACTCAAACCACATCTGATTATAGTTGCTGGCCCAACCGCTTCGGGCAAGTCAAGTGTGGCGATGGCGATCGCCCAGCATCTCAACAATTTTCGGTCTGCTGTTATCCTTAGCGCTGACTCTCGGCAGGTATACCGAGAGCTAGATATTGGTACGGCCAAGCCTTCTATGGCCGATCAAAAAGCGGTGGAGCATCGGCTAGTAGATATTTGCGAGCCGACTGAGACGCTGACGGTAGCAGATTACCAGCAGCAAGCT
>JBARVS010000032.1:0-13633 GCA_049646385.1 Phormidesmis sp. | reverse complement strand
CAAGTGAACAGATAGTGTGTGGGAAGGTTCGGGTTGCTGACGTTCTTCAACCCGTGTCTGGCTTCTCAAAATCGCAGTGGCAAACAGCATTCAATTTTGTCTCTGCAAAGCATTTCGACTATGTTATTTGTGATAAAAATACTTTGTGTGTGGTGGCAACTGTGGAGCTGCATGATAAGAGTCATAACAATGCTAGTAGAGCGAACCGAGATGAGTTTTTAAGGAAGGCTTGTCAGAGCGCAGGACTGCCGCTCTTTGAGTTCAAGGCTAAATCAGCCTACGTTGCTGAAGATATCAGCTTAGCTATGAAGACGATTCAAGGCGTATAATCGCGCTAAAGGCAAAATGTGAGTATGGTTTCTCCCTTAAAGCTTAATCGGCGGCAACTGCTGCGCTATGGCATGGTTAGCGGGGCGAGCACGGTAGCGCTGGGCTGGCTCTGGCCTTTGATCGGTCAAGCAGATGCGGCAAAGGTTGATAAGGATGACTTTTGCTTGGCTTATCCTTATAACGCTCGGTGTGAGGGCTATTTGCCCGGTGTGAGGGCGCTAGATGAAGCTGACCAGCCCTATGCGGTGGCGGCACTGCTGGCTGAGAGTGCGGTGGGCGATCGCATTCCTGCCAAGGGTCTTGAACACAAAAGCTATCTGGTGATTGAAACCGGCCCTGAGATCGCACCCTATGCTATCAGCGCAGTCTGCACTCACTTGGGCTGCATTGTCGATTGGGAGCCCGCCGCACAATCCTTTGTTTGCCCCTGCCATGGCTCTCGCTATGACGCGCTAGGCGAAGTGACGCACGGCCCTGCCCGTCGTTCTTTAGCGCTAGTAACGGCCGTAGCCAAAGCCGATCAAATTGGTTTACTCAATCGAGCACCTGCCGAGAGCCCACGCTGAATAGCCTTTGGCTGCTAGCATTGCTATGATGACCTGTCGCTAAATGGCTGAATAGAAAGAGAAAATGAGCGTACAGCCCATTTCGCTAAAGCTGCTGATTGAAGATGCGTTTTTAAGCGATCAGATGACTTTGTTCAATACGCTGCGCCATGGCGTTAAGTGGGAAGGTAGCATGGCGGCGCGGCGCACGGCGTCGTTTGGGGTGCCCTATAACTATGCTCAAATGACTTATCCTGCGGTGCCAATGCACCCGGCCTTGGTACCAGTTGTAGATCGGCTTTATAAAAGATTAGGCGTTCGCTTCAACAACTGTCTGTTGAACTTTTATGAAACGGGCAGAAGCAAAATGGGCTTTCATGCAGACGACACCAGCAACCTGCAATCAGGTACAGGCGTTGCCATTGTTTCGCTAGGCTATCCGCGTAAGCTCACCTACCGCACCAAAGCTGATAAAACTATTCAACGCGCTTTTACGCTACAGCCCGGTTCGATGCTGTATATGGGCTCAGAGGTGCAGGCTGCGTGGGTACATGCCATCAAAAAACAAAAAGACGTGGGGCCGCGCATTAGCCTCACCTGGCGAGCGTTCAATCAAGATTAAGTACCTGCCATGATTCAACAGCCTTTTGCCATTCCTGGAAACTTTTTGCCAGCGACTGCGCCCAGTGATGAAGCGGCTTCTGTGGCTCGCTCCGTGGCCTGCCCTGCGTGTTGGTGGTTTGTTTGTGAAGGTGCGAATCTACTGGTCATAAAGCCTAGCGCTGTTGATAAAGACGCTTCTGCTTACAGCGTTCCACAATCTGTTCGGCTTGATGAGCTAGGGCTGAAGACTGTGAGAAGTCAGTTTTTAGGCTACTTGGGAGGCCAGCCTTGTATCGCGGCTGAAGTTGAAAAAGAAGATTTTTCCTTAGAGACGGATGAGGGGACGCTTGCTTTTGAGAGCTTGCGATCGCTCTATGGCCATTTGCCTGAAGACTTGTTTGCGATCGCCGCCCGCGCCGTTCAGCTGATTGCCTGGGATCGCGCCCATCAATACTGCGGCCACTGTGCCACCCCCACCACTCAGCTAGCCACCGAAAGAACCAAGCGCTGCCCTAGCTGCGGCCTCAGACAGTATCCGCAGCTCTCTCCAGCAGTGATTATGCTCATCTACAAAGGAGAAAAAATGCTGCTGGCACGCGCCCCTCGCTTTCCACCCAAGCTGTACAGCGTGTTGGCAGGCTTTGTCGAACCCGGCGAGTCACTAGAAGAAACAGTTGCCCGCGAAACCAAAGAAGAAGTGGGTATTGAGATAAAAAACATTCGCTATTTTGGCTCTCAGCCTTGGCCCTTTCCCAACTCGCTAATGGTGGGCTTTACCGCCGAATATGTCAGCGGCGATATTGTCCCAGAACCTAGTGAAATACAACATGCCGCTTGGTTTGACAAAGCCAGTTTGCCGCCTGTTCCAAGCAGGCTTAGCATCGCGCGTAAGCTCATTGACTGGTTTGTTGCACAGTAGGTAAGTTAAGCCGCTAATACCGTTTCTAACTAACCTCTTCGAGTAAGACTTCATCTTCGCGTAAGTCCTGATCGACTGTATCGAGATCTGCTTCAGGTTCTTCTACAATCGGCTCAGGCTTGGGTGCTTTCATTTTAAAGGTCAGCTCACCGGCTTTGTTCATGCCAATTTTTACCGTGCTGCCTTCACTAAAGTCATCTTCTAAAATCAAGGTAGCCAGCGGATTTTCTAGCTCGCGCTGAATGGCTCGCTTGAGCGGACGCGCGCCGTATGACGGATCGTAGCCCGCATCAGCAACGTGGTCGATGGCGGCTTCAGACATTTGCAGGGTGATTTTTTGATCGGCTAGCAGCTTGTGAATGCGCTTGAGCTGAATGGTGATAATGCTGCGCAGCTCTTTTTTGCTGAGGGCGTGGAAGAGAATGGTGTCGTCAATTCGGTTGAGAAACTCGGGGCGAAAGTGCGATCGCAATGCATCCAACACTCTTGTTTCCATCTCTTCAAACTGCGAGTCATCACCTGAGACATCTAAAATATGCTCGCTGCCAATATTGCTCGTCATCACGATCACAGTGTTTCTAAAATCCACCGTGCGGCCCTGAGAGTCGGTAATACGTCCGTCGTCTAGCACCTGCAACAAAATGTTGAACACATCGGCATGGGCTTTTTCAACCTCGTCAAGCAATACAACAGAGTACGGGCGACTGCGCACGGCTTCGGAGAGCTGCCCGCCTTCTTCATAGCCGACGTAGCCAGGCGGGGCACCCACTAAGCGAGAGACTGAATTTTTCTCCATATATTCCGACATATCGAGGCGAATGAGCGCATCTTCAGTATCGAACAAAAAGGCGGCTAGGGCGCGAGCTAGTTCAGTTTTGCCGACGCCCGTTGGCCCCATAAACAAAAATGAGCCAATCGGCCTAGCCGGATCTTTCATGCCTGCGCGGGCACGACGAATCGCCGCTGAAACTGCCGTTACCGCTTCTGACTGGCCAATTACCCGCTGGTGCAAATGACTCTCTAACTGCAACAGCTTTTGCCTTTCAGAGGCCATCAGCCGATTGACGGGAATGCCTGTCCAGCGAGCAACAATTTCAGCGATGTCGGCTTCGGTAACCTGCTCTTTGAGCATGTTTAGCCCTTTTGCCTGCATCTCTTGCAGGTTCACATCCCGCTCTTCTAGCTCGCGCTGAATCTCTTCTAGGCGATGCTGTAGCTGGCTGGCTCGCTCTATGTCGCTATCGCGTTTGGCCTTGCTCATTCGCAGGCGGGTGCGCTCTTCTTCTTCTTTGAGCTGGTTAATGGCGCTGAGCGTCTCTTTTTCAGAGCACCATTGTTCATCTAGCTTTTGCTGCTCAACAGAGAGGGCGCTGATCTCTTGGGTTAGCTTTGCTAGTCGCCCTTTAGAGGTGGCTTCGCTGTTTTCTTCACTGGCTAAAGAGAGTTTTTCCATCTCTAGCTGCATTAGCCGTCGGTCGATAGTCTCTAGCTCTTCGGGTTTGGAGTCTATCTCCATTTTTAGCTTGGCGGCGGCTTCATCTATTAGGTCTATAGCCTTATCAGGCAGGAAGCGATCGCTAATGTAGCGATCTGAAAGCGCCGCTGCTGCCACTAGCGCCGAGTCCAAAATATTCACCCCATGGTGAATTTCGTAGCGCTCTTTGAGCCCGCGCAAAATCGACACCGCATCTTCTACGCTGGGCTGACCAACGTACACCTGCTGAAATCGTCTTTCTAGGGCGGTGTCTTTTTCAATATACTTGCGATACTCATCTAGCGTACTCGCGCCAATGCAGCGCAGGCCACCCCGAGCCAGCATCGGCTTGAGCAGGTTGCCAGCATCGACGTTGTTTTGTCCGGCCCCTGCGCCGACCACCGTATGCAGCTCGTCAATAAAGAGCACCACCTGACCGTTCGACTCAGTTACTTCCTTGAGCACCGATCGCAGCCGATCTTCAAATTCACCGCGATATTTGGCCCCGGCGATTAAGCTGCCAACGTCTAATGAAAATAGCGTGCGCTTTTTAAGAGATTCGGGCACGTCGCCGTTGATGATTCGCTGAGCTAAGGCTTCGGCGATCGCAGTTTTTCCCACCCCCGGCTCACCAATCAGCACCGGATTGTTTTTGGTGCGCCGTGACAGCACGTGGATCACCCGCCGAATTTCCTCATCGCGGCCAATCACCGGATCGAGCTTGCCGCCTCGCGCTTCTTCGGTGAGGTCACGGCCATACTTATGCAGCGATGGATAGTCCTCTTCTTCGCTATCGGCGCTGGCTGTGACGGATTTTTCGCGATCGCCCCGCAAAGCCTGAACCGCCTTCATAATGTGTGAAGTATCCACATCAAAGCCGCGCAAAAGCCGCCGCCCGATCCGCTCATCTTCTACAAAGCCAATCATCAAATGCTCAATAGAAATCAGCTCATCTTGCAGGTTTAGCCTTGCGCCATCTGCCGCATCTAGCATTCGATCTAGGCTTTGGCCCAAGTACAAATTGTTATCTACCGCCACCCGCACCTTTGCCTGCCGCTTAGCAAACACCTCTAGCTCCTGCAAAATTTGCTCAGGAGAGAGGCCCGCTTTACTCAAAATGTCATCTGCCATCCCCGCCTGCTCTAGCGCAGCGAGCGTGACATGCTCTACTTCTAAATACTGCTGCCGAAATCGACGGGCGACATCCTGGGCTTCTACAATGGCGTCCCAGGCTTTGGCGGTAAATTTATCAGGGTCAGTTGGCTGCATAGAGGGCGTTTATCTGGGGACATAGGCTCAGTATTGCAGTATAGCAACCTAGCGATCGCTCCCCCGTTACGGTTTGCCGTAGGTGGGCTCGTGGCATGAGTAACAGCGTTGGGAAAGATCGCGCTGTTGATGAGAAGAGCACTAAAATCAAATGACTAACGCATACTTTGCTTTTTCTCTTTTTTTACGTCGCGCTTGCCTGCTGCGGCGATTTCGGCATCCATTAGGGTGCGGCCTGTGGCGGCAAGGTACACATCATCTAGGCTGGGCTGGCTTTGAGAAATGCCAAAGGTAGGAAGATCGGCAGCTTTAAGGGCGGCTTGCACTGAGGAAAGTGCGTCGGAGCCCTTGTCTACTACGAGGTTGAGCGAATTGCCTTGGGCGCTGTTGACGATCACGTCTTGGACGGCGGGTAGGGCAGAGAGAAGGTCTCGGGCGCGGCTGGCGTCGGCGTCGGATGTGAATTCGCGAATGCGCAAGGTGATGCGATCGCCCCCCACTTGCCCTTTCAGCGCAGCAGGTGTCCCCGCCGCAATCACCTCACCCGCATCAATAATCGCCACCCTGCCCGCTAGCGCGTCCACTTCTTCTAAATAGTGGCTAGTAAGTAAAATTGTCGTGCCCTCGTCCCGTAGCTGCCGCAAAAACTTCCACACCGCCGTACGACTTTCAACATCTAGCCCTACGGTTGGCTCGTCTAGCACTAATACAGAGGGCTGATGCAGTAAACCCGCCGCTAAATCTAGCCTTTTCATTTGTCCGCCAGAATAGGTGCCCGTCTTTTTGTCGGCAATCTCTTCAATCTCAAGCAGATCAAGCATCTGCTGAATCCGCGCCTTAGCATCACTTTTTGACAGATGATAGATCGCGGCCTGTAGCTCCAATAGCTCGCGGCCTGTCAGCACCTTGTCTAGAGCAACTTCTTGAGCGATGTAGCCCAGCATCTGCCTAGCAGCTCTAGGATTGTCTAAAACCGAGACACCGTTAAGCGCTATCTGCCCCGCATCAGGAGCCATCAGCGTACATAAGCAGCGGATGGTCGTCGTTTTGCCCGCACCGTTCGGGCCTAGCAACCCAAAAATCTCACCCGGCTCGATGGCAAAAGAGACATCTTTGACGGCCTCTACATTGCCATAAGATTTCTTGAGATTTTCAACCGAAACAGCAGGCGGCATACATTACCTAAGGATCTTCTCGCTTAAGTTTAGATTATCCCATCATCGGAACGGCGGCTACGACAGCGTGTAGAGCACTCACTAGCGACGCAACGCCAAAGCGAACAATCGGCAGCGAATCAATAATCATCACCACAGAAAGCAGCATCATGTAGAAAATGGAATATTTGAACGTATCTCGGGCCAGGTCGCGGTCGTTGTAGTGACTGCGGAGCAGCCATGCCTTTTTTAAGAACAAGTAGCCTAGCGCAGCTGCGCCGATTGCATATACCGCGCCGCAAGCACCTAGCGGGTAAACCAGCAGCAGCGTCAGCGGCACCAGCCCTACAGTGTAGCGCCAGATTTGGCTAGCGGTTGACTGATTGCCCACCACGACTGGCATCATTGGCACATTTACCTTGGCATAGTCTTCTTTAATCAGCATGGCCAGCGCCCAAAAGTGAGGCGGCGTCCATACAAACACAATTGCAAAAATCACCCAAGCGGCCCAGCTTAAATCGCCTGTCACCGCTGCCCAGCCAACCAAAGGAGGAATTGCGCCCGCCGCGCCACCAATCACGATATTTTGCGGCGAAGACCGCTTTAGCCACCAGGTGTAAACGCCTACGTAAACCGCAATGCCCAACATTGCTAGGCCCGCGCTCAGCAGGTTTGCAAAGATAGCCAGCAGCGCAAACGACATCGCTGCCATCACGCCCGCAAATACCCAGGCGTCTCTAGGCTGTATCCGCCCAGAAGGAATGGGACGATGGCGCGTACGCTCCATGTCGTAGTCGATATCGCGATCGTAAATGCAGTTAATGGTTTGGGCAGAGGCCGCTGCTAAGGTGCCGCTCAGCAGCGTGATGAGCAGTAGCACAGGGCCAACTCGTCCTTGACCTGCCACCCACATGCCAGCGGCTGTTTCGATCAGCAGCAGCGGGATAATGCGAGGCTTGGTTAGCTGCCAATAGCTACGTGCTACCTCGCCAAAGTTGTGGTGGTGATCTCGGGTGGCCCAAGTGGGGGAAGTTTGCATGGTGATTAAGTATCGATCTTCTTCAAAAGGTTCGTGAGGTGGGAGGATAGCCAGCTAAGAGACAGAGGCTACGTCGTTGGAATCGCGGCGGGGTGGGCTCGAAAGTCGCGCACAGATAGCACCGTGAAGCAAACCAAAACGCCCAGCAAGGTTGCGCCAATTGTCTGATGGCCAACGGTCAGCGGTTCTACCTGAAGCCTGAGCTTAAAAGTAGCGATCCCGAGGGCGATTTGCAATAACACCAGCAGGCCAGCCGCGTTTGCTAAATTGCGCAGCCATGGGTTTAAGGCAGGTCTGCGCCATACCAAAATGACTAGCGCTAGGACGGCTAGGGTGGGGGGGACGACGCCAGCGATGTGGGTGTTCATAACGCTGCACATCTCAGAAAATCCAAAGCACTGATGAGCCGCCCAGCGAGAGCCGACCAGCCCGCCGATGATGCTTTGGCCGTACACCAGCACCGCTGCGGCTAAGCCTAGCCAGGGCAGCTTGCCGACGTTGCCTGTGGGCTGATAGGGCAGCAGCGCGGTGCCAATAATCAGCAGCGTGCAAAAGAAGAGCAAAGCCGTGCCTAAGTGAGCCGTTACGATGTCGAAGCGCAGCAGCTGAATGACGGTGAGGCCGCCTAAAAGCCCTTGCACGACAATTAAAAACAGTGCGCCCAAAGCAGCCCAGGGTAGCCAAGCGGGGAGCTGTCGCCGATACCAGCCGCACAGTCCTACTAGGCCAATCGCCATTAGCCCGATCAGCGAGGCATCTAGGCGGTGAAACCACTCTAAAAACACCTGCAGGTTCATTTGTGCTGTCGGCACTAGCTGACCGTAGCACAGCGGCCAGTCAGGGCAGGCAAGGCCCGCGTTCATTACCCGCGTAGCGCTGCCGACGGCCATGAGCGCTAAAGTCGCGATCGCCATCTTCCATACCCACCGCCTAATCAAGGTTTGAGCGGCTAAGCTATCGGCTGCTTTCGGCGAATTTGACTTCCCAGAAAAGGAATCACTCGAAAAACTAGAATTTGTCATCTTAGGGGGGTAATCTTGTTTGCCTATGCGCTGCTCGTTATCTATTCAGCTGTCCGTCGCTTACTGCCTGTGCCTACTGTCTATCATTTGCGGTTCTGTCACTTAGTTAACAGAATACAGAATCTTCTTCCGATGAAAATATAACGCGCTTGAGCGAATGTTCTCCTGCTGTAGACATTTTCTTCCAATTGGCGGGTTTTGTGTTTGATGTTGCTTAACAATTCATTGCGATCGCCCGACTGAACCGATCATAAGGACGAAGGTAGTGCTTGCTACAGTTGAGGGCGTCCCACTTTTACAAATTGCCCTTGACCCTCACCCTAAATCCCTCTCCCGAGGGGAGAAGGACTTGAATCTGGCTCCCTTCTCCCCTCGGGAGAAGGGCTGGGGATGAGGGGTTGCATAATTGGGATGCGCTTGATACAGCTTGCTACTCAAATGTTTGAAAAACTCTTTCTATACTTTGTTAAACGCTTATTAAATGGCTGTTTAAAAGCTCGTAAGTAAATCTTAAGCAGGTTCGAGTAGGTTCAAATCCAAACAAATTCTATAGAAAAAGTTAAAGCCTAGAACATCTCTTAAAAAAGTATTCATACCGCCAAAAAGAGCGCTACCTTGTATAGGCGATGAGCGCAGCTATATTCCTCGCGCAACCAATAAAAGCAACAGGTCTCTTTAGACCTGCAAAGAAACACTGTGAAGATTCCCAGCTCTGTCCTGACTCTTTTAATCGGCATATTCATTACCTTAGCCAGCCTTTGGTACGGCCAAAATCACGGCCTTATGCCCGTTGCAGCCTCTAGCGAAGCCGAACTGGTAGATGGGCTGTTCAATACGATGATGACAATTGGCTTCGGTTTGTTTTTGCTGGTTGCAGGGGCAATTGTCTTTGCGGCAATTAGCTTTCGCCGTCGAGAAGGTGACGAAGGTGATGGCGAGCACATAGAAGGAAACATTCCTTTAGAAATTGTTTGGACAGCGATCCCAGCGGTGGTGGTGCTAGGCATTTCTATCTACAGCTTTGATATTTACACCCGCATGGGCGGGCTAGACCTGATGGATCATAACCACAGCATGGCCCCGGCCCAGCAGCTTGCCCAATCTTCGGCAAACAGATCTTCGGCAGACAGATCTTCAGCAGACAGATCTTCAGCAGGCAGGTCGGTGCAGGTTGCCTACGCCCCTAACGTAGGGGATCAGCCGCTTTTGACGGCAGAGGCAGGCGCAGGGATGGGCCTGATGCCTGATATGGAAGATGACAACGTCTTATCTATTGATGTAAAAGGGTTGCAGTATGCCTTTATCTTCAACTATTCCAATGGCATTGTAGATGGTGAGCTGCATGTTCCTGTCAATCAGCCAGTAGAGCTGAATTTGAATGCGCAAGATGTGCTTCATGCCTTCTGGCTGCCAGAGTTTCGGATTAAGCAGGATATGATTCCTGGGCAGGATACTAAGCTGGTGTTCAATGCGATTCGAGAGGGCACCTATCCGGTGGTGTGTGCCGAGCTATGCGGGCCTTATCACGGCGGTATGCGAACGCAAATTATTGTAGAGTCGCCCGAAAATTATACCGCTTGGGTAGACAGTCGGCTGACGGCGATGGCCGCAGGCGATCGCACCATTGCCAACTTGCCAAAAGCACCGAGCGATCGCACCGAAGCCGAATATTTGAATAACTTTGTTGAGCCCATGCAGCTAGCCGTCGCGCCAGAAAGCTTGGCCGAGCTGCACAGTCATCACTTTGCCCAGTAAGGTCTTCATTTATCTAGAGATATTAACTAACCGACTTAGCCCTAACCACACCGACACATGACAGCCACTGTAGAAGCTAAACCCTCTGAATCTGATGTGCCCATGCTTTTGGGCAATGAGCGCAAATGGACTGACTATTTCACGTTTTGCACCGATCACAAGGTGATTGGCATTCAATATTTGGTGACGGCCTTTTTCTTTTATCTGGTAGGGGGCTCGCTGGCGACCGTGATGCGCACCGAGCTGGCCACCCCAGCGCCTGATATTGTGACGCCCGATGTGTACAACGGGATGCTGACGCTGCACGGCACGGTGATGCTGTTTTTGTGGATTGTGCCAGCGGGGGCGGGCCTTGCGAACTATCTAATCCCGCTGATGATTGGGGCGAGGGATATGGCTTTTCCCAGGCTGAATGCGATCGCCTTTTGGATGATTCCCCCTTCGGGCCTGCTGCTGATTAGCAGCTTCTTTTTTGAGCCACCTCAAGCGGGTTGGACATCTTACCCGCCGCTAAGCCTAACCACGGGGGCGCTGGGTGAAGGCATCTGGATTGCGAGCATTTTGGTGGGGGGAACGGCCTCCATTTTGGGCGGGCTCAACTTTTTGGTAACCATCCTTAAAATGCGCGTGCCGAGCATGTCTTTAACGGATATGCCGCTGTTTTGCTGGGCGATGATTGCCACCTCGCTATTGATTTTGATCAGTACGCCTGTGTTGGCGGGGGCGCTGATTTTGCTGGCGTTTGATTTGCTGGCGGGCACTGCCTTTTTTAACCCAACGGGCGGCGGTAACCCGGTGGTGTATCAGCATATGTTTTGGTTTTACTCTCACCCGGCGGTGTATATTTTTGTGCTGCCGCTGTTTGGGGCGATTAGCGAGGTGATTTCGGTACATGCGCGTAAGCCTATTTTTGGCTATCGGGCGATCGCCTACTCTTCTATTGTCATCAGCTTTTTGGGCCTAATTGTGTGGGCGCACCACATGTTCACCAGCGGCACTCCGCCCTGGCTGCGCATGTTTTTTATGATTACCACCATGGTGATTGCGGTGCCCACGGGCATTAAGGTTTTTGGCTGGACGGCGACGCTGTGGCGCGGCAAAATTGCTTACACCAGCGCCATGCTGTTTGCGCTGGGCTTTTTGGTGCTCTTTTTAATTGGGGGCATTAGCGGCGTGATGCTGGCGGCGGTGCCGTTTGATATTCACGTTCACGACACCTATTTTGTGGTGGCTCACTTTCACTACGTATTGTTTGGCGCGTCGGTATTTGGCGTGTTCATGGCGGTGTACCACTGGTTCCCCAAAATGACGGGCCGGATGATGAATGAAACCTGGGGGCGCATTCACTTTGCCCTCACCTTTATTGGCATGAACCTGACCTTTATGCCGATGCATGAGCTGGGCTTAAGGGGAATGAACCGCCGCATTGCCCTGTACGATCCGCAGTTCACTGACCTAAACGTGATTGCGACCATTGGCGCTTACATCATGGCTGTTTCAACCATTCCTTTTTTGATTAATGCGGCTTGGTCTTGGCGCTACGGGCCTAAAGCGCCTGCTAACCCCTGGCGAGCCCTAACGCTAGAGTGGCAAACGCTTTCGCCACCGCACATTGAAAACTTTGAGGAGCTGCCCGTACTCAAAACGGGGCCTTACGACTATGGCTTAGGCTACATTGCCGAAAAAGATCCTGAAGAGCTTTATGCGCACGCTGTACCCGCGCCCTCTGCCGGATAAGGCAGCTAGGATTACCAGAAGCCAGCTCGTAGACACTAGCAAACATCCCCCCCGCACGAAACCATGCAAGGTTCTATCGACACGACAGCCCAGGGCACGATTAACATCGCCCAAGAAGGCGCAGCTAGCCATCACGAAGAGCATCCTGACCATCGTATGTTTGGTATCTTGGTGTTTTTATGCGCTGAGAGTATGCTCTTTATGGGCTTATTTATCGCCTATGTTACTTTTCGGCTGGTGGCGACTGAATGGCCACCCGCAGGCACCCCCGAGCTGGAGCTTTTGCTACCGGGGCTTAACTCTTTGATTCTCATTTCTAGCAGCTTTGTGATTCATAAGGCGGATACTGCCGTTAAGAAGAACGATGTAGACGGGGTGAGGGTTTGGTTTAGTGCGACGGTGGTTATGGGCACGGTGTTTTTGCTGGGGCAGCTCTATGAGTACAGCAATTTGGAGTTTGGCCTTAGAGATAACCTGTTTGCGAGTACGTTTTATGTGCTGACGGGTTTCCACGGGCTGCATGTGTTTGTGGGTTTGCTGCTGATGCTGGCGGTGCTGTGGCGGGCGCGATCGCCGGGGCATTACTCTAGCGAAAATCACTTTGGCATTGAAGCCGTTGAGCTGTACTGGCACTTTGTTGATGTGATTTGGATTATTCTGTTTATTCTTCTATATTTGTGGTGATTGGGTCGGCGGTGAGCATAACTGATTCAATCCAGTCGATATAGGTAGAGACTCGGGTGTGGTATTCCCAGACGCCGTAGCGACCTTCGCCGAGGTTTTGGCCGGAGGGCAAGCGAGAGATTTGGCCGGCGCTGATGCCTGCGATCGCCCATCCTTCTTCCATTTTTAATAGCGCTGGCCCGCCGCTGTCTCCTGGCCCCGAAATGCCTTCTAGCTCGGTGCCGTCGGGCGGCGCGTCAAACTTAAACATTAGCCGCTGCGCATCTACTTTGTCGATGCGGTTAGTGGCTATTCGCATTTTTCCATCTACTTGGTCGGGCCCGATCAGGCCATGGCCAAAGTCTCCCCTGCCGATAAAGGTGGCTATTCTATTAAGTTCATCCGTTTGTCGGTATAGGGGCAAGGGAGAAATATCTTTCACGGGCTGGCGCAGCTCAATTAGGGCAATGTCGTGAGCGGCCATGTCTTGTTCTAGAGTGTAATTCTGAAACTGGGGATGCAGGACGATTCGTTGAATAGCGATCGCCTCATCTGCAAACTCAATCTCTTTGTTTACAGCAAGCTCTGTGGCTACATGGGCTGCGCTCAAAATCCAACGCGGATGGATTAAGCTGCCCATGCCGTCGCAGCGAGTGCGATAGGCGGGCGTCATTTGAGCGGCGGTGATGAGGCTGGGCTTTAGCAGTTCGTCAATGTTATCGTAGGCGATTTGTATTTCTTCTGGGCAGCTATCGACCGCGACGACTGCCGGGAACTCTTGGGCGTCGGTGAGGTAGCGATCAGGGTTGATATCGTGGCGGATAATCATAGCGAAGTTTGCTTGGCGTAACCTCTTCAATTTAGCTTTATTTTGATTTTTGCCTACGACCTTGAGGACAAGCGAGCTGTTGTTTATACCCCACTCCCTTAAGCGATTGTTGAGCTGGCTTTTTGAGTAAGGGGGCTACCTTCTCCCCACATATCTACATTGCTTAAGGATCTCGAATTAAATAATCTGACCATTAGCCTGCTTACCATCGCCCTCTCCCTAGCCCTCTCCCGAGGGGAGAGGGAACCGGATCTAGCTCCCTTCTCTCTCGGGAGAAGGGTTGGGGATGAGGGC
>JBARVS010000031.1:0-6112 GCA_049646385.1 Phormidesmis sp. | reverse complement strand
GCTTGTACGACGGTGGGGTAGATCTGATTTTGATTGAGACCTGCCAAGACGTGCTGCAAATTAAAGCGGCCTTGATTGCGGTTGAGGAAATTTTCGCTAAAAAGCAGGCCCGTTTGCCGCTGATGGTTTCGGTAACGGTAGAAGCTTTTGGCACCATGCTCGTCGGCTCAGAAATCAGCGCCGCGCTCACTATATTAGAGCCCTATCCTATCGATATTATGGGCCTTAACTGCGCCACTGGCCCCACCGAAATGAAGGAGCATATTAGATATCTCTCTGAAAATTCGCCCTTTATAATCTCTTGTATTCCTAACGCGGGCTTGCCTGAAAACGTGGGCGGACAGGCTCACTATCGGCTGACGCCGACTGAACTGCGGATGCAGCTCATGCACTTTGTTGAAGATTTGGGCGTGCAGGTAATCGGCGGCTGCTGTGGAACTAGAACCGATCATATTGAGCAGCTAGCCGAGCTGTCGCACGATCTAAAGCCTAAAGAGAGAAGGGTGGGCGAACGATCTGCCCAGCCTCCCTACGGTGAACTTCCCTATCTACCGTCGGCGGCTTCTATTTATAGCCCTCAGCCCTACGAGCAGGAAAACTCCTTTTTGATCGTCGGCGAGCGCCTCAACGCCAGCGGCTCTAAAAAATGTCGTGAAATGCTCAATGCTGAAGACTGGGACGGCCTAGTTGCCTTAGCCAAAAGCCAAGTTAAAGAGGGCGCACATGTTTTGGATGTCAATGTGGACTATGTGGGGCGCGATGGCGTGCGTGATATGCATGAGCTGGTGTCGCGGCTGGTCACTAACATTACGCTGCCTTTGATGCTCGACTCTACCGAGTGGGAAAAGATGGAAGCAGGGCTAAAGGTGGCAGGGGGTAAGTGCATTCTTAACTCTACTAACTATGAGGATGGCGATGAGCGATTTTTTAAGGTGCTGGAAATTGCCAAACGCTATGGTGCGGGCGTGGTGATTGGCACGATTGATGAAGACGGGATGGCGCGCACGGCTGAGAAGAAGTTTGCGATCGCCCAGCGCGCCTATCGTGACGCAGTGGAATATGGCTTTCCGCCCTACGAGCTATTCTTTGACACGCTGGTGCTGCCAATTTCTACTGGCATTGAAGAAGACCGGGTAAACGCCAAAGAAACTCTAGAGGGCATTCGCCTGATTCGCGAAAATCTGCCGGGATGCCACATTATGCTAGGCGTTTCCAACGCTTCATTTGGCCTGAATCCCGCTTCTAGAGTTGTGCTGAACTCCGTGTTTTTGAACGAAGCGATGGCGGTGGGCATGGACGGGGCCATTGTGAGCGCCAGTAAAATTTTGCCGCTCGCTAAAATTGAGCCCGACCATCAAAAAATCTGCCGCGATCTTATTTACGACCGACGCGAGTTTGAAGGCGACGCCTGCACCTACGATCCGCTCGCTGAGCTGACCACTTTATTT
Organism: Phormidesmis sp.; assembly: GCA_049646385.1. Classification (GTDB taxonomy): domain Bacteria; phylum Cyanobacteriota; class Cyanobacteriia; order Phormidesmidales; family Phormidesmidaceae; genus Phormidesmis. The sequence continues at coordinate 4,664 of JBARVS010000031.1, read as the reverse complement.
GCAGGCAAAAGCACCAAGCAGCTCAGAACAACTCAAGACGAAGATCTGCCCGTAGAGGAAAGGCTGAAGAACCATATTATTGACGGCGAGCGAATTGGCTTAGAAGATCAGCTCGCCAAGGCGCTAGAGAAACATCCGCCGCTAGACATTGTTAATACCTTTTTGCTAGACGGTATGAAAGTGGTTGGAGAGCTGTTTGGCTCAGGCCAGATGCAGCTACCGTTTGTGCTGCAGTCGGCGCAAACGATGAAGGCTGCTGTGGCTTATCTAGAGCCGTTTATGGATAAAGATGAAGCGGACGACAGCGGTAAAGGGACGGTCGTCATCGCCACCGTAAAAGGCGATGTGCATGACATTGGCAAAAATCTGGTCGATATCATTCTTTCTAACAACGGCTATAAAGTTGCCAATATTGGTATTAAGCAGCCAGTGGACAACATTATTTCGGCCTTTAAAGAACACAACGCCGACTGTATCGCGATGAGCGGCCTGCTGGTGAAGTCTACGGCCTTTATGAAAGATAATCTGGCGACTTTTAATGAGCATGGTATCGACGTGCCTGTAATTTTAGGCGGCGCGGCGCTGACGCCTAAGTTTGTTAACGAGGACTGTCAGAGTGTTTACAACGGTCAGGTAATTTACGGGAAAGATGCCTTTGCCGACCTGCATTTTATGGATGCGCTCATGCCCGCTAAAAAAGCAGGACATTGGGACAACCTCGAAGGCTTTGCTGAAGATCATCCGATGAGAAAGGTGGTTAAAGTCGCGGTAAATAACACATCCGCAGCTGAGGAATCTGTTTCTAACGAGCCTAAAGAAATTGATACTCGCCGCTCTGACGATGTGGCCATTGATATAAAACGGCCCGCGCCGCCTTTTTGGGGGCCAAAGGTGCTGACCTCAGACGATATCCCGGTAGCAGAACTGTTTGACTATTTAGATATGCAGGCGTTGGTGGCGGGGCAGTGGCAGTTTCGCAAGCCGCAGGGTCAGTCGCGTGAGGAGTACGACGCCTTTTTAGCTGAAAAGGTCGATCCTATTTTGAAGGAATGGAAGCAGCGGATCGTTGATGAAAATCTGCTAGATCCGAAACTGGTGTATGGCTATTTTCCTTGCCTTGCTGAGGGGAATACGGTGTATATCTATGACTGGCGGGCGGCGCAAAAGGGCGAACCTGCCGAGCCGATCACCTCGTTTGAGTTTCCGCGTCAGCGCTCGATGCGACGGCTGTGTATTGCTGACTTCTTTTTGCCGAAGGAGAAGGCGACTCCAGGGGAGTATGACGTGTTCCCGATGCAGGCGGTGACGATGGGTGAGATTGCCACTGAGTTTGCGGCCAAGCTATTTGCGGCAGATAGCTATACCGACTACCTGTACTATCACGGCTTGGCGGTGCAAATGGCAGAGGCGCTAGCCGAATGGATGCACGCGAAGATTCGCCGTGAGCTGGGCTACGCGGATCAAGAACCTGATAGCATTCGCGATATTTTGGCGCAGCGCTACCAGGGATCGCGCTACAGCTTTGGCTATCCGGCCTGTCCAAATATGCAAGATCAGCCGAAGCAGCTAGATTTATTAGATGTTTCGCAGATTGGAATGCATATGGATGAGAGTGAGCAGCTTTATCCGGAGCAGTCAACTACGGCGATTGTGACGTATCACCCGGCGGCGAAATACTTTAGTGCTTGATGGACTACCAGCCGGATTGGGCTTGATCTAAAACGTACTGGGCGATCGCTCCAATCTCTTCTTCACTAAGCCGATCTGCATAGGCGGGCATAATCCCTTTGCCCTGAGTGACGAGTTGGGCGATCGCCTCTACTTCCCCATAGCCATAGCGCATCAAAGCCTTCTGCTTCAGGTTCTTACCTCGCCGAATAATGTTGCCGCCCCCGGCATGGCAGGCCGCGCAGTTTAAGGAAAATAGCGATTCTACAGTTTGGATGGGTTCCGTCTGGATGGGCTCTGTTTGGGCGATCGCTGCGTTAGCGGGCCCCAAACAAAGGAATAGCAGCATTACTGTCAAACAAAAAATACGCATAGGGTGGAGGGCGATCGCCGCGTAAAAACATGGACTTAAAAACAACCGACCAGACTATATACTGGTTTTAATAAATGCTTAGTAATAAAATATAGAGAGTAACACTTTGTAATACAGCGCTTTGATATCATTGCCTACGAATAACTTAAGTCAAAGCGTTCTTTTTCAAAACCTCTAGCCTACCGTTACAAACCACCCATATTTTTAAGAAAATCCTTTGTCTGCACAGTTTTTGATAGGTGCTTTCGTTCCTACTGAGGCCGTTGCTGTTTCTTTGTATCAGCTGTTGTCTCAGCGAAGCTTTGCGGTACGGTGGAGCCAGTCAACTACTGACTTCAGCGACTGGGTAGTCAGCAATCGCCATCGGATTGACTGCCTAATCGTAGAGTTTTCGCAGGAAACATTTGTTGCCTTAGAAGGCTTAAAGCAGCGCGACATCCTACTGCCAGCGCTGACGGTAGGCCACTCTGATGCAATACAGCGCGCGCCCCTAAAAGCTTCGACAGTTTATTACCACGAAGCGATGACCTGTCTAGACACCAGCGATCTAGAAGGAGTCGATGAAGCGATTCAGCAGGCTGTAGATCTTTACTTACAGCTTCCAACGCAGCTACCGACAGAAGCAAAAGCCGCCGCCTCAGAAGCCTCCACTGATAAACGCTTGTTCCTGCTAAGTTTGCAGCAGCAGCGCCTCACTGAAAAGCTTAAAGAGCGACTAGGCTATGCTGGCGTGTATTACAAGCGTCGCTCAAGAAACTTTTTAAGAAACATGAGTCCTTCAGAGCGTCAAGAGTTCTTAGACAAGCTGCGTCAGGACTATCGCCGGATTATTCTAAGCTATTTTGCCAATGACAGCGGCATCAATCAAAAAGTAGACGACTTTGTGAATGTAGCCTTTTTTGCAGATATGTCAGTGCCTAAAATTGTTGAAATTCATATGGAGCTGATTGACGATTTTTCTAAGCAGCTTCAGCTAGAAGGTCGTAATGATGACATATTATCTGACTATCGCCTGACCCTAATAGATGTGATTGCGCATCTGTGCGAAATGTACCGTCGGTCTTTGCCCAGAGAAACCTAGCCAGAGAAACCTAATCCCAAGAACTGTACTCCTCCAAAAAATAAGCGGCCCCTATTTCCTCCAAATCTATGAGTGCCTCTAACAAAACATACATTTTGAAGCTGTACGTAGCTGGCAATACGCCTAGCTCTAGGCTGGCACTGAGAACGCTAAACACCATTTTAGAAAATGAGTTTCAAGGTGTCTACGCGCTTAAAGTCATTGACGTTCTCAAAAATCCTCAGCTTGCCGAAGAAGACAAAATTTTAGCGACGCCTACCCTGTCAAAAATTTTGCCGCCGCCCGTACGCAAAATCATTGGCGATCTCTCAGATCGTGAAAAAGTTTTGATTGGTCTCGATCTTCTCTATGATGAACTACAGGACGACGGGCTATTTAGCTAATGAATTTATACTCATCTACCGCTGAGGATCAGGCGCGAACCCGCTCGAAAGGGGTACAAAAAATCCGCACCATGATCGAAGGCTTTGATGATATTAGTCATGGTGGCTTGCCGATAGGCCGCTCTACCCTCGTAAGCGGTACCTCAGGCACAGGTAAAACGCTGCTAGCCGTGCAGTTTCTCTATCACGGCATGGCCTACTTTGACGAACCCGGCGTGTTTGTCACCTTTGAAGAATCTCCCGCAGATATTATTACTAACGCCTACAGCTTTGGCTGGGACTTGCAGGCACTGATTGACAGCGGCAAGCTATTTATACGAGACGCCTGCCCTGATCCGGAAGGGCAAGAAGTGGTCGGCAACGTCGATCTGTCGGCTCTGATAGAACGCATTCAATATGCAATTCGTAAGTACAAGGCCAAGCGCGTTTCCATTGATTCGGTGACCGCAGTTTTTCAGCAGTACGATGCGGCTGAGGTGGTGCGTAGGGAAATTTTTCGGCTGCTGGCTCGACTTAAGCAAATAGGCGTGACGACGCTGATGACGACCGAGCGGACTGAAGAATATGGCCCGGTGGCCCGCTTTGGCGTGGAAGAATTTGTTTCAGACAACGTTGTGATCGTGCGCAATGCTTTAGAGGTGGAGCGGCGCAGGCGTACGATTGAGATTCTCAAGCTGCGGGGCACTACCCATATGAAGGGAGAGTATCCTTTCACCATGACCGACCACGGCATCAGCATTTTCCCACTGGGTGCCATGCAGCTTACCCAGCGTTCTTCTAATGTTCGGGTGTCGTCTGGCGTGCCTACGCTCGATAAAATGTGCGGCGGCGGCTTTTTTAAAGACTCAATTATTTTGGCGACGGGGGCGACCGGAACCGGGAAAACGCTGCTGGTGAGTAACTTTTTGGCGAACGCCTGCGAAAATGGCGAGCGCTCTATTTTGTTTGCCTACGAGGAGTCGCGATCGCAGCTCTCGCGGAATGCGTCTTCTTGGGGAATCGATTTTGAAGAGTTAGAGAGTAAGGGGCTGTTAAAAATTATTTGCGCCTATCCGGAGTCGGCGGGGTTGGAAGATCATTTGCAAATTAGGAAGTCGCAAATTGCTGAGTTTAAGCCGTCGCGCATTGCGATTGATTCGCTATCGGCTTTAGATAGGGG
>JBARVS010000030.1:0-10083 GCA_049646385.1 Phormidesmis sp. | reverse complement strand
ATAGGTGTAAGATGTAGACCACGCTTGTAGACACTTTGGGAGAGGTGGCAGAGTGGTTGAATGCGGCAGTCTCGAAAACTGTTTTAGGGTCAAACCTAACGGGGGTTCGAATCCCCCCCTCTCCGTTTGATTCTAACTAATCAACTAAGGTAGCCAGAACTGAGGCAGAAACTGCTTTTGCAGGTTTTGAGCAACGTGATTAATGGCGCGGGCGGCTTGAATATGAGGTTCGTCGGGCACAACTGGAATGATGTTAGCGAGCTGCCCGCTGCCGAGCCGCTTGATAACATGGTTAGCAGCTTCTAAACCTGTAACATACGCTTTTTCTTGAGACCAGGATCCATGACGAGTGACAATCCAATCGCCGCTCATAAAAGCATTGTTAAGGCTAGTGGCAGCGGGTAAAAGATAGCGATAGCTGCCAGGAGCAAAATGGGTGACGCCCTGACGGATGCGGATAACGGATTGGTCGACAACGTTGGCAGTGGCAAACGTGGAAATGCAGCCCGCTAGATCGGCTTGAACCAGTGGAATGATTTGATCGTCACTTAGGTTTAGGAACTGGTTGGCGTGATAGTAATCAACCTCGACTACTATTCCAGGTTCGTTTTTGTATTCGTCGTGCAAGGCGTTGAGGTCGAAGAACGTCCAGCCAGTGGTTTGATGAAAGCCAAAGCAGGCGTTGGACGGCAGGGGAATGTCAATTTTACGGTCGAACCAGAGGCGAACGGCGAGAACGTCTATGCCGTTAAGGTTTGCGAGATTGCGGAATTCGGGGCGCGATCGCAAAGCGCCTCCCGTGGAGGATCGCAGATCTTCACTTTGCCCCACAATCTTTTTCATGCCAGTAATTCCCACTGAGAAAATCACCGCATCCGCTTCAAATACTTCGTTGCCACAAATGACAGCGCTGATAGAATTGTCCGATTCAACGCGCACATCAGTGACTCTATGATTGGCCAGAATTTGGCCCCCTGCCCGCTCAATTTGCGCTACCCAAGGCCGAAAAATCATTTCGCCAACGGTGCCACGACACCAGCGCACGTCAAAATCTGGCTGATGAGCCAAAATAAAGTAATAGAGCATTCCTAAAGCAGCAGCGGCTGAGCACTGTTCGCCCGGTGCGAATAAACCCACTAATAGCATGGGCTCAAAAGATTCTTTATACAAGCGTTCTGAAACACCATACTGCTTGAAAAGCTCGCGAGCGGTCATATTGTCATAGCGCTTCCAAGCTTCATCTGAATTATCAAAATCGACTAGCGCGTATAGCAACGGCAGCGCTGAAAGGCGATCTATCAAAGGCAGTCGCTTAAATTGGGTATAAACGAACGTGCCGAGCGGCGTAGGCAAGTAGGGTTTGCGCTGGAAGATAGGCGACTCGACTTCTAAACCAGCGGGCGAATATTGAGCTGAGCGGGTGTAGGGCGTGAAGGGCTGAATGCCTAGCTCGTCCGTCAGCGCAAAGATATTGCTGTAGGGATACCAAAAGCCGTGAATGCCTGCTTCTACGGAGCGCCCTTTTTCGGTTTGCCAGCCAGCAACCAGTCCACCAGGGTAGGCTCCAGCTTCTAGTAAAGTGACTTCGTAACCTTGCTTTGATAAGTGGTGTGCTGCGCCTAGTCCGGCCCAGCCAGCACCGACGACAACGACTTTTTTCTGAGGAGTGGAGGCAGTCATAAGTAAGCAAAGAAGAACTGGAAAGTAGGACAGAGTGAGAAAAAAAGCCACGGAGCGTTCCGTGGCTTTGAGTTGTGTATTTAGATAGGCTATTAGCCGAAGCTACTCAGCGTTTAACGGCTCTATTTCTTAGCACCAGCAAGAGCGGGCTCACGTTCAGGTGCCGTTACGATTTCGCCTTCTTTGTCGATATCAAAGACAACCGTATCGCCATCTTTGAGGTTGCCTGCCAAGATAGCTTCAGCGAGGTGATCTTCAACCAAGCGGGAGATGGCGCGGCGCATCGGGCGGGCACCGTAGCGCTGATCGTAGCCTTCGGTCACGAGACGCTCTTTAAAGGCGTCAGTGAGCTTAAACGATAGGTTGCGATCGCCCAGTCTTGCACTTACCTGCTTCAGCAAAATCTCAGCAATTTCCTTAACTTCATCCTTAGTGAGCTGACGGAATACAATGATTTCGTCAATTCGGTTGAGCATCTCAGGGCGGAAGAACTGCTTCATTTCTTCATTCACAAGGTTGCGAATGTTGTTGTAGCGGTTGGTCATGCCATCGTCGTCAGATAGCTCGAAGCCTAAGCCGCCGCCGCCTTTCTCAATCACCTTAGAACCGATGTTAGAGGTCATGATGATCAGCGTGTTCTTAAAGCTGATTTCTCTGCCTTTAGAGTCCGACAGTCGGCCATCGTCTAAAACTTGCAGCAAAATATTGAAGATGTCTGGATGAGCTTTTTCAATCTCGTCCATGAGGATGACGCTGTAAGGCTTGCGACGTACAGCTTCGGTTAGCTGACCACCTTCGTCGTAGCCGACAAATCCCGGTGGAGAACCAATCAGCTTGGAAACGGTATGAGACTCCATGAACTCAGACATATCCAGCCGAATCATTGACTCCTCAGAGCCAAAGACCGACTGTGCAAGTGCCTTAGCCAGCTCAGTTTTACCCACACCCGTTGGGCCAGAAAATACCAGACTAGCGATCGGCCGATCCATGCCGCGCAGTCCAACTCGGGCGCGACGAATGGCCTTGGATACCGCAACGACCGCTTCGTCTTGACCAACAACTCTTTCGTGCAGCGTATCTTCAAGGTGCATCATCATCACCGACTCGGTTTCGGTAATGGCATTTACGGGTACGCCCGTCCAAGAAGAAACGATATCAGCAATGTCTTCATCGCTTACCTGCGGAATGCCTGTAATAATGACATCGCCCTCCAAGGTGTCTTGAATTTGCTGAGTTAGGGAAGACTCTGTTTCACGGAGCGTGGCTGCCTGGTCAAAATCCTGAAGCTGAATGGCTTCGATGATGCCTTTTTGCACCTGACGCAGTTCGCTGCGCAGTTCGCTAGCTGGAATCGTGCGTGAGTAGCGCAGGCGCACTCGCGAGCCCGCTTCATCAATCAGATCGATTGCCTTGTCGGGCAGGTGACGGTCGGTGATGTAGCGATCGCTCAAGTTTGCCGCCGCTTCTACCGCTTCATCCGTAATATTTAATCGATGGAACTGCTCGTACCGACTACGCAGACCATAGAGAATTTCGACAGTGTCTTCAACCGAAGGTGGCGCAATCGTCACAGGCTGAAAGCGACGCTCTAATGCAGCATCTTTTTCAATGTGCTTGCGGTACTCGTCTAACGTGGTTGCGCCGATGCACTGCATCTCGCCCCGTGCCAAGGCAGGCTTGAGCAGGTTGGCCGCGTCCATGCCGCCTTCTAAAGAACCCGCACCTACTAGCGTATGAATTTCATCAATTACTAAGATGACATCTTCAGACTTACGAACTTCGTCAATGACCTGCGTAATTCTTTCTTCAAAGTCGCCTCTAAAGCGAGTCCCCGAAACCAGCCGACCCATATCAAGGCTAATAACGCGACGGTCAATTAACGCTTCTGGCACGTCTTGGTTGACAATGCGCTGGGCTAAGCCTTCGGCGATCGCCGTTTTACCCACGCCGGGTTCACCCACCAAAACGGGATTGTTTTTAGTGCGACGGCCTAGAATTTGCACGACGCGCTCAATTTCTTTATGGCGACCAATCACCGGATCTAACTTGCCTTCAGCGGCAACCGCCGTCAGGTCAGTGCCATACTCAGTAAGCACACTGCTCTCAGACTTGCGATCAGGCTTGCTGCTACCACCGCCGCGCCCCGAAGCGACTGGCGTACTCTCGCCGATCACGCGCACTAGCTGCACGCGAATTTTGTCAGGATCGACGCCTAAGTTTGCGATTACCCGGTAGGCAACGCTCTCAGAATTTTGCGTGAGGCTCAGCAGCAGATGCTCTGGCTCAATATAAGGATGGTCAAGCTTGCGGGCTTCTTGAAAAGCCTGCTCAAATACCTGCTTAACCTTGGGCGTGAAGGGAATTTCTACCGGGCCATTGCCAGAGCCGCGACCGATAATCGATTCCACTTCCGTGCGAGCGTTGGCTAAGTTAATGCCAAACTCGTCCAGCACCTTTGCGGCGATGCTGGTGTTTTCCTTAATGATGCCGAGCAGCAGCTGCTCACTGCCGACAAAGTTATGACCCAGGCGACGGGCCTCCTCTTGCGCCTGCATGATGACCGCGATCGCTGTGTTTGTAAAATGCTCAAACATGTGTGAAGAGACCTCTACCAAGGTGTAACGGCTTAACGTCCTGCTTTGAAAGCCTGACCTAGCGGCCTTTCGGCTTCTGACTGATGAGAGGGTTTTGTGATTAGCCTCAAATCAGACGGCCTGTTGTTTGCGCTAATGATTAATTCTGCGCTGGCTTTTCGTTAAGTTATTTATCTACTTATGTCAATATACTTGCATCTCGGGTGTTGTGGCACTACAGAGAGCCGTAATTGATGGGGTGTTTTCCGTAACGGGCCTATCGATTTTGCCGATGAGCAACGGATGTTAAAGCGCCCTTTCTCATTTTAAGATATAAAACTTAATTATTATGATACACCCGCTAAGGTACCCGATTTTCAGGCGTTTGTTGCGTCAATCTTCACATGAGACTGCACGCTGTTACTGCGCTAGGTCGGCTTGGCAAACGGCTAGGATTTCCTGGTCTTGAGCGCTGAGGGCTGCGAGCTGGCTAAAGCCTTCTATGGTGTAAGCACCTGCGGCCTCGCCTGCGACTAAAGGCTCATCTGTGGTCATGGCGATCGCATAAGGATAAACCGTCTGCGTATAGCTTTCAACGATGTTAACCGCTAAGCGCTCAGGCGTAACTTCTCCTGAGAAGCAGTCAAACGAAGAGTTAGGCTGATAGAACGCACCCACCGTCCGGTTATCTTTCACTGCAAAAACAATGTAGTCAGAGCCGATTTGATTGGGGTTTGGGCTTTGACCGAAGAGGTAATTACCGTCTTCTAAAACGCTTTGAGCAGAGGAGGCTTTTAGATTAGATGCCTTAGATACCTCTGACGTATCGGTGTCTGATTTATCTAGTACATCTGATACATCTGAGGTAGCTTGAGCGCTGCTAACGCCAGGTAAAGCAATGCCAATAGCCGTCAGCGCAAGTAAAGAAGCCTTGAATAGTTTGGTTTGAAGGGAGGAAGATTTTAAAGAAATCATAATATGTGGCTCACTGTGTGGCTGTGGACTATTGGATTAAAGCTTCACTGGCGCTTTATCGGTTTTTGGTCGATGCAATTAAAGGCTTACGGCTGCTATCGGTCGCTGTGGCTAAAAAAGACCTGCAATCGTTAAGTCAGTGAGCCGAACTTTCAAGAAAACTAGCTACGGTGGGTGCATATACTCATTTTTTACCGTTTGCCTTATTTTTTCTTGGCTCACCTCATTAACATAACGATCTGTAATCTATAGACACATCTGTTATTAGTTAGAAAAAAGAAAAGTAAGCTCAAGCAGGCATTTAAGGCGGAGCGATCTTCGGGTTAATAATCGATTGGCAAACGTTTGAGCGCCAATTAAACAGACTTGGAAGGGCGCAGCTATTAGGACTACAAAAGTATTAAGGGTAATTACGAATTTCCTGATTTTGAATTGACAATTGACCCTGTGCAGGGCGACCTTTTGCAGCGCCAAGTTGAATTCGCATCAGGCTTAATCAGTTAGCGGCTCGGTTTCCTGCTCTCGTGGTTAACCGATTATGGGGCGCAGGTGGCGATCGCCGACTATCTCACTAGACAAGTCGCTCAAGTGGCCCAGCTTTTAGCCAGAAAAAGAGGATCGCAGGAAAGCAGCAGCATCGACATAGCAGCGCAAAGCTTAGCAATACTAAGGCGTACAGCCGTTTGGATAAACGTCAAGAGGATAGAGGCAAAGCTGACAGTTGGGCTATTGGCCTCTAACCATCCTCAACGCCTCAACGCCTCTACGCCTCTATGCCTCTACGCCCAGCAATGTTATTTCGGCAGCAAAATGTCGCTAGGCCAGTTGCTGAACCAAGTAATAGAAGATATCAATTAATTTTGAGGCAGAATTAGAATGCGCCCTTAGCAGCATTCTTTTGGTCTTGGCACTGCTGGCTATTGGCAATACCTTCGGCTACACAGCCCTCCCAAGTAATCTGCTTAACCAAAGAAGTAGGTAGCTGATTGGCAGACTCTAGCGCTTTTTTGAACAAAACTGCGCTATCTGCTTGCGCGCCCTGCTTTGCCAAGAGCTGCGCCTTCAAGTAGAGCAGTTCTGGATTGCTTGGGGCAGCGGCGATCGCCTTATCGACTGCCACCACAGCTTTATCATAATCACCCAAATCGCGGTATCCCACCGCAATCCCTCGCTGAGTGAGATACGCCGGACTGCCATAGTCGCTCATGCGTGCGATCGCCTCATCTGGATTAGAAAAAGGCAAATTAACCGCCAGCATCAAATCCATATAGCCCTTCAGCAGGTTCAGCTCTGGATCATTCGGATCGATGCTTTCGGCTTTATCTAGCTCATTAAATACAGTTTGTAACAGGCCCAAAGCAGCAGGTGTCCCTCTCGCAACGCTCTGTGTTTTCATGATGTAAGCGCCTTCGAGAAAAGTCCCGACTGCGGTGTATAGATGACCTCGCAAAGGATCTGAGGGTTTCAGCGCTTGCGCGGCTGACTTAGTTGCCGCTGCGCGTTCATTAACGCCTGCCAAATCACCTCCCCTCAAATATTCCATAGAAGCCAGCATCGCCTGCACAAGCGGCTCGCCCGATTCGGCTGCTTCAGCCTGGGCTAGGTAGTCCTGAGCGCGGATGTAATCACCGTCTTTAAAGATAGCTTTGAAGGCACTTTCAGTCAGCGGGCCAATGCTGTGGGGCGTGCTAGCGGTGTTAGCCCTGAAAGGATCGGCTGCTAGCGCTGGCAGAACGGTTGCTAAACTGAGACTCAAAGCCATTAGGCCGCTGCCTAGTCTAGCGGTGAGCTTGCGATTGGGCTGCTGGCCAAAGCGACTCAAAGATAAAAGTGACGACGCTGCGTGAGGATTTTGAAAAGTCATCGCATCAGGTTATTAAACAACAGGGAAAAGTAAATAGAAAAAAGTAGACAAGGGAAAAAGTATGCAAACCCTCTCCGGCTAAAGTATAACCAGATACTTTTTGACTGTTTTTACATCCTGTGAAGATTCAATAGGTGGCATAGCCAAAGCCCACAGCCTTATAGATAGCTTCAGCTCTTTTACGTATGCCAAAACTATGGGGATTATTCTGGCGGGCGATCGCAGCGGCACGGGCAAAACAACCCTGACCCTAGCGCTGCTTGCCGCCCTCAAAAAGCGTCGCCACCGCGTCCAATCATTCAAAGTAGGGCCAGACTACATCGATCCGATGTTTCACGCTGCGGTAACGGGTCGCGCTTGCTACAACTTAGACCCGGCGCTAACCAGCGAAGCCTACGTGCAGCAAAGCTATCAGGCGCACTGCTCAAACGCGGATGATGCGGTGATAGAAGGCGTTATGGGCCTGTTTGACGGGGCAACGGGCGTAGATAACACCGCCAGCACAGCTCATGTCGCTCGGCTGTTGAATTTGCCAGTGCTGCTAGCGGTGGACTGTGGGCGAATGGCTCGATCGCTGGCTGCGCTAGTTCAAGGCTATCGGACGTTTGACGCTCGGGTGAATGTGGTAGGCGTAATTTTGAATCAGGTGGGGAGCGATCGCCATCTTCAATTATTACGCGATGCCTTAGCAGCCATCAATATGCCTATCTACGGCGTCTTTCGGCGGGAAAAAGAGATTCAGCTGCCCAGCCGTCATCTGGGGCTAGTGCCAACCGGGGAGATCGGTGAGTTTGGCAAAGTCGCTGAGCGGCTGGCTGCGCTAGGAGAGCGATGTTTTGATTGGGAGCGGCTGGCTGGCTGGCTGGAAGTAGAGCAAGGTGAGAACGTAAAAAAGAAAGAAAAGAAGAAAAAGGTGAGGATTGTGATCGCCCGCGATGCTGCTTTTAACTTCTACTACGCTGATAATTTGGCGGCGCTGAGCGAGCAGGGCGCTGAGCTGGTTTACTGGAGTCCGCTTGAAGATGAAGCATTGCCCGCCGCTGAAGGGCTTTATTTTGGCGGCGGGTTCCCAGAAGTGTTTGCAGCGCGGCTGAGTGAAAACAGGCAGATGGCAGCAGCTATTCGCCAAGCCATTAGTCAAGCAATGCCCACTTACGCCGAATGTGGTGGGCTAATGTATTTGAGCCGAGCGCTGATAGATTTTGACGGCAAGCCTTGGCCGATGCTAGGGGTGATTCCTCAGACGGTAACAATGGGCGAGCGGCTGGTGTTGGGCTATCGACGGGGGCGGGCGATCGCCAACGGGCCACTGCTCACAGAAGGGCAAACCGTTGTAGGCCATGAGTTTCACAAATCTAGCGTGATAGAAAGACTAGATCGGCCCATCTATAAAACTCAGCGCTACTGGGGCGAGCTAACTATCGATCAGCTTGAGGGCTATTACCAAATCAATTTACATGCCTCGTACGTGCATTTGCACTGGGGCCACCAGCCTAGTATTGCCAAACGCTTTGTGCAGCAGTGTGAAAAGTTCGCAGCCAGACACTAGCCAGACACTAGCCAATTCGCTTTACGACATCTGCTAGCGCTGCTTTTGCCTCAGCATAATCATAGGAAAAGCCTGCCGCTTGGGTTCTCTCTGGCAGCACTTTTTGCCCTTTGAGCACAACCACCGCCCCATCGCCTAACAGCGCCTCAATCGCAAAATCAGGCACGGGCAGCCAAGAGGGTCGATCCATTACTTCGCCTAACGTATCGGCAACTTCTTTCATCCGCAGCGGCTCGGGGGCAGTGCCGTTGTATGCGCCATGCATCGCTGGATCCAGCAGCGCCTTGATGTACAGACTAACCAAGTCGTCAATATGAATCCACGAAAACCACTGGCGACCGTTACCGATAGGGCCACCCGCGTACAGTTTGAACGGGGTGATCATTTTAGCGATCGCGCCCCCGTCACCCAGCACAATGCCCGTACGAATAATCACCACCCGCACGCCTAAATCCTTAGCATTATTAGCTTCAGCTTCCCAGGCTTGGCATACCTGCGAAAGGAAATCGTTCTCAGTCGGTTCGCTGGTTTCCAAGAATTCGGCGGTTTCGCTGGTGCCGTAGTAGCCAATGGCGGAGCTGCTGACGAGAACGGATGGCTTTGAATCGGCTTTTGAAATAGCCTCGACGATTTTTTGGGTGCCAAGCTTGCGGCTGTTGAGGATTTTGGTTTTGCGATCGCCCGACCACCGCTCCGAAATCGGCTCACCTGCCAAATTAATCACCCCGTCACAGCCCGAAATCTCACCCTGCCACTCACCCGACGCCATCGGCACATAGGCCACAAACTTCAAAAGCTTAAACTTATTTGCAGCAAAGACCTTACGCGCCTTCTCCACATTTCGGGTAAACACTTTTACTTCATGGCTTTCGTCCACCAAGCGAGCAACCAAGCGAGACCCGACAAACCCGGTAGCACCCGTAACGGCAATTTTCATAGCTAAGCTATCATCCTGTTTTTGTTCGACTGCTATTTATAGTAGCGAGCCGTGGAGGTTCAAGGGAGTTCAGGCTTGATAGACTTATCAGTAGCCATAGCAGAAGGTGAACGTAGAATGGATGCCTTGAAGATAAATACCGTAGAGCAGCAACGCGAGCAGTTGATAGAAGCCATACGAACTTTGCCAGATGACGCTTTGCAGGAAGTTGCTGACGAAATTGCTAGGCTGCGGCAGAAAACAGAAGACAGAAGCTCTGCCACAGACAAAGAGGCGGAGGTTGAAACCTCTTTGAAGGAAGATACATACTCACCCTATGAGGACTTGAAGGAGTTTGGGTTGATTGGCTATGTAGAAGATGGGCCGTCTGACCTTTCTGTTAATTACAAAAAGTATCTAACAGAAAGCTTGATGGAGAAGTATGGTTATTGCTGATGCAAGCTTTTGGATCGCACTTATCATCCAAAAAGATACCTACTACGCTCAGGCGCAAAAGGCATTAGCG
>JBARVS010000029.1:0-8094 GCA_049646385.1 Phormidesmis sp. | reverse complement strand
CGATTACCAGCCGCTGATCGGGCTCGGTCAAATCGCCCATGAGTGAGCCTTTGTCCAAATCATATACCAGCGTGCCGCAGGGCACCTCAATCAGCAGATCTTCGCCAGTGGCCCCGGTTTTGTTTTTAGAGCCGCCCTTTCCGCCATCGGGGGCGCGAAAGCGATGAGCATAGCGAAAATCCAACAGAGTTTGGAGATTGTTGTTGGCTACGAGTACGACCGATCCGCCGTTGCCCCCCGTGCCCCCAGAAGGGCCACCCGCAGGAACGTACTTTTCTCGGCGAAAGGAGGTCATACCATCGCCGCCCGTGCCCCCTTCTACGTCTACTTCAGCCTGATCGATAAATTGCATAAGAACCTACTATATGCGCCCGAAAAGAGCTAGCTCACCAGACCTCAAACAAGATCTTAAAAAACAAAACCTCAGAGCATCGACAAGGTCAGTAGACTATTGTAGCGCTTAAGACTCGCTGGCTGGCAGTTCACTAATGGCCGTCTTAATTCGCTTGGCCAGCTCTGGATCTTCTTTTTGAGCGGTGGTGATGCTGTTAAAGCGCTGAGGCGTGAGGTTGTTGGTTTCGGCAGTGGCGCGTGCCTGCCTGCAAAAATCTACCAGCACCGTTAGCAGGCTCACTCGCTCTGATTTGGAAAGGCTGCTGGGCATGTCTTTGAGTCGGTGAGCCTGACAGCTTAGCGGCGTTTCTAAAACGCTCTTTTCGCTGCCTGCTGCGGTTAAAACATCGCTCGCAGATTCGTAGGCAAGCTGGCGCTGAGTTTCAATGGCTGAGACGGCGCGAGCGTAGTTGGTCACGTCTTCATCGGTCGTTGTTTGGGCGTAGGCCGCTGGCATGATTTCTGATAAACGACCCGTGCTTAGCAGGTTGCCAAGCTGGGTGAAAGACACAGCGCTGAGAAATGCACCCGAGGCGATCGCCAGTAACACACGACGATAGCAATTATTTTTAAGACTCATGACGATCACCAGCTGTTTTGTGGGCTGTTTTGTAGTTGTTAGCTGGTTGTCATTTTAGAGGAGCATTGAGCTTTCTTTAAAACAAGCTGGCAATCTCGATCATTTTGGTTTGCAGAGTGATTTGCTCAGGCGCGCCGCGCTTAAGGCTAAATTCTAGATCGAGCAGCAGCGTCATGGCGCGGTTGAGCTGAGTGGGCGAACAGCCGCGCACCTGCTTTTGCAAAATGTAAACCCGTTTGGGATTGCTGATTTCTGCGGCTTTGGCGATCGCACTCATATCCCGCTCTCCTTCCGCCATGAGCAGGCTCACCCACAGCCATCGCCGAAACTGCCCCACCAGCGTAGCGACTACCCGCAGCGCTGGCTCATTGTTGCTAAGCAAATCGCTCGCTAGGCTCAATGAGCGATCAGCCCTGCCCGCAATCAGCGCCTCCGAAAGCTGAAAGCTTGTTTGAGTGCTCACGGCCACTAGCTCGCTCACCACTTCTGGCGGCAAGGGATCGGTCTTAAGCTGACTGCTCCAATACAGGCTAAGCTTTTCAATTTCGTTGTACAGCCGACGGGTATCGGCCCCAACCGCCTCGGCTAGCAGCTCAGCCGATTGGGGCTTTAGCTTCAGGTTCATTTCTTGGGCAACGCGCTTTACCTGCCCCATAATTTGGTCGGTTTGCCAGGGGGCGATCGCTGCAAACTCACGCACCTCTGCATACTTCTTTAGCAGCTTGGTCGACTTTAGCCGTCCGTCTGGCTTGTGAGCGCTGGTCAGCAGCAGCACCGTTGTATCAGGCACCGCTGGCAGCGTTCGCTCCATTTCGGTCAAAACTTCTTCGGGGCAGCGCTGGCCCAGGGTGGTATCAGCTAGCCATACAAAGCGCTGGCCCATGCCAAAAGGGGGCGTCATGGCTTGATTGAGCGCCTGCATTGGCCCGTCAGCCAAATTAGGAGAAACGTGATCATAGTTGAAGCTAGCCCAGCTAGCATCGAGGACGCTTTCTCGTAAAGTCGTCACCGCTTTTTTTAAATTGAATTCGTCAGCGCCCCAGAAAAAATAAATCGGCATAGCGTCTAGTAAAAGGGAAGGGTAGCAGAACATTTAGACATAGATTTCACTAAAATCGTCAAGAAAAATACATATTTTGTAATATATGCGTTACATTGGGTTACATAACAGCCTGTTGACTTTGACAGGTTTTGACTTTGACAGGTTTATACAGAGGTTTTGACTATGACAATGACTATTTTGATTGCTTTGTTTGTCGTTGGCTGGGTTGCCGCAGCCGTGATTGGCACCCAGGCTTACTTTATGGGCGAGCAGACCAAGCCCATTCACGAACGCAACTGGCGCTCTGAGTCGTTTGAGCAAATTGCAACGACAGTCACAGGCCAAGCAACCGACTATGCTAATAGAGTCCCGGCCTATAGCGGCGGCGATGCCTACAGCAGCAGCCTGTTGCCTAAAGCATAAGCTTTGGCTGCGTTTGACAGCCCACGACAGGCAAAAATTTACGCCAGCGGCGGATGAATAAGTTTCAGGCCAGCGCTCGTATGCACTAATTGTATAAACGAGCGCTTTTTTAATGGTTTTCCTATGATGTTTCATTGTTTGATAGACTATTTTCTATACATACATAAAATCCATCGGTAGTGCCCCCTGTGATTCATGCAACGCTACATCAGCTCAAAGTATTTGAAGCAACGGCTCGTCACGGTAGCTTTACGCGCGCTGCCGAAGAACTGTACCTTACTCAGCCCACGGTTTCTATTCAGGTTAAGCAGCTTACCAAAGCAGTTGGAATGCCGCTGTTTGAGCAAATTGGTAAAAAGCTGTATTTGACGCAGGCGGGTGAAAAGCTGCTGTCAACCTGTCAGGAAATTTTCACCGGGCTAGAGCGATTTGAAATGTCTGTTGCTAATCTCAAAGGCATGAAGCAGGGACAGCTTAATCTGGCGGTAATTACAACGGCAAAGTATTTTGTGCCCCGGCTGCTGGGCCCTTTTTGCAAGCGCTATCCCGGCATTGATATTTCGCTCAAGGTGACCAATCACCAGCAGATTCAAAAGAGCATGTCAGACAATGAAGATGACTTGTACATCATCAGTCAAACGCCGTCTCAGCCCGACTTAGATGTTCATCCTTTTTTAGAAAATCCGCTGGTTGTGCTAGCACCGACGAGCCATCCGCTGGCGCGTAAAAAGAATATTCCGATTGAGATGTTGAACGATGAGCCGTTCATTATGCGTGAGTCGGGATCGGGGACGCGAACGGCGGTAGAAGAGCTGTTTGCCAAGCGCAATATCAATGTCAAGGTGAGGTTAGAGCTAGGAAGTAATGAGGCGATTAAGCAGGCGATCGCAGGCGGCCTCGGCATTTCTGTCCTCTCTCAGCACACTATTATCTCGGAAGGCACCACCGGCGAGTTTGCCATTTTAGACGTGCAGGGCTTCCCGATTGAGCGGCACTGGTACGTAGCCAGCTTAGCCGGCAAGCAGGTGTCGGTAGTGGCACAGACGTTTTTGAAGTTTTTGCTTGAAGAAAGCCCAGAGATGGCAAAACGGCTGCTGCCGGGATTAGGAAAATCGGCTAAGGGTAAAGGAGAAAAAGTCGCACAGTTGGAGAACTCTGTTGTTTAAGGCGGTTTAAGCCAGACCCGTTAAGCTAGATTCACTCAGC
This sequence comes from Phormidesmis sp., assembly GCA_049646385.1. GTDB lineage: Bacteria > Cyanobacteriota > Cyanobacteriia > Phormidesmidales > Phormidesmidaceae > Phormidesmis. The sequence goes on along the minus strand of JBARVS010000029.1, from coordinate 4,450 downwards.
CAGATCCGCTAAGCCGGACCGGGCAGATTTCGAGTTAACTCGTCAATGATGTAGGCACAAAAGTTTTTGCCAGTGAACTTTTGCGCGTTGTGCAGTCCGCCTGTGCTAAAAACGTTAATTTCAACTAGCTGAGCGCCGATGAAGTCGAGCCCCACTAAAAAAAGGCCGTCGCCTGCGAGCTTGGGGCCAATGGCGTCCACTACTTTGCGCATATCATCGGTGACGACACCGGGCTGCGCCAAGCCGCCAGCGTGCAGGTTGCTGCGGAAGTCGCCTGATTTTGGTATGCGAGCGATCGCCGCCACTTCCCCCTCAATCTCTAGCACCTTGCCATTAAAAACTACGACGCGAGTATCGCCCGCTTCGGCCCCTGGAATACAGCGCTGTGCCATCACTGGCCCCTGCCGCAAAATCACATCAATAATCTGATTGAGGTTGCGATCGCGAGCATCTTTAATTAAAAAAACATCGTTGCCTCGGGTGCCCTGAAGCGGCTTCAGCACGGCAGGACTCCCCAGGCTGCGAACGAAGGCAAGAATATCAGCTTGGCGTTGGCTCACCAGCGTTTTAGGCCGGGTAAATTCGGGTAGCTCTAACAAATACAGCTTAGTTGCAGCGCGAACCAAGCCGTCAGGCTGGTTGATTACGCGAATGCTATTATCTTCGTCTTCTGTGTCTCTTTGGCTTTGGCGAACTAAATTAAGCGCAAGGCCGTGGGCAGCAGCGTGGCTAGTATCCCGAGCAGGGTTAGTTCGCATCATTAGCAAATCGGCCTGTGACAGCCGTGCTGCCTGTGGCTGCGTCTTGGCAACTGAGCGCAGCAGAGCCGACAGGTCAGCAGTTTTTTCTGCTATCCATCGAACCTGGGCGGAAGGCCAGCCCTGCGGCTGACAGGCCAGGTCACCTACGCCCGTGACGCCCACCTGATGCCCTTGATTGACGGCAGCAGCGATTAACAGAGCAGTCGTTTGGGTTGGCTGAATGTCATTGGGATCGTTGACTAAAAAAGTAACTTGCATATAGCGCTGTCGGCTTTGGAATGAGCATCATCAGCTTACCTAGTGGCAGGCTTCAGTGATGGGCTAGGTGTTCTAAGCTAGGCGCTACAGGAATGGGCATTTTGGGAATGGCTGTATGAATTTGCACGTAAAGAGAGTTTTCGGGCGCGGCGATCGCCCCCAAATGTATAATCCTTGCGCCCGTTTGCGCCACCGGGTTCATGCTTTTGCCAATCACAATGCCATCGTGAGGTGCCCGGTATTGAGCAATCACTTCACCAAAAATGTTGCGCTGCAAGGCAATGATATCGTCCGCCTTGACAATATCAGTCGGCTTGGGCAGCACGTCTAAGAGTCCGCCATTGTCGGTATAAAGCCACTCTGAGCTTGAGCAAAGCACGGGCTGAGGGCCTGCTTTTGACACCGCTCCGTTAGAGGCACGGCTGGAGACGCTGCGCGATTCTCCTTTAGAGACGCTGCGCGATCGCTTTACCAACATGCCAATTTCCGCCATCACCCGCCGCACGCCCGTCAAAGAGGCCGCAATCCTACGCGGCTGAAAAATTTGAGGATCGCCAATTTCAACCGTAATTGATGGAATGCCTAGCTCCGCTGCGGTTCCTCGCAGCGTTCTATCTGAGGCGGGGTTATGCAAAATAATCTGCGGCCTTTGCAGGTAGGCCATTTTAGCGGTAATTTCGTTGGTCATATCCGTTCGCACATACAGCGAATTCACGTTGCCAAAGCTAGCCGTATGCAAGTCGATTAAATATTCAAAGCGCTCAATAATGCGATGCAGAAATCGATGCGCATAAATCTGAGCAATGCTGCCGTGCGGCTTACCCGGCATTACATGGTTCATATCGGTGCGATCGTCAAACGTGCGCATGTTGTTGAGATAGGCGGGCACGTTAACAACCATCACACCGACGATGGTGCCTCGCAGCGATTTAAGATCTAGCGACTTGAACAGGTTATGAATCACCGGGATGCCGTTGAGTTCATTACCATGTAGGGCGGCTGTAATGCCTAAAACAGGGCCAGGATGTGCCCCACGCGCGACCATTACGGGCAAGCGGAGCGATCGCCCAAGCCCATCATGAATCAAATTTACCAGCAGCTTTGTACAGGCACCTTTAGGCAGCTCATCCAGCGCTAGCTCATCAACAATTTGGGCACCTGGGAAATCTACAGACGGTCGGCTACTCATGGTTTGTTACCTGCTAACTTAATCTCACAGTAGTATCACAGGTACTTCATAAAGTGTAACTTCATAGACACCCTTAAAGGCCAATATCTTCAACAAAAGCCGGATCGGGGTTGAGTGAGGCGAACAGCTTACGGCGAAAAGCGCCCTTTTGAGTAATCAATTTTTGCGCCATCTTGTCAATGGCAATCACCGAAAGCACCGTTTGCAAATAGCCTTCAATCAGGTCATCAATACTTACGCCAAGCTGATTAAAGTCCCGGCTATCCATCAGCAGCAGCCGCTCCGACTGACTCAGCCAAGAGCCGTCCGCCTTTTTTACCGATAGATTAGTGCCCAGCATATCCCACGAGTTCATTGAGCCATCCAGCTCGGTTGTCAGCGGCTTGCGAGCCCTGCGCGCATAGCTTGCCACCGGATAAAAGCCCTCGGCGCTCGCGCCCACCATCATCCGCAGGTCTGCCACATAAATCGCCTGTCGCTTATCTGGCAGGGTGCCCAAGTGATAAAATCGGCCCTGCTTCGTGTCTGAACTCCAGTTTGCATTGCCGACTAAGCTCTGTACGATAAAGCGATCAAAGCGAAAGTCTATCGCCATAAAGTCCGCTAGCTCCTTGGCATTAGTCAGGGTATAAACGCCCTGCCCCGCATTGCTATAAGGATCTTTCACCACGGCAATCCCGCCCATGCGCTCTACCCACAGCGGCACCTCGTTTTTATTCACGTCCCAAATGGTTTCAGGCGTGCGAATCATCAGCCCGCTAGACTGAAGCTCAGCGTTGTAAAAGTCGTAGGCTTTGGCCGCCATTAGCTTGTTACGACCGCCGCTGATGCAGGCCAGCACCGGGTTTAAGATAGCGGTGCGCGTCAGCGGTGGAATGCGGCTCCAGGGCCTTTGCGTCACGTAGCGAAAGGCGGCGCGAACGGGTATCCACTCATTGTCAGCCGCATCAGCGGAGGGTCGAATTTCTAATACGCCATCTTCAGTAAAGCGCGTCGGCAGGGTTTCATCGTTTTCAAAACAGGGCACAAACCAAACGGGCTCGCCAGTAATATCGGCCAGCATTGCTGCATAGCCAGAGGTTTCCATTTCGTTTTTGTCATAGATGACGGCCAGTGCGCCTTGGGGGAGCGATCGCCGCTTCAGCATCGGCACAAACGTCCGCTCTAGCAATGTCCGATAGCCACTGTCCTCATGCGCATCTTCACCAAAAGGCATCGACTTTTGACCCGACGGGCAAGAGTTCGTTTCAATCACAATCACGCGGCGAACGCCATCGTCAGTGGTCACCGGAAACAGGTCAGCCCCGCCCCAGCGAAAATACTTGGGCTTAATGCTAAGCACCTCGCGAACCGCCTGCGGGTCTACTTCCGGGTGAAGGTGCACGTAGCGATCGGCAATGCGCTCATTGCCCAGACCAAAAAAATACTTCACCATCGGGTGCGGTCTGGCATTAAGCACACGCGGATAAAAATGTTCGGGTGCCTCGAAGCTATTAGGAGCGACCTTAATTACAGCTCTTGTATTTGCCAAAGCACGGCCTGAGTAAAACGGCCTTTTCATTAAAGGACAAAAGCGCCACCTTGAGGTGTCCACAACACAACTTGTTTACTTTAAGGCTACTGTAAATCGTTTAGCCGAGCAGGTGACCGTTACTTTCTAACGAGGTTTGGGTACACTCATCGACTAGAACAGGGTTAGGGCGCTTTTAGACATGTGAACCCAGATGTTTGATTGTGCTTTGTAAAGGCAATTTTTAGAGAGTGGTTTTCGTAGCTAGAGGGCGATCACTCAACAGTCATCAAAATCATCATCAAAAAGCTTGAAAACTTAAGTTAAAAAGGTGAGCTTTTTGATTACGCAGCTAACTCTTTGGGGTACTCTACCAGCGCCAACAAATCCATAATTTTTGGATGTTCGGGGCTACAGAAGCCAAGATTTTTTATACTTGCCAGCTTCTATTTGTACGATTCACAAATACTACTGACTACCTAAGATGATAATTTTCAAATCAACTGCTAAAGTTTTGCTGATAGCTGGCGTTACAGGATCTATAACACTAGGAGCAACTATAGCGCCTGCTCAAGCAGCCTTCCTGAAGTTTGGTTTTACTACAGTAACGTCAGTTCGGGATAAGAACGGCAGAAAAAAAGGAGAACAGGTACGCTGAGATTACCAAAATCAACCAGCCCTGTCCTCCACTATGTCTAGCTTAGAAGAACTCTTTTGCCATGTCGATGACTT
>JBARVS010000028.1:0-11685 GCA_049646385.1 Phormidesmis sp. | reverse complement strand
GGCTTGAGCCGATCTAGCGCGGGTATACCGCCAAAATAAATCTTTTCTAATCCTTGATGGGTCAGGTCTTCAGCCGTATGCGCATCACGGGTAAAAACGGCCTTACACCGCTCAGACTTAAGAATGTTCCACAGGATAAAATCAAGCTTAAGCGTCCCCTCATAAGTTGACGAGAGCGGCGAGATAAACGACACAAACGGTTTGCCGCTCAAGTAGGCAAATGACTGCCCAACCGCATCGCCAGTCGCCGCGACAAAATCTACCTGCTCCGCCTGCTTTTTCATCGCCTGAAACTGCTTCCAGGTCATCGTCAGCAGGCCCGCGCGAATGTCATTAATCAGCCGCAGCCGATTCATAAAGGTAAACCCACCTGATGGCAGCGTGTAGGTCGGCCCCACAATCGGCACGTTTATTTTGCTGTAGGCATTCCCTTCGCCCACAATTGGCAGCGCCACAATTTCTAGCTCAGGGCGAATGGCTCGCAGCGTGCGAATGACATGGGCAGAATGATTGTCTTCGCCGTGGCCGTTGCTGATGTAGAGAAGTTTTTGAGCCATGTGCAAATCGGGGTGCAGTCGGAAATTTACTGCTTGAGGCGGTGTGCCATATATCCTACACTGCCTGAGGATGGCGCTGGTTTGACCGATTGGCCCCTTTGCAATAATTCAGCAAGTGATACAGGGGGGCTTGTCAATCGATGGGGAAGTGCGTAATTTTAGGGAAAAATACGCTCAACTAATTTCATCGTCAACTTTTCTTATCAAGAGTTTTTCTAACGTTTCTATGGCTAATTCTCTGTTTCGACGCTGCTCTGCGGGTGCATTTGGCCTACTTATGGCGGCTGTGTCTTTGCCTGTGAGCAGTCTGCAACCTGCCTCTGCTCAAGTCTCTGGTGGTGCGCCTGCGCCCACGCCTGATGAAACAGTAGAGTGCGAGCTGTTGATTGTTGGCGGCGGCTTATCGGGCGCAGCGGCGGCTTACGAAAGCCTATTAGTCGGTCGTACGGTCTGTATGACTGAGCTGACCGACTGGGTGGGCGGGCAGATTTCTTCTCAAGGAACCTCGGCGCTTGATGAAGCGAGAAAGCAGCGATCGCTCCTCTTCTATGCCCAAGGCTACAAAGAGCTTCGCAGTCGGATTGAATCTTTCTATGGCAAACTCAATCCAGGTGGCTGCTGGGTGAGCGTCTCCTGCTTTTTGCCGCGAGATGCCGACGCTATTTTAGAAGACATGCTCAACGACGCGGCTCGCAAAGGTAAGGGCAAGCTCAAGTGGTTTCCTTCTACGGTGGTAAAAGATCTGCAAATCAGCGCGGATGGCCGGATGATTGATAGCGCGATCGCCATTCAACACGCCCCTGCTCCCGGCACGCCCCCGCTCAACACAGAGCTTTTGTCGGCAACGATTGTAGATAGCTACAGCTACGAAGACTCTGAGCGCTTCACCAAAAAGATTATTCAGTTTGTTCCTAAAGCTCGCAAGCAAGCAGGCCCTGCCGACTGGTACGTAGTAGAAGCGACCGAAACGGGCGAGGTGATTGCGCTCACCGGTGTGCCCTATCGGATTGGATTGGATGCGCGATCGCCCCTCAACCCCTCTTCTCCCACCGAAATGGGCGATCAGTATTGTCTCCAAGGCTTCACCTACACCTTTGGCATGGAGCACACCGCCGAGCCCCAGCCCCAGCCCAAACCCGCCTACTACGAGCAATACGCCCCTTACTTTAGCTACGAAAAGCCTCGCGAGAGCAAAGACTACTTCGACTATGTATTTACCTATCGCCGCATCGCCGCTCCCAATCCTCGACCAGAGGGCACGCAGTTCGGCGTCTCCAAAGTCGCTCCCGGCGATATCTCCATGCAAAACTGGACATGGGGTAACGACTACCGCCCTGGAACATCTGCCGACAACCTGATTTTAAGCCCGTCACAGCTCGTCGCCGATGGCCAGCTAGAACCGGGCGGCTGGTTTGGCGGGCTGCGGGTAGATGCCCTACGCAAAGGTGAAGAGAACGCTTACAGCTACTACCACTGGCTAGTGGAAGGCACTACCGACTCCCAGCTCGGTGCTGGCGTGAAAGAGCTGCACCCCGATAACCGCTTTGTTTACGGGCTAGATGCGCCCATGGGCACCGCTCACGGCCTCTCTAAATATCCTTACATTCGAGAAGCGCGTCGCATCGTTGGGCGACCCGCCTATGGCTATCCCGAAGGCTTTGCGGTCAACGAAATCGACATCTCCCGCGCCGACTACCGCGACGACTATTACAAAACCGCTTTAGGCCCGCAGCGCTATTTAGCCCTATGGCAGGCACTAGCAGGGCTTGAAACCACTGCCGTTATTAATGACAAAACGCCCGCTGATGATATTATGCGGCGTACGCGCTCCACCATCTATCCAGACGCCGTGGGCATTGCTCAGTACGCGATTGACTTTCATCCTTGCCTCAACCAGTCGCCTCCAGAAACCCCTGGCAACACCGAGTACACCAACATCCGCAAGGCTCACGGTCAAGCCTATCCCGGCCAAATCCCGCTGCGCGCCATGATCCCTCAAAACATCGACAATCTGCTAATTGCGGGTAAAACCATTGCTACTAGCAACATCGCCGCCGCCGCCTATCGAGTTCACTCCTTTGAGTGGTCAGCCGGGGCAGCCGCAGGCACAACCATCGATTTTGCCCTTACTAACGGCATTCTTCCCTACGAACTCGTAGATGACTTGCCCTCCCCCGAGCCCATGCTCGCCCAGCTCCAGCGTCGGCTCAATGCTAACGGCAACCCCACTGCGTTCCCCAACACTTCCATCTTCAATCTCGATTGGGAAGATTGGCGCGTTTGGTAGCTGCCGCTAGCTGTAGCGCATTTCAAAACTTCCAGCATCCTGGAAGCTGATCGGCTTTTACGACAAATTGCCATCTACCACGGATTGCCAATCATTGTAAAAGCCGACCAGTAAAACGGATGAGCAAAATTCCACTGGCCGCTCGCTGCTAGCTTGGGTAAGGTTGCGATTACTTTATTATCTGATCCGTATACAGCACCGTTATCAATCCCAACCTCACCGTGAATCATCCGAATCTGAGCCTGTCTGAGGGCTTCAGCGCGAATAGACGCGCCCCGTAGCTGATCGTAAAACTGAGACATAAAGCCTAGCGTTCCCTCATCATTTACTGGCCATAGGCTGGCTAGGGCCGACTGCGACCCAGCGTTTATCGCAAAGCCAGCAAAGCCGTATTCTGAGGCCGGATCGCCTAGAGCTGTATTGCAGGCGCTCAACACAATCAGGCTAATGTTCGACTCGTCTAGCTTTAAGTTTGACAGTTTGTTAAGCGAAAGCTCGTCATCCCATAGCTGAACATAAGAGTTGTTCAAGTCTCCTGATTCAAAAACGGCGTGAGTGGCTAAATGTAAAATGCTAAACGCTTTGTTTTTTATCTGGGCCTGCACGTTCTTTAGCACGAAGTCTTCGTTTAAAAAAACGTCGCCTTTGCGCGCATGTGCGGCGGCAATGTCTACTTCTGCTTCTACCGCAGGCAAATCGGGCTGATGTTCAAACCTGGAGGCTCCCATGGCCAATACTTTGGCTGTTTCAAATTTTCCTGGCCTGTCTAGCTGATCGGCTTGGCCAAAATTCGTCAGGCTAAAAGAAGGGAGTAAGCCTAAGCTGTAATTTTCGACTAAATAGCGATCGCCATCATACAAAGCCGCCACTGGCAGCGTCCGCAATCCGGTATCCATCACAAACCCTAAGCTGCTGATATTTTCCTGTTTTAGCGTCTGTTCAATCGGCTCTATAATCCAATCATATAGCTGTTGAGCAGGCGGCAAATACTGCTGCGCCGAAGAAAACTGGCTAGTGACCTGCTGTCGCAATATGCGGCTGGTCTCTTCTACTTTCGCGCGCGTAATTCCCTGTCCCCGTCGGCGAATAGGTGTTCCGTTTGCCGTAATAACCATGATCTCTAGCTCATCATTCGGGCGTTCGTCCGGGTCTTCGTCTGGGCCTTTGTTCGGGCGTTCGTCTGGGTTTGCGTTCAGGCTTTCAGTATCAGGCACAAAATATACATACACCAGCGCTGGCTTAGCACCCGTAACATACCTAATATCTGCTAACGTCTTTTGTACCGTGCCTACGGTCGCTAAATCTCTTGGCTGTTGATCTGTAGGAAGGCCCAAATATACTTGAAATTCTTCACTAATGCCTGCTTCAACATTTTCAAAAGTCTGAAGCAAATCCTCAAACTCTGGCGCTGTCAAGCTTTGAATTCGTTCGGAAATTTGTCTGCGTGAACTCGATTGTTGAATATCTGCTATGGAGGCTAGTAGTGCAGATGTCTGCGTTGCGTTTTTTAGCTGCGATAGGGGCGATCGCTCTTCCCTCGGTTCTGCTATCTCGGGGCGTTCTGTTGCTGGCCCAGTCGGTGGTTCAGTCGGCGGTTCAGCGGGCGGCTGAGGCGAGCCTGTTCCAAGATTTATTCCTGGTTCAGTGGGCGGTGGCTCAGGCGGATCTATCTCGGATACATCAGCACGATTAATCAGGCTTATGTTTCCTTCCAAATGGCTGAGCGAAAAGCTTCTGTTGGCAAGCATAGCCGTCGGTGATTGAATGCTGCTGGCGGTGCCGCTTACGCTGATATCTCCTATCACGAATGGGTTATCTGGGCTGTCGTAAGAAATAGTGATAGAGCCATTGGTTGTGCCTAAAGTCGAGATGCTAGCACCCGTTGCTCCACCCTTGCCGATAGCTGTAAACAGACCCTGAGTAGAAATATCAACTAAGGTAGCTCTCTCATGATTTTCTATGCTGCTAGCATCAATGAAGGCAATTTTAATATCGTCTAATGCATCTAGGCTCACGCTGCCATTAGAAGTGAAAATGCTGCCAGTTTCAATACTTCCATTGGCAGAGCTAACCGTTACGTCGCCACCATTGCGGCTATTGTTATTATCAGAAATTGACTGCGTTTGAATGCTTTGCGTATAGATGTCACCGTTTGCTATGAGGGAAACAGCGCCACCGTTATTGGCATTGTTATTGCCGGCGCGAGAATAAGTAACGATGTCTTTAACCGAAATGCTGCCGCTTGCGCTTAAGCTAACGTTTCCACCTAATCCAGCATTATTTCTATTAGCATGAGACCAAGTTTTAATAAGGTTGTTAATAGCAATGTCTCCATTTTGAGCTTCTAATCTGACATTGCCGCCGTTTCCAGCATTGTTGTTAAAAGAATAGTTGTTAGTGCTAATTTTGCTTGTGTTAATGCCTTGGCTGCTTATAACTATTATGTTGCCTGCATTCTCTTGGTGGCTGCTAAAGGTATCTGTAGTGAGTTCCCCAGCAGTGACGCCAGCTCCAAAAATATTAATATTACCTCTCTCAGCATCAATCCAATTCCTTGTATCTAGCATACGAAACGCACCGCTGCCATCTAAGTCTGAATCAGCGATAAAAGTAATCGATCTGCCTTCTTTAAAGAGTAGCTTGTTGTCAGAAAGCGCATCTATTGTAAAGTCGTTGGTCGCGGCCAGCTCGACATTAGCGGTATTTGAAAGATTTTCAACATAGCTGCTCGACAGATAGGTAATTGCCTGTGTACTTATAGGTGCTGCGCCATCCGTAATAACAATATTTTCAGGATCTAATAAAAGGCTGCCAACGCTTCCTCGTGAGGCACTTAGGTCTACGCTGCCATCCATAATGAGCTGCTGCTTGCCAGATATTTCTGAAAATCCGCCATTTCCACTAAAAGAACCACCTCTAGATTCAACGTTTCCATGAAATGCTGTCGTATCATTTGCCCAAACGACTATATTACCGCCGTTCCCACGATCTAAAGCATTGGCAAAAAGGTTTGAGTCTGAATCTACAATCGTTTGAAAAGCGTTGGCAACAGAGCCTTTGCCTTGATAGTCGCCGCCAATTCTAATCAGCCCACCGCCCGCGCTGCCAGACGCCTCTAAAGTCGCGTTTTGAAGTGATACCTGATTTCCTAATATGTTGATGTTGCCTCCTGTTGTATTTGGCGCAAAGTTCGTAGTGGAAATTGAGCCTGTAGCGATCGCCAACCCAGCCTTTGGCCGCTTCATATCCCCTATCGATCCATCAACTGTTGAACTTCCCAATCGAACGGTGCCATCTGTATCTACAATCAGCGCTGTTGCATTGAGTAGCCCGCTTCCCGTTAACATTTCTCCAATGCTTTGAGGTGCAATAGCACTGAGCGTCATAGCGCTCGGGTCACTGGCTGCTATCTCTAAAGAAAGTAGCTGATTGCCCTGACTGATGCGAACTAAATTCTCTCCTTTAACGGCTGCTATGGTCACCGCGCCGCTAGGTGCGCTGAGGCTACCTACATTCACAACGGTGCCGCCGATCAGACTTATTGACTTACCCTGTGAAACTGCTAGATTTCCAGCATTAATAACCGCGCCCGCCTGCGCAGTGTCAAAGTGAAAGGTGATAGGGTTTCCACTCAAGCTGCTGTAGCCACCGCTCTCTGTTGCTTTAAACTGGCCGTCTTCAAACCCAATATCCGTTGCTGTTGTCGCGGTAAATCCACCTGAAAGATTGAGCTGAGCATTTGGCCCCATCAAAATGCCTGCTGGATTCATTAAGTATAGGTTTGCATCGCTGCCGCTGATTTGCAGTGCGCCATCAATGATAGAGGCGCTGCCGCCGCTGATTCGGCCTACGATATTTTTTATCTCGGGCGTTGTGATAAAGTTTGCCGTTTGCTCTGAAGTAACATTAAACTGCTCAAAGCTTTGAAATAAGTTGCTGCGATCGCTCGATATCTGCCCACCGCTAATGTCAATGCGCTGACCTTGCCCGTCAACGCTATAATCGCCTACGACCTCTACAAGGGTATTCGTGCCATCATTAGCTGAAGTCACCTGTGCAGACGCTTTCATCCCCGACCCCAGAACGCTCAACAGCGATATCAGCGCCAAAGAAACCTGTGCGATCGCTGCTGTTAAAGATGCCTTGCTTGTACGGATGCTACTCACGCCAATGACCTACTATGCGACAATACTCAGGTCGATTCTGAGAAAATATACACAGAATGCCCACAAAGTATTGCATAAGGTCTTTTTGACCGCTGAAAAGTTTCCAAATAAAATCTCCCTTATAGATAAGAAAAGACCATCAAAAACTAGACCGCACGAAAATGTCGATACTTAAAATAAAATGCTAAAAACCAAGGCTTGCGCTGTAGAGTAGAAGTATTTAGAGCATTTACATTGTATGAGTTCTTCTGACAGCTGGCAAAATTGGTTGTTTACGGTTTCTTATCTCTCTTTTACCGGGTTTATTATTTGGCAAATCTTGAAACCGTCTAAAAAGTAAGCCTTCTTTAAATTTGCCTCTGGCTGCTTGGTCTGCACAAAATTGGTCTGCACAAAATTAGTTTGCACAAAATTAGTTTGCACATATTTTTAAAATTTAGCCCTCCAAAAAAGCGGGCCGACGAGTTTTACTTTACATATTTTTTCGCTGTGCTGCTGACTACCCTCGACGACTGGTATCATAGAAAGCCGTATATTAGTACATGGTTAAAGGATGCATAGGGGCCAGCCGCAATGCTGAAACGGTTTATGAATTGGCTACTTAATAGGGTGAAAGGTCTTGTCGGAATAGTGAGTGGCAAGCGCAGTAAACCCCGCCCAACTGAATCCTCTGCTGTCTTTCGCGATCGCGTTGCCCAGCTATCTCAGCAGAGTAGGCAAGAGAACAGGCCAGAAAGCAGGCCAGAAAATCCTTCAGCCGCTAACATTCCTATTGCAGCGCGCGATTCCCTTTCCTCCTCTACAGAGCCCGTCGTTGAGCCTGCAACCCTCTCAAACGCTGCCGACAATCTAGCTGAGCCAGATCCCGCCGCCGCTAGCCTCGCTGACCAAAAGCCAATGGCTAGCTCCAGCCCTCAAAACTCCTCAGACCTTGGTTCAACCGCTGCTGCTGCAGATCTAGCCGACGATGTTTCCATAAAACCAACTTTTCCCACAGAGGTTTCAGAGCTGATAGGCTCGCCCTCTGTCGCAAATACCTCTGACTCTGATGAAAATATCAGCGCTGACTTCTCAGTGCGTACGCTCAAGAAACTGTCAGATGATCGGCTCCCAGCGATTCACGATCTGCTGCCAGCTGTAGAAGCCCTGCCGCCTGAACCCGTCTCACCGCCTTCTGATATTCCTGATACTTTTCAACCGTCGGAGCAATCGTCGGAGCAATCGTCGGAGCAACCGTCGGAGCCACCCGTCGCACCAAAGCTATCTGATGATGCACCGTTGGCTTCTGATTCCTTATTACCCCCTAAACAAGCGCTCCTTTTCAGCTTTGATATTACTCAGAGCGAAGAACCTACGACTCAACTGCCTGATCCGGTTGAACAGGCTCCCTCTACAGCAAAAAATCAGGACTCTCATCTTTCTGCTTCTGTTGAACCCTCGTTTGCTGAGGTACTGCCGCAGTCAGCAACCAACGAAGATACTTATGAGGATTCGCTCTCATCTCCTCAAATATCGACTCAGGATGAAGCGCTTTTTGAAACACCGGAAGCCGACGCTATCACAAACGATGTTGCTGAGCCAGCTGTCGAGGTTAAGCCTTTACCTTATCCCTGGTCGCTACCTGCCTCTAAAACAGCCCCGCAGCCACAAAGCTCGGCTGCTCAACCAGTCGCGACCAATTTCGCTGATGATGATGGCGATCATCGACCATCGCCTGTCGATCAGGTAGTAAAAAATGCCAGCGAAGCAAGACTGACTAAAAACGGCGTCGTCAAACTTCTCTTTACGATTAAAGAAGGCAACTTTCACGGCTATATTGAGCCAGATGATGGAACAAAGGATATTTTGTTCCATCAAAAATACATTAATGCCGATATTTTTTCTCGGCTAGAGCGCGGCGTTAAAGTTGTTGCTTCAGTAAAATATATTGAAGGTAAAGTATACGCAACACATGTAGAGACGCTATGACGGCTTAATGGACAGCTTAATGTTGCGATCTGAAGCTTATAGAAAAAGCTTGTAGGCCGGATTGTTGTTTTCGTTCCAATACCGATAGCCCAGGGTTTCTAAAAAAGACTCCCACTGCATCATTTCCTCTGGAGGTACCTGCATCCCGACGACTATTCTGCCGTAGTCGGCTCCATGGTTGCGATAGTGAAATAGGCTGATGTTCCAGTTCGGGCTCATGGCTGATACAAAGTTAGTGAGCGCGCCCGGTCTTTCTGGAAACTCAAATCGATAGAGCAGCTCGTTGTCTGCTAGAGGCGACTTTCCTCCCACCATATGCCGCAGGTGCATTTTAGCAAGCTCATCGTCTGTTAAGTTAAGCGTTTCAAATCCCTTGTTTCTAAAGTTCTGCTCAATCGCCTGAGCGTCTGCGCTGCCCTGTATTTTGATGCCCACAAAAATATGAGCCCGATTTTGATCGGCAATGCGATAGTTAAACTCGCTGATGCTGTGAGCGCCTAGCGTGTCGCAAAATTTACACAGGCTACCGGGTGCTTCTGGAATCGTCACTGCAAAAACGGCTTCTCGACCCTCGCCTAGCTCAGCGCGTTCGGCAACAAAACGCAGTCGATCAAAGTTCATGTTGGCTCCGCAGGCGATCGCCACCAAACTTTTCCCTGTGAGTTGCTCTCGGGCTACATAGGCTTTCATACCTGCGATCGCTAGCGCCCCCGCCGGCTCCAAAATCGACCGCGTATCCTCAAATACATCCTTAATCGCCGCGCAAATATCGTCTGTGCTCACTAGCATCACTTCGTCTACATACTGCTGACACAGGCGAAAGGTTTCTTTGCCCACCTGCCGTACGGCCACACCATCAGCAAATAAGCCGACCTGCTTTAGAGTGATGCGATCGCCCGCTCGTAATGACTGACTCATCGCATCCGAATCGACGGGCTCTACCCCAATAATTTTAATTTCAGGTCGCAAGCGCTTAATATAGGCAGCGATGCCCGAAATTAAGCCGCCGCCGCCAATTGCCACAAAAATCGCATGAATCGGCTGCTGATACTGCCGCAAAATTTCCATGCCAATCGTGCCCTGACCCGCAATCACATCCGGGTCATCAAACGGATGAATGAACGTTAGTCCTTTTTCAGCCGCTAGCTGACAGGCGTGAGCATAGGCGTCATCGTAAGTATCGCCGTGCAATACAACCAGTCCGCCCCCTGCCTTCACCGCATCTACTTTCATCTGGGGCGCGGTGACAGGCATCACAATAATTGCCGTAGTGCCAAGCCTGTTAGCTCCTAGCGCAACGCCTTGGGCATGATTACCCGCAGAGGCCGCAATCACCCCTTTCTTTAGCGTCTCGGGCGATAGCTGGGCCATTTTATTGTAGGCTCCGCGCAGCTTAAACGAAAACACTGACTGCACGTCTTCTCGCTTCAGCAATACCTCATTGCCCAACCGTTCTGACAGCCGAGGCGCTCGATCCAATGGAGTTTCCTGAGCCACGTCATAAACGCGGGCCGTTAAAATTCGTTCTAAGTAATCAGAATGAGCCACAGATCGTTAGAGGGTAAAAAGCATTACCTTTTACTTTACGCGCTCGGCTATAGCGCTGACTACTTTATCCCGTTTATCCCGTAGCTATTCTGTCAGAGTTTCATCAAAAGCGTTTCGGGCGATCGCTACTAGCATAAGTAAGCTGACGCTGACAGGCTCGTATAGCCTGATTCGAGTATGACCGTGATAGTGAGAGACTATCGTGCTATGGATATTGAAGCACTGACCGCGCTGTATAACCACTATATTTTAGAGACAACCATCACCTTTGATTTGCAGCCTTATACAGCGCAGCAAAGGCAGGAAATGTGGATGAGCCACTATGCTAGCTCAGGCCGCTATCGACTGCTAGTCGCCGAGCGCGAGGGGCAGCTTGTGGGCTATGCTACGAGCAGCAAGCTACGGGTGAAGGCTGCTTACGATACCTCTGTAGAAACAAGCGTTTATTTAAGCTCGGCGGCGCAGGGCTACGGCATCGGCACTCAGCTATACAGCGCATTATTTGAGGCGCTAGCGGCGGAAGATGTGCATCGTGCTTATGCCTGTATCACGTTGCCAAATGAGGCTTCGATGGCAATTCATCAAAAGTTTGGATTTGAGCAGGTAGGGCTGTTTCGAGAGGTAGGACGAAAGTTTGATCGCTATTGGGATGTGGCTTGGCTAGAGAGAGCAATGCCGTAAAAAACTATCAGATGCACTGAAGAATAGAAAAAAACCCTCAGGCATTCAATTGAACGCTTGAGGGCATTGTAGGGAGATATACACGCTAACTTAGGAGACTTCTAACCTAGACAATAGTGGCTGTCTGCCTTTTAGAACTCGCGACCAACGCCAACGGTGAAGCCGACATTGTTGTTGTCGCCAAAGGGCACGTAGTTGACCGAAGCGTTCGCCACATACTTGTTAGCAAAGCGGTAGTCAGAACCCGCTACGAGCGCAAAATCAACGTTGCTGTCGCTACCAATGTCGCCAGAGACGCCAGCGCCCAAGAAGGGGTTGAAGGCTGCTCGATCCGTGCCGATGGTGTTGAAATCGTAGGTAACCGGAACGAGATAGGAGACATCTTCGCTGTCGTTGAAGTCAAAGTCGGTAGCGAGTTCGGGGCGGATGGAAACGTTGTCAGCAACGGAAAGCTTGCCATTGACAACAAAGCCGTTGT
>JBARVS010000027.1:0-3613 GCA_049646385.1 Phormidesmis sp. | reverse complement strand
CCCATGCCTTGAGCAAAACATCTAATCCTTTTTCGACAGATAGCCGACCTACATAAAGCGCGTAGTTTCCCTCTCCCAACTGATAGCCCGGATCGGTCTCTACAAAGTTAGGCTTGATCACAATCTTGCTCGCTGGAAGACCGCCCTGAATAAACTTGTCGCGAGCAAACTCTGTTAAAACAATGTATTTTGTCACCTTAGAAGTCCAGGTGTTGAGGACTCGATGCGCTGTGAGCATGGTGGCAACCGCACCGCTGGCAACTGCGCTTTCTCGATAGCAGCGGTGAACTACCCCCGGCCATGGAATCGGCTGACCAAGACAGTCTTCGCATACTTTGCCGTCGCGAAAGAAGAGCGCGTTAGGGCACAAAAGCCGATAGTTATGCATGGTTTGGATAACCGGGATGCCTTCGGCTTGAGCGGCATAGTAAGCTGCTGAAGAGATGAGGGGAAAAGTATTGTGAAAATGGGCAATTTGAATTCTCTTTTGCTGAATCAGCGAGCGAATCTCTTTATAAACGCGATGATGCCAGAGGGTCGCAACTGCCATCGTTTGAGCGCTGTAGTCAGCCATCTCATCGTTGTGCAAGGTGTATCGAAACACCTGATGGCCTTCACTTTCTAGCAAAGCGCATTCGGCAGCAAACACCTGCCCTTCGCCACCGGGCTGCTGGTAGTAGTTGTGTCCCATTAAGATTCGCATTCAACCGCTCTTGAGTTCAAAGTGTTGTGATGTGTTGTAAGTCAGCCCTGTTCTGCGGCTCAGCTTTAGAGAAAGCAGCTCTTTTAATAGACGGCTGATTTGAGTATGAATCCGGAGACTTTAAGGCGAAGTCAGTCCAATGCGGTTGAAGGGAATGGGCTCAAATTGGATGCTTTTTGATAATCCGCCTTCTATCTTTGCTAGGGCGCTAGCGGAATTATCTGCGGGCAGTCGAACATTTTCGGCATTGTCTGTGACTTTTGCAGCGGCACTTCCACCTTGCAAGTCGAGTGGTTTGTCGGTAGAAGCGCTAAACACATTGCGGCTGATTATGTTGTTTAAAGGCAGCTCAGGGCTTTGTTCTAACGTGGTTGCTAAGCCTGGATAGCGAGTGCTGTAGGGCGGACGGGTAAAGTTTGCGGCCTGTAGCTGCTCGTAAAAGAGCCCGCCCGGAGCAAATCGTTGCTTTTTCTGTTCAATATGCTGGCGGCTGGCCAGCTTGATGCCTTGCTGAACAGCTAAGAATACGTTGTTTACGAGCTGGTGATCGCGACCTCCATTGATTAATATGCCTTTGTTTACGCGCTCAAAGACGTTGCCTTCAACAACGTTACCCGAGTCCCAGTCATCGAAGTAAATGGCGGCTGTTCCATATTTTTGCTTGGGTGGGCCATAGAGTAGCGCTGCTTCGGTGCGGTCAGCTTTAGATTTTCCATTTAGCTTGCTGTCTAAGTTTCCAATTAAATCCTCGGCAAAAAACTCTGGGCCACTGTGGTGAATATAATTATGCTGGAAAACATTTCCTCGCATGGTGACGTCGCGTCCATGGTAAATTGCCCCTGCATCATCGGTGTCTAAAACGACTCGATCAATTTCGTTTAGCTCGACTATATGGTCATTTCCTTTGTATTGAATGGCGACATGGGGGGTGTTGTGAATATGATTATGGGCTACGTATTGTCCAACGCCTTCTAGATATATTCCGGGCCGGTATTCTCGATTCCAGCGGTTAAAGTGGTGAATGTCGTTGTTGATGGCCTGATGCTTAGCGGGGGTTAGGGTTTGGCGATCGCCCCCAATGAGCGCTAGTCCGCCATTGCCAGTGTCATGCACATGGCAGGATTCAACTGTGTGCTGCTGACCGCCTTCAACTTTTACGCCTAGCGCGCCAACGTTATAAACTTCGCAGTCGCGCAGGGTGATTGCCTCTCCTGCGTTGATTTCAATGCCATTGCCCCGAGTCGCTTCAAAACTTAGACCCGCTAAAACAATGTGAGAGGCTCCTTGGCTCATTACCAAGGGTTGACTCGTGCTCGAAGCAATCACCTCTGCACCTTTTAGCTCACCAGGCGGGTAAAAATACAAAAGGCCGCTTTTTTTATCGAGATACCATTCGCCAGGACGATCCAACTCTTCAATTAAATTTAAGGCAACAAATCGTCCGTTGGCTTTAAGCCCGTAACCGTGAGGCTCTTTTAAGGTCATCTGCTGGCTACCAAGATTCACAGAGGCCAGCGGCAGATATTGGCTAGCCCAGCTATGAAACCAGTTGCCATATAGCCACACCTCTCCAGACTCAATAGAGCGTGACCAGCTTTGTGGGCGATCGCCCGCGTATTCAAAAGTTTTCGTCTTTGGCCCGTTGGGTACAGAGGTAATGCGCATCCAGCCTTGGTTGGGATACCTCGCTAATGGCATGGGCTGCCGATCAAAAAATATTTCCAGTGGGCTTTTGAAATCAGTTCGCTCTTGTTTTGGTAGGTCCAATTGGCCAAAGTCGGTAATGCCCTGCGCGGGTAGGCTGGTTTGCAAAACGTTTCCTTTAGACTGGGTCGGCAGGCGATCTAGGATATTAGGATCTGTGACGGGGATAAAGCCTTGGAGAAGCTTTCCCCCAATCAGCCTAGGCTTTTCATTTTGATAAGCCTGGTAGGTAACGGGCGCTTCAGCAGTTCCTGAATCTTGTGCCTGAAGCTCGAAAGACTCTTGCAGGATATAGTTTCCGCCTCTGAGATTGACGACAACAGGAACCTTTTTTTGCTTGCTGCGCTGACGGATTAAATTTCTTGCACCTGTCAAGGTTGCTAAAGGCTGAGATAGGCTACCCGAATTGCTGTCGCTGCCGTTCGGCGCAACAAAGAGCATGAATTCGTCAGCAGCGGCCTGATTGGAGGTCTGACCTTGGGCCATATTTTGGGCTCGGTTTTGAGCCTGATTCTGGGCTTGATTCTGGGTCTGATTCTGGGCCTGGAAAACTGCTTCTGGTTCTTTGATAGCTGCTAGCGTGCTGAGTGAGAGAGCGGCGATCGCACCCAGCAAAAACAAAACAAGGGCCGCTCGGCGAGACTTTAGCTTATGCAACAAGTTTAAAACCTAACGATAAGAGAACATTTGACAGAGTAAGAGATTAGGCTGTGCGTATCTTGACTGTTTCATCTGTGCGCTGTGCTAACTGGTTTGGCTTAGGTAGCTCTAGATTAGGCATCTCTGGATCGGCATCGAGCTTCCAAACGCTCAGATCTGTCTTAATTAAATCTTCTAGGCAGTTAATGTCATCAGCATAAAGGGCATAGAGATTTCGCTTGAGCTGCTCGCTAAGGACAGGCTTTTTAGAAGGGTATAAATGAGTTAGCAGCGAGCGATCTAGCCCTGTTATGCCAGCGGCAATTAGCCCTCCAACAGAGAAAAGACGCTTGGTCGTTAGCCGGGTTCTATCTGTACTGTAGGTGTACAGCATTCGGTTGCGCCAGGAAAGCACTCGCAAGCGCTGAACGCTGTAAATAACAGCTTGGGGGCGAGTATTAATCGCCTGCGGTACGTACGTAGGATCGATCTCTAAAAATTCATACACTTTTTGGATATAGAGCCGCTTTTTTGCGATGAGATCTTCTTGCAAAATAACTAAAAAAC
>JBARVS010000026.1:0-10117 GCA_049646385.1 Phormidesmis sp. | reverse complement strand
AGCACACATTTACCAAATAGGTAATCCAATTTAGTGAAGCGTTGCTAGCCATGACCTATACTTCTGTACGCTACAAAACCTATGTGGAATATTTGATGTCTGACCTGGGTTCAGACGGTCATTTTCGCTTGCTTAGCAATGGAGAGGTCATCAAGTTGCCACCCGAAGACGATGAAAATATCCGAGTGGCTACTGAGCTACTTTTTGTTCTAGGTCAGTTCGTAACGCCAAGGACGCTGGTAAGAACGGCTTCGACAGAGATACAGGTTCACCCTTTGGGCGATCGCCGGGTCAACCGAGAGCCAGATGTGGTAGTGTTGCAGCCTGAACATATTGAACTGATGAATCGCTTTAAGAAAAGCACGATACTTTTTGATATGCCCGCGCCTGCTTTTGTCGCTGAAGTAGTGAGCCCAGGCGGTGAAAAAAGCGACAGCTATCGCCGCGATTACGAATGGAAGCGGCAGCAGTATCAAGACTTAGAAATTCCTGAATATTGGATTATTGACCGCCATCGATGCAAGGTAACAGTGCTGATTTTAAAAGAGGGCGTCTATCAGGAGATGCGATATCAGAATACCGAACGTATCTGTTCAGAGGCATTTCCTTTACTATCGCTCACGGCTGCTCAGGTATTAGCAGCCGGAGACATCTAGTAAAGAGACAGCGTTTTATCTATAGGCTAAAGGAAAGAGAACAAATAACCTTACAACCCAACCTCTTAGGGTATGAACGCTAGCGCTTAAAGTACAAACCCAACCTCTTAGAATACAAATTCAATCTCTTAGAACATGAACGTCAGCGCTTAGAATATGAACCCAACCTCTTAGCATACAAACCCAACCTCTTAGCGTACGAACGCTAGCCTTTGCAATACAAAGCCCATACCGTTAAATAAATTTCAGCTTACGCGAGGCATAGGCGCACATCTTAAGCAGCACCAATCCTTCCTGCACATGCGCAATATTCGAGCTGCCATAGCTGCGGGGCTGATAGCGAATCGGCACTTCGACCAAATGCAAATTTAGCTTAGCCGCGCCAAACAACAGATCAAAGTCGCCAAACGGGTCGAAGTCGCCAAAGTAGCTGCGGCCTGCGGTAATTCTCTCGTAGTCTGTTCGCCATAGAACCTTAGTGCCGCACAGCGTGTCTTTTAGCGGCTGCTCTAGCAAAAAGGAGAACATCAGGGCAAAAGTTTTGTTGGCTAGCGTGTTGAGCCAGGGCATGGCCTGCTTGCTGCGCGGGTACAGCAGCCTAGAGCCGTTGATGAATTCGCCTCGGCGGGTGGCGATCGCCTCAAAAAAGTGCGGCAAATCCTCCGGCGGCACCGTCAAATCTGCATCTAGAATCATCAAAATATCACCCGTCGCCTCAGCAAAGCCCAAACGCACCGCATCAGCCTTGCCCTTGCCCGCCTGCTGGAATGCCCTTAGCTCAAACGACCCTTGATAGTATTGAACTTGCTTTTGAATCGTCTCCCAGGTGGCGTCGGTAGAATGGCCTTCGACAAAGATGATTTCGGTGCGGCTACCGAGCGGGGGCGTGCGGGCGATCGCCGCTGCAATATTGCCTGCCTCATTACGCGCCGGAATAATCACGCTGACGCTGGGCAGTTTCTCATTTTCAAGCTTTGTTTTGCTAAAATCTGGCCTTGCTACTACATAGTTTGTCAGCCCGAAGTGTTTAATTATCGGCAGCGGTGCTAAATAGCGATTAGCAAAATAAGAGATTCCGGGAACGTAACGAGGCACCAACAGCCGTCGCCCACGCTTCAGCGGCATATAGCCTGTAATCTTTAATAAATTAGCCACATCATCCATAGAAAGCCAGTTCTGCGGCGGCTGAGGACGGCGCTGCCCAATCTTTTCACCCAGCTTTAGCAGCGGCTCCCAAAGGTAATTATGAAAGCTAATAATCAGCCGAGTGCTGGGGTTGCAAAAAGGCTTAATCCGATTCAATACGGTTTGAATATCGCTGAAATAGCTCGCTGCATTTGCGCAAACAATATAGTCAAACGTTTGTGGCTCATCTGTTTGCAGCTCGTCTGTTTGCAGCTTATCTATAAAGCCTTCCGCTGAGGTTGTTCCTGTTTTTTTCTTTATCTCTCTTTCTACCTCCCTTTCTGGGCCTTCGTTCAAATAGCCAATCTTCTCAGGCGTCAGCGTTTCCGCGTCAGCGCAATAAAAACGCAGGTGCGGATATTTTTGCTGGGCGATATTTACCGTCATCGGCGAGAGATCTACGCCCACGCCCACGCTAGGATGAACAGCGCCGAGCAAATCGCCCGTCCCGCAGCCAATTTCTAATACTCGACAGCCCACCGGAATCAAAAACTGATGCAGGCGGGCTAAATCACGATAGTAATAGCGGTTAATTTCCTGCCAGCGGTCTACCTCCGGAGCAACGCGGTTAAAATGGCTAAGGATAGCCTGCTTATGCGTTTCGTGAGGATGAGAGCGTTCAGAAGCAGCAGTTTTTTGCACAGTAATTATCGCGACACATCAAAATGCACCTACAGCGGCGCAATAAAAGAGACTTTATCATTCACCAGGGGAAACGGCCCCTGCTTCAACAGCTCACGAATAGTCTCCTGTTGACTTTCATCAGTAAAATCGGCGTAGCTTTGAACAATCTTATAGCTCCCCACAAAAAAATCCGCGCCATCATCTACCGCCGCTTTCAATCGCTCAGCCGAAACCTCCTCTGGAGAAATCATCCAGCCCTTTAGATGAGACAAATACAGCAGCGTTGGATCGCCCCCTGTCGTAGTCAGCACCTTAGCATTTGACGGCGTATATTTATCCACTAGATCAGCTAAAAGATAAACAGTAGAGTTAGCCGGAATCTCAGGCAGCATATAGTCAATCGTGTAAATAGTAGAGCCCGTCACCAGCGTAAGCACGAGCGCCGCTGTCAAAGCTGGCCGATACCATCGTTTAGCCTTTGTAGGATAGGCTTCGCCTCGATGCGGCTCGAACACCCTAGCGCACACCTTACCCATGAACACTACGCCAAAAAACATCACCGGGAGCTGATAATACTCATGCACATAGCTAGAAGTCGGTGCCAGCGCGCCGGCTACAAAGCTGCCCAACAAGCCAACTTCCCACATCCAATCTTCTGCTTTTTCACGATGAAAGGTAAGGCCAATTAAGGCGATAAAAAAGCCCAGCACGGCAAAGTGTCTCACCATGACGCGAAAGAGAATGTCTAGCCAGTATTGAGCCGTCAGCAGCGACGCCCAGCTATAGCGGTCAGTATCGCCTGACCAAAAGCCAAAGGTGAGCCCCGTCTCTAAAAAAATGTTGTGAGCGTGGATGTACCAGGCTGCGGTGACACCTAGAACGCCTAGCGCGTAGAGCCACAGATCCCAGCGGAGAAACAGCCTGTAGCGGAATTTAACAGCGGCTAGAAAGAGAAGCGGAAGGCCCAGGTAAACGATGGGGAGAACTTTGAGAAGGGCGGCGATCGCCACAAAAACCCAAGAAACCAACAGATAAATTCTGTGACGCTCATCACCCAGCCATCGCTTAAAGAACAGCAGCCCGCCCAAGCTGCTCATAATGACCAATGACTCTGGCTGTACGGTTCGGCTGTAGAACACGCTTAAGGGCAAAATTGCATAGAACAACGCTGACCAAAAGGCCACAGAAGAATCAAAGCACAGCTCAACTAACCTGTAGAGAAAGTAAAGCCCAATCAGCGAAAAGATAGCCGCCAGCCCACGCGCGTAAATTTCATGCGGCCCCAACCCGCGATAGATTAAGCTCACTAAAGCCGGATACAGCGGAAACTCGGTTTCTGCATAGCCACCGCCGCCCCAGTCTACTTGAGGGTAGGCAAAGACGCCAAAAAAGGTTAGGAACTCTCCAGGATAAGCAAGTAGTGCCTCGTAGAAGTTGCGGGCGATCGCTGCCGTATCCGCCTGTCGCCACGAATGCACCCCAATCACCGGGCTGTGAAGGTTATACAGCCGAGGAATCAGCGCCAGCACCATCAAAAACAGCAGCGGAAAACGATTGATCGCACGTTTAACAGCCAGCTTAGTAGAAGAAATCATGGCGTTAGAAAGTGAATAAGTTCCCACTGCTGAACAGGCGCAATTCTCTCATAGGGTCGCTCGGTCATTAACTTATCTGTGTCTGCGTTGGGCGCTAGCCAAGCATATGACCCCGGCGTAAGCTCATCAAACAGCTGATTGAGCTGGCCCAGCGTTGGCGTGTAAAAGCTTAGCAAGATTAGCGTTTTTTGAGCTTCTTGATCCGGCCAGTCTGTGCCAGTGACAAAATTTATGGGATGAGTAGCGATAATCTCGGCGGTGGGCGATCGCCCTAAAGCGGCCATTAGCCCCGGACTATAATCGCCAAATAGCCCCGTCAATCCAGCCACGCCCAGCCCTAGCCACACAGAGAGCAGCCAAGTCGCTATCCACTTTCGAGGTTGCCGCATCCACACGGGTAGCCAAAGCCAGCCGCAGCCCAGCGTCAGCGCTATGGGTGCATAAGGCAGAATTTCTGCCGCTATGCCAAATGCCTGTGAGCTGGCCGAGTCAGCAGGCGTCGAGCTATTGAAGTTTGCACCGATGTAAAGGAGCGCTGCTATAGGAATCGCCATTAAGATAGCGCCCAAAGCCGCAAAGCTATAGCTCAGCAGACGACGAGGCCAGCGGACTGTTTGATGGGCGATGCGGTGGAGAGCGATCGCTCCGAACAGCGCCATAAAAGGATGCAGTTGCAGCGTGTAGTAAGGCGTCCTAGTTGAAAACGACGTTAGCAGCCCCGCCAAAACGAAAGGATAAATCAGCAGCCAGCGGTAGGGATTTTTAGACGCTGTCTGCTGATCGTCTCGCCAGCAAAACCACGCGCCAATCATCGAAAACAGCGGCCAGGGAAACGCATTCACTGGAATATTCCACAGGTAGTAAAACCTGCCCGCATCGGCGTGGAATGACTTACCGCCCAGCTCGCCAATTTTGCCAAACAGTGAGGCCATCACCACATCGCCATACTGCGCAACGCTTAGCCACAGCCACAGCCCCACGAGCCCCACGCCCGTCACCAGCCCTAGATATAGCCCTGGGTTCGTCAGATGCCGATGCCGCCGCTGCTGAAGCACCAGATAGGGAACCAGTGCCGCTGCGGGCAGCAAAATCATAAAGCTTTTAGTGAGAAAGCCTAGCCCTAGCACGAGCCCGCTCATAAAGCCCCAAGCTATTCGCTGATTAGGTTTGGCCTCGGCCTTGAGCAGTCCCCAAATGCCCAGCAGCTCCAAACACACCAGCAGCATATCCTGCGTCGCTAAATGCCCGTATTGAAACCACAGGTGAAACAGCATCAGCATCGCCGCTGCTAAACAGCCGATGACTCGCCTGCCCGTGATGATGCGGCTGATGTCGTAGGTGAGCAGGACAGCGGTGAGGCAGGCGATCGCACTCGGTAGCCTAGCCGCTTGCGCCCCAATCCCAAAAACCTTAAAGCTCACGACCATCAGCCAGTTCAGCAGCACCCCATGCGTATACACAGGCTCGCCCCACCACAGCCGCGACAGCCACCGCCCCGACTCTGCCATAAACCGAGCCTCAGCCGCAAAATTGCCCTCATCGTAGGCCATCAGGCTCGGGTGCAAAAAGGTGGTCGCTAGCAGCAGACTGGCCCAGCCCGCTAAGAGGAGGCGATCGCGCCAAGCAGATTTCATTTACTCGCCTGCTCTTTGCTGCCTAAACCCGCTGCGCCGCAAAATTCGCTTTTGCCTTTGCCGAGCAAACGCCTGCAAATCTACATTGCGGTCAGTTTCATCCACAATTTCACCCGTCAACACCTCCAGCGTATCTTCCAAGGTCACCACCCCCGACACGCCGCCATACTCATCGACCACCACCATCAAATGCTCGCGCAGTGACTGAAATGTTTTAATCAGTCGATCAGTGCGCTCGGTATCAGGCACGTAATGCACCTGACGCATAATATCCTTAATTTTGGCATCGCCATGACCCTGCACCAAAGCCGTCAGCAGCTCAGCCTTAAGCGCAACGCCTATGACATGGTCTAAATTTTCGCCAATCACTAAAATTCGCGTGTGCTGCGATGAAATAATTTCGTCTTGAATCTCCTGTAAGACGGCCTCACCTGAAATGAAGGTAATGGCCACCCGAGGCGTCATAATATCGGCGGCTTTAAGATCGTTAAGCCGAAACACGCGGTGAATCATCTCTGCCTCATCATCTTCAATCAGCCCTTCCTGGTAGCCCAGCATGGTTAATAGCTTGATCTCTGTCTCATCGGTAATGGGCCCTTTACTTCCTTTAGTTAAGGGTGCGGTGATATGCTCTAGCAGCCAAATAATAGGCGTAAAGATAATCGTCGCGCCTCGCACCGGGATAGCCACCAGCAAACCAATCGTTTCGGCGTAGCGCTCACCAATCGTCTTAGGCAATATTTCAGCAAACAAAATAATGCAAAACGTCAGCGCTGCCGAAAAGATGCCCACGCCCGTATTGTCAAACTGAGCAGTAGCAAGGCGACCGACGACAATGCTGCCAACGATGTTGAAAATATTGTTGAGAACGACAATCGTAGCGAGCGGTCGGTTAATCCGCTGCCGAATCGACAGCAAAGCCACTGCCGCTGGGCTAGGTTTGGTTTGGGTGAGCTGTTTGGCTT
Source organism: Phormidesmis sp. (assembly GCA_049646385.1). Taxonomy (GTDB): domain Bacteria; phylum Cyanobacteriota; class Cyanobacteriia; order Phormidesmidales; family Phormidesmidaceae; genus Phormidesmis. The sequence goes on along the minus strand of JBARVS010000026.1, from coordinate 3,458 downwards.
TTAGCAGCGGAATAGACAGCAGCGCTGCTTCTGTGCCAGAACACACAGCAGAACCAATAATGATGATAAAAACGGCGATCGCAAGTTGAATCATTGGTAAAAGCCATCCGCTAAGCTAGGCTGACTAAATCAGGCTGACTAGCTATACTGGCTACTTAAATTAGGATATGGGTTGAGACGATAAAGGATCGGGATTATACCAGCCCAGATTGCTATACGGATGACTATTAGCTCAATTGTAAATAATTTGGCTATCTACTTTTCGCTGATATGATGCGCTAATCATGATCGACTCACCCGCAGGTTCGCATTTTTCCTATGAGTGACCCCATATTAGAGGTTCAAAGTCTCACTGTAGAATTTTTTACAGACAGCGGCTCCATCGATAGCGCCACAGCAGGCAGCAGCGTTCGCGCCGTTAATGACGTTTCTTTTGAGCTTCAGCGCGGGCAAACCTTGGGCATCGTGGGCGAATCAGGCTCGGGTAAATCAGTTACGTCGCTAGCGATTATGGGGCTAGTGCCCAATCCGCCCGGTCGGGTCACGGCTGGAAAAATTTTGTACTTTGGCTCAGTGCAAGATCGCGCAGGAAAAGATCGCGCAGAAGAAGGCCGCACACATGAGGAGCGAGAACACAGCCATCATGCAGAGCCAGTAGATCTTGCCAAGCTGCCTGAGCGCAAGCTGCGTCGCTATCGGGGCGGGCAAATTGCGATGATTTTCCAAGAGCCCATGAGTTCCTTAAATCCGGTGTATACCTGCGGGTTTCAACTGATTGAAGCGATTCGTCAGCACCAAAAAATTTCTAAGCAAGCGGCCCAAGCTCAGGCGATCGCTCAGCTCCAAGAAGTGAAGCTGCTCGCTAGCGACACCGAGCTATACGCACAGCTCAGCGCAGAACTCGGCACAGACAACATCGCCGTGGTCAACCGAGCGGCCAACCGTCGCAAGCAGTCGCTATTAGAGCGCTATCCTCACCAGCTTTCGGGCGGCCAAATTCAGCGCTTGATGATCGCTATGGCGCTTTCCTCTAACCCGTCGCTGCTGATTGCCGACGAGCCCACCACCGCGCTAGATGTCACCGTGCAGGCCACCATTTTAGATCTGCTGCGCGAGCTGCGCGATCGCCGGGGCATGTCAATGATTTTCATTACCCATGACTTAGGTATCATCGCCGAAATTGCCGATCAGGTCGCGGTGATGTATCAGGGCAAAGTGGTAGAAACTGGCCCCGTGCTGCAAATTTTTGAAGCGCCCCAGCATCCCTACACGCGCGGCCTGCTCGCCTGTCGCCCCCAGCCAGACCGTCGGCTGCGCCAGCTTTCTACCGTATCCGACTACATGGAAGAAGGCCGCGACGAGGCCGGCCACTTAATTATCAGCGCTAAGCCTCAAAGCGACTACGGCCCCGGCCTGCCGCCTGTGCTAGAAATCAGCCCGCGCGAAATGCAAATTCGGCTAGAAGAACTAGAGGACAAAGGCCCGCTGCTCACGGTAAATAATTTGAAGGTGGGCTATCCGGTAAGAGGCGTTTTTGGCGGCGTAGAGCGCTATGTGATGGCGGTCAACGATGTGACTTTTCAGGTGCATAAGGGCGAAACCTTTGGCCTCGTAGGAGAGTCGGGCTGCGGTAAAACGACGCTGGGGCGATCGCTCCTTCAGCTCATCAAGCCCATGAGCGGGCGCGTGTGGTTTGAGGGCCGAGATCTCACCCGGCTCAATAGCTGGCAGTTGCGCAAGCGCCGCCGCGAGATGCAAATCATTTTTCAAGACCCGTACAGCTCGCTGAATCCTCGCATGAGCGTAGGAGATGCGATCGCCGAACCGCTTAAAATTCACGGCGTCACGCGCGGCAGGCGCAACCTCAAAGAGCGAATTGAATATTTGCTGGGCCGAGTCGGACTCGATCCGGCGGCGGTTAATCGCTACCCGCATGAGTTTTCGGGCGGACAGCGGCAGCGCGTGTGTATCGCTCGTGCCCTAGCGCTAAATCCTAAGTTTATTATCTGCGATGAGTCGGTGTCGGCCTTAGATGTATCGGTGCAGGCTCAGGTGCTTAATTTGCTTAAAGAGCTGCAAGATGAGTTCAAGCTTACCTATATTTTTATCTCTCATGACCTGGGCGTGGTGAAATTTATGAGCGATCGCATCATGGTGATGAACAAAGGCCGCATTGAAGAAATTGGCCCCGCCGAAGAAATTTATCGTCGCCCTCGCCGAGAATATACGCAAAGGCTAATTGCGGCCATTCCAGAAGGCACCCCTAGCCGCATTCAAACCCTGCAAACCGAGCGAGAAATTGCTCAGGTTAAAGCGGCTGTATGAGGGGCTGATATACAGGCATAAGATGCTGAGAACAGGTGAATCTGAGGGCATTCTATAGCCAGAACGCAAAGCGCATGTAGGTTTGTCATCAGCCCTATATGACTCTCTAATTTACTCGGGCAGCTCTTAACCCTATGGAAAATCTTACAACGCAGCTAGCAGAGCTTTTTGCGGCCATTGAAAGTTCCAACATTCCGCAAATTAGGCGGCTGCTGGCGGCTAACGTATCGCCCAATCACTACAATGCTAACGGCCAAACCGCATTGATGCTAGCCGCCCAAATGGGTAACCCTACGGTGATTGAGCTGCTATGTGCGGCAACGGCTAACGGCCCACGCCCTGCCCCAATATTTTTTGAGACGATTCAGGCTGCGAGCGAGCCCGTCACCTCTGTCCAAAATCTGACGACTCAAAGCCCCATGATAGATACTCTAGCTTGCGAAAGGCTGGTCTCTGACGCTTTGGCTGCTTTTGAAAACATTGCCTCAAGCGCCTTTGCACCCAGCCCGGTCGCCGCTAATGTAACGCCAACCTTTAGCTCTACCAAAAAACCTGCAAATGCTTACGCTTCCTTAAGATCCGCTGTTTACCACAACGATGTTGGCAGGGTGAAGGCGCTGCTAAAATTCGGCACAGACTTTAGATCGGTGAACTGGTATGACACGCCCGTGCTGGTGATTGCCGCCCAAAAAGGCTATACCGATATTGTGCAGGCATTAATTAGCGCTGGAGCCAACGTTAACACTGGCTATGATCGACTACCTTTACAGGTCGCGGCAGAACAGGGGCACTTGGACGTTGTTCAACGCCTGCTCAACTCAGGCGCTGATGTTAACAGCAAAGAAGAGAGCGGACAAACCGCGCTGATGCTGGCGGCCAGCAACGGGCATTTACCGATTGTGAAAATCCTGATCTCTAGGGGGGCGAATGTCAACGCCGTCTGCCAGGGCGAAACAGCGCTGATGCTGGCGGCTCAAAAGGGTCATCAGGCGGTACATCAGTTTCTCGATCCATATGCGCCCTCACAGCCTCCCCCTTCACTCAGTCATGCTGCCCTTGCTGCCATGGTCAAAGCGCTAGCGTCAACAGCAGGCGTCAGCCGACCCATCTCTCATTCAACTCAGCGATCGCCC
>JBARVS010000025.1:0-6310 GCA_049646385.1 Phormidesmis sp. | reverse complement strand
GGCCAACCCTTCACCGACGCCGACCGCGACTACAACAACAAAGCCCTCGTCTCCGCCCTAAAACAAATCCACGACGACCTGGATCGCGCCTTCCTAGACGCCTACGGCTGGCCCCCAACCATCACCGACGAACAAATCCTCGAAAACCTCGTTGCCCTCAACGCCGAACGCGCCGAAGAAGAACGCAACGGCCTCATCCGCTGGCTCCGCCCCGACTACCAAAATCCAGGGCAGGCCCCCGAAGAACTCCAACCCCAACAAGTCACCCTCGAAGTTCTCCCCACCGAAGCACCCATCATCGCCCCGGTCGAACAGCAAAAATGGCCCACCCAACCTAAAGAACAACTCGCTGCCATCCGCGACCTGCTGCGCACCACCCCCGGCGAATGGAGCGCCAAACAAATCGCCGCCCAGTTCAAAGGCAACATTACCCAGAAAAAGCTAGAAGCCATTAGCGAAAACCTCGAACGTCTCGAATGGTTCGGCCTCGCAATTTCACGAACGAGCAACGGCCTTACTGTCTGGCACTACGCTGACGCCGCTTAATCTGTCGCTTAAGTTAAGTGGCATCAGGATTTATCCTGCTCCTCCACCATCGCTAAAATCATTTGATACAGCTTTGGAGAGACCCGAAACGTCGAGTCAGCAATAAGCTGATCCATTAAAGGCTTAACCCAAACTCACGTTATTTAGCGCCTGCAAACTCTTCAAATCTATCTCAAAATCTTCTGTATCATAAACGTAAAGAGGAGTTTGGCGAGCCTTGAGCAGTGCCTTAAAGCCGAGCTGATCCATCTGTGCCATCTGCGAGGCATAGCCCACCGTCAACCGCCCAGATTGAAACAGGTAAAGCGCCATCTCCTGTAAAAATTCTGCGCGCGTCAGTTGAGACGCCTCTATAATTTCATCTGAAATGACTACACCCATATTTTTCCACCTCTAGGCTTAGAAGTCGTTGCAAAGGCTATCGCAGAGTCACATTCCAATCAATCAGCGCCTAACGCCAAAATAGCCTTACCCAATAACGCTATACCGAAGCCATGCAAGCTGCTGGAGATAGAATCGTAATCTGACCGAAGCTATTCATGAACTACCGAAAAATTATCACCATTGAGCCTGGAAAACGCAGTGGCAGGCGTTGCGATCGCTTCAAAAGACCAATAGCCCTTCAGAGCGATCGCACCCCCTCCTAAACCCCAACTCTAGGCAGTCGGTTTTATCGCCACCCAGTATTTGCTCATAAAGTGATTCGAGGTTTCAACCTGTGTGAAGCCTGCCGACTCCAATCGGGCCACCAAATCATCCGAAATGTAATGACGGTAGTAAGGCTCATGAAACATCGCCGGAAAGTTTTCCATCAGCGGCTCAAACTCAGGCGTATCCATCACCTGCACAGAATCGCAAATCACAAAGATACCTCCCGGCTTCGTCACCCGAAAAGCCTCGTTGATGACGTTTTGGCGAGCCTGAGCAGGCAGCTCATGGAACAAAAACGTGCTGGTCGTCGCCTCAAAAAACTCGTCTACAAAGGGAAGGTTTTCACCGTTGGCCTGCACGAGCTGAGCGGGAATGATGCCTTTGCTGTGAGCCAAATTCTCATTGGCCTTACGGATGTAGGCAGGCGATAAATCTACGCCATAAAGCGCCACATCAGGCATGGCCTGATTTATCAGCTGAAGGCTGTTGCCCGTACCGCAGGCAATGTCTAAAAGCTTGATAGGCTGAGGGCTGGCGCTCGGCTCAAGCGGCATTTGGCTAAGGTGCTGCTTCAGCGGAGCCAAAATTCGGCGACGCATGGGAGCCGCCGTACCATTAAACAAAACTTCTACCTGAAGGTCATACATGTTGGCGGAGTATTCGCTAAAGTAGCCGTCCGTTTGATGGTGAAAGTTTTGCACGTAGTAGTCAGGATAGCCTTCGGTATTAATGCCTTCGCTAAATTCCTGATGGCGCTTTTTGCTGGCCCGATCCCAAATCTTAGGGAGATCTACCCATAGCTCAGGGTAGTAGCGAAAAAAATCACTCCAGTTATTTTCAAAGAGCGCCTGCTTGGGATAAACGCCCTTTTCTGCGTCCTGCCAGTCTTCTTCAAGCAGCTCATCAATTCGGCTTTGAATAGCCTGAAGCATGGTTGGATTAAGCGGATTAGGCTCGTTGCGCTTTTGCTCAAAAATCGTGTTCAAAAATCGGGTGCTGAGCGTTTTATGAGCGAAGCCAAAGACCTGCTTGCCCTGCTGGAAGGTTTGGTAGGCAAACTTAGTGATTGTATCAGGCGGGGTGAGCGTTTCTGGCATGTGATTTCTAAGACTAGGCGCAGTGTTTTCATCAATAACTTTTCTTATTGTAAAAGGTTGTTAAGAAAAATGTGGGCGCGAATGAATGAAAATCTGCCTGAAGATTGCTGTAAGTAAAAGTGATTACAACAAAGAAGAAGCCGCCCGCAACAGGCGACTTCTTCAAAGCCATATTCAACCCGTAGGTTCGGTTAAGGCTTACCGCAACCCAACCATCCACATGACAAAATTACGCGCGGATGCTGGGTTTTATGAGTGCAGCCCAACCTACTTAATGAAAAGCATTTCTTCGTAGGTAGGCAGCGGCCACAGGTCATCTGCAACTTCGCCTTCGAGCGCGTCAGCCGCCGAGCGAATGCTGTCCATCATGCCGCAAATGGTGCTAGCGCAATAGCTCATATGCTCCTCGCTAGCGCTAAAGTCGTGCTTGGCGATCGCCCTTTCCAGCTCATTGGCCCCGTCTAGCAGCGTTTTAGTCAGCTTAGCCACCTTCTCAATCGGCGCTTTATCCATCTCAATGCCGATATCGCCCAGGGTAGCAATTGTCCCGGCGCTCTCACCCAAGTGACGCAGCACCGCCGGATAAATCAGCGTTTTGGCCATATCGCACACCAGCTTAGCTTCTACCTCAATCGAGAGAATATACTGCTCGGCATACACCTCAAAGCGGCTTTCCAGCTCAGTCGGTGACAGCACACCCGTACTTGCAAACAGCTCTCTAATGATGGGATCTTTCAAGAAAGGCAGCGCATCAGCCGTGGTCGGAATATTCTTTAAGCCGCGCTGCTCAACCGCCTCTGTATGCCACTCGTCAGAATAGCCGTTGCCGCCAAAGACCGCCGCACCGTGCTTATCCATAATGTCTTTGAGCACAGCTTGCACCGCGCTACCGATATCGCCATCGCCCGAAAGCTTGCCCTCTAGCTGATCGCTCATCCAGTTCAGCGAGTCGGCCATCATAGTATTGAGCGTAATTAAGGGGCCAGAAACCGACTGGCTAGAGCCCACCGCCCGAAATTCAAAGCGGTTGCCCGTGAAGGCAAACGGAGAAGTTCGGTTGCGATCGCCCGCATCCTTCGACAAAGGCGGCAGCACGTCTACCCCTAAGTTCATGATCCCCTTATGGCTAGATCCCGTCAGCTTCCCATCCTTAATCTGATTAAAAATGTCCTCAAGCTGGCTACCCAAATAAACCGACATAATCGCTGGCGGCGCTTCATTCGCCCCTAAACGATGGTCATTGCTCGCCGTTGCAATCACCGCACGCATCAGCGGCCCGTACAGATGAACCCCGCGAATCACCGCGCCGCAAAAGGCTAAGAACTGCAAATTTTCCTCAGGCGTATCGCCCGGATCGAGCAGGTTGCCCTGGGTGGAATTGCCAATCGACCAGTTGACATGCTTACCCGAGCCGTTAATCCCCGCAAACGGCTTCTCATGCAGCAAGCACATAAAGCCGTGCTTTTTGGCCACGTCTTTGAGCGTCGTCATAATCTGCTGCTGGTGGTCACTAGCGACGTTAGCCGACTCAAACACAGGCGCAATTTCAAACTGCCCCGGTGCAACCTCATTGTGGCTAGTCTTAGCCGGAATGCCCAGCTTATAAAGCGTTTCTTCCACCTCATGCATAAACGACTGCACGCGCGGCGGAATCGCCCCAAAATAGTGATCGTCAAACTGTTGACCCTTGGCAGGAGCCTTGCCAAACAGCGTCCGGCCCGTCATCAGCAGGTCAGGGCGCGCATTTGAAAAGTGAGTATCGACCAGGAAATACTCCTGCTCAGCCCCACAGCTAGAATTAACCGAAGCAACCTCCTGACAGCCCAGCAGCTTCAGCATTCGATTCGCCGCTTTATCGACAACCGCAATAGATCGCAGCAGCGGCGTTTTTTTATCGAGCGCTTCGCCCGTCCAAGAGACAAAAACGGTCGGAATGCACAGCGTTGCACCCAGCTCGCTTTCTAAGATATAGGCCGGACTGGTTACATCCCAGCCCGTGTATCCACGCGCTTCAAAGGTGTCGCGAATGCCGCCGTTAGGAAAAGAAGACCCGTCAGGCTCGCCCTGAATGAGCAGCTTGCCCGAAAATTCTGAAATGATGCCGCCATCACCTTGAGGCGAAATAAAGCCATCGTGCTTTTCGGCAGTTAGGCCAGTAAGCGGATAGAACACATGCGCATAAAACCTAGCGCCCATAGACATCGCCCAGTCTCGCATTGCGCCTGCGACCGCGTCTGCGACCGCCGGATCAAGCGCTTCTCCTGTTTTGATCGTCTTCTTTAGCGACTTGAACGTGTCTTTAGGAAGGCTAGCCTGCATTTTGCTCAGGCTAAAGACATGCGAGGCCCAAATATCTTCTAGCTTTTGTGGCGCTTTAGACTCAATGGGTTCTTTGTTCGTAATTTCATAAATTGCTTGAACACGCGACTCGTTTCCAGTCATATCTACTTCCTAAGTTTTTTAAAAAGAGCCATTCCGAATCAAGGCGCTAGCTGTCCTGAATGGATCCACGTAAGACGTTCCTCATCGTATGAATAGCAAAGGGTTGATTTTGTATACTCCTATACAAAACACGTAACAATTAGGCTCAAGCGTCATAAAACATCGCTTTCGTTACGCTGTTTTCTTTACGAAATGTTTCAGCTAAGCTCACAAAGTGTAAACTTTTCCTTCGATAACTCTGCTATGGCTAAGCGCAGCCGTGAGGGGATTTATTTGCCATGGTAGACTGATAAGCAGTCCACGGGTAAAGCCAAACCCTCTGATGCTTATGCCTTTCGAGTGACTTTCGAAGGTTTTAAGGTCAGACTTTAATATTAGAAATATTAGTAGGTTTGCATAAGGGTTTCTTAAAGAGGGAGCCAAAGAGGAAAAAAACATGCGAGATACGGTCACCAGTTTGATTCGCAGCTATGACACGACAGGTCGCTACCTGGATCGAGCTGCCATAGATTCTTTGCAGTCGTATTTCACAACGGGTATGGATCGCGTCAAGGTAGCCGCCATGATTAGCGCTAACGCGGCTGAAATTTCTAGAGAAGCTGGCAAACAGCTCTTTGAAGAGATTCCTGAGCTGATTCGGCCCAGTGGCAATGCCTATACGACTCGGCGGTACGCGGCTTGCCTGCGCGATATGGACTACTACTTGCGCTACAGCAGCTACGCGATGGTTGCCGGTAATAACGATGTGCTGATGGAGCGAGTGCTGCAAGGGCTGCGAGAAACCTACAATTCGCTAGGCGTACCGATTGCGCCGACGGTCAGAGGCATTCAAATTATGAAGGAAATGGTAAAAGCTCGCGCGATTGAAGCGGGCGTTGCAGACCTTTCCTTTATCGATCAGCCTTTTGACTTTATTTCGCGTGAAGTGAGTGAAGTCAGCGTCTAGGTTCTAAGCAGGGCTTTAAGCAGATAGACTTTGAAACATGCCTCTGAAAGTTCCTTAAATGAGTGAACTTTTAGAGGTTTTTTGATAGGAGCGTAGTCATGCTGTCGCTAGGGATTGATTTTGGCACTTCTGGGGTGCGAGCGATCGCCATCAACTCGGCTAATCAGGCGATCGCCCAGTCCCGCTATTCCTTTGAGTCCACCCTAGCCGCCGCTACCCCTAGCATATGGCAGCAAGCTCTGTGGGCGGTCATCGGCGATTTAAAGGTCTCGGCTCGTTCGCAGATAACCCGTATTGCCATCAACGGCACCTCGGGCACCGTCCTGCTGTGCGATGAAGCGGCCCAGCCGATTACCCCAGCGCTGATGTACAACGATGATCGATCTCGATTCGTCGTGCCCAAAATTGCTGACGTTGCGCCTGCCAGTAGCCCTACCCTTAGCGCCACCTCTAGCTTAGCCAAGGCGCTGTGGTGGCACGACACGCTAGAGCCTCACGAAATAGAGCGAGTCAGTTACCTAGCTCATCAGGCCGATTGGCTCGCGAGCCTGCTGCACGGTCAGCCGCAAATTAGTGACTATCACAACGCGCTAAAGCTGGGGTATGACGTGAGCGCGCTGGCCTATCC
>JBARVS010000024.1:0-8303 GCA_049646385.1 Phormidesmis sp. | reverse complement strand
GGCTAATGGTCAAGCGGCTTGCAGCCGCTACTCAAGATGTCAAATAGGCTCTATATAGTGTAGCGAATGATCGGCGGTGTCCTACCAGTTGGTTTACACTGAATGCGCCTCCTGAAATTGCGGTGCTATGAGCAAGAACTGGGCCATTTGCATTGGCATTAATCACTACTACAATCTACAGCCGCTGAAATACGCTGTGCAGGATGCTTCATCCGTTCGCGATTTTTTCCTGAATGAGGTTAAGTTCGAGAAGGTTTACTATTTTTCTGATGATTCGCCGCCGATTGTGACGCCAAAGGGGGAAATGCGATCGCTCCCCACTTATGCCAATCTCAAACGCTTTTTTCGCGAATGGTTTCAGTCAAAATCGCTGGGCGTAGGCGACAACTTCTGGTTTTTCTTCGCGGGTCATGGTGAAATTCATGACGACCACGATTATCTGCTGCCAATTGATGCTGATCCAGGAGATATTGCAGGGACGGCGCTGCGGATGAGCGATATTGCCGACTCACTGCGCAACTGTGGGGCGGATAATACGGTGCTGCTGGTGGATGCTTGTCGCGATCGCGGCAAAAGAAAAGGCCAGGGCTTTGGCGTAGAAGCGCAGCAAGGCTTAATCGCCATTTATTCATGCAGCCCGCACCAGTCATCTTACGAAATTGAAGATTTGCAGCATGGTTCTTTCACTTATGCGCTGTTAGAAGGACTGCGATTGCAAGGCGCTAACAACTGCGCCACCGTTGAGCGATTGGATCAATACCTATGCATTCAGGTGCCTGCGTTAAATGAGCGCTATGGCAAGCCGCCTCAGATGCCACGCACTTCGGTGGAGCCGATTTCTAAAAATCATTTAATTTTGCTGCCGCAGCAGGCGACGAGATTGCAGGATGTGCTGATGCTAAAGCACGATGCGCAGGCGGCTGAGCTAAATGACGATTTGGAGTTTGCGCAGCAGCTTTGGGTGCGGGTGTTGGCGGCTTCTCCAGCAGATGGAGGAGCGATCGCGGCGATTGGTCGGATTGCTGTGAAGCGATCGCAGCGGACGACTAATCCCTCTTCACTCCTTACAACTGCCGATAGCCGCAGGATTGAAGCTCCAGTCTCTGAGAAGATACCTAAACCGCAGACGGTTGACACAGGGAAAGCTATTACGAGCGAAGAAACGCGGCAGGTAGAATATCAACGAGATACGTCAGACCGAGACATGGAGTTAGACGTGGTGGCGTTTCTTGGCGATCCTTTTCAGATGGGTTTGGCTGACGACGACGATGACGATTATTCTCTCGGTACGGCAATACTCGCCGATCTTGAGAGAAGGAGAACCGTTACGGGCAAGAAAACGCGACAGGTAGAATATCGGCGAGAGATGTTAGACCGAGGCGTCGAGCTAGATATGGTGGCGATTCCTGGCGGTATTTTTCAGATGGGTTCGGCTGATGGTGAAGGGGAGAATAACGAAAGGCCGCAGCATTCGGTGACGGTGAAGCCGTTTTGGATGGGTAAGTACCAGGTGACTCAGGCACAGTGGAGAGCTGTGGCAGCTTTGTCTAAAGTCGAGCGTGATTTGAAGTCTGAGCCTTCTCGATTTAAGGGCGATCGCCTCCCCGTCGAACAAGTCAGTTGGGACGATGCAGTTGAGTTCTGCAAACGCCTCTCAAAGCACACAGGCCGAGCGTATCGACTACCTAGCGAAGCAGAATGGGAATATGCCTGTAGAGCTAAAACCACGACGCCCTTTTACTTCGGCGACACCCTAAGCTCAAAAATAGCAAACTACAACGCGAATCATACCTATGGGAACGGTCAAAAAGGGGAATATCGGAATAAGACAACCGACGTGGATAGCTTTTCAGCTAATGCCTTCGGCCTTTGTGACATGCACGGTAACGTGTGGGAATGGTGCCTGGATCATTGGCACAAAAATTATGCGGGTGCTCCGACCGACGGAAGCGCTTGGTTATCAGCTGATGACAATGCCTACAGGCTGCTGCGGGGCGGTTCTTGGGGCAACAACCCAGACAAGTGCCGCTCAGCCAATCGCGTCAGGTACACGCGCGACCTCAGGCTCAACAACTTCGGTTTTCGTGTAGTATGCGGTTCCTCGTGGACTCTTGCGTAACCCTTTGTCCTTTTGCTCTTTACCTTTGTTTTTTCCTGACACGACTAACCCACTAAGCGGTACAGTAACTAAATGGGAATACGCGGTTTTCGCAATAAGGCAACCGAAGATATTAACTACGGGAGGGCGACCAAAGTTGCACTAAAGCTTTTGCCTCAAAAGCTGCATCATAAGGCTCAGATAAAACTTGCTCGACTCGGTGCGGCTACTTCATTGCAAGACTTGCGATCGCTGAGAGGTAATCGACTTGAGGCTTTGAAGGGAGATAGATCGAGCCAACATAGCATTCGGGTGAATGATCAGTATCGAATCTGTTTTCGATGGGAAGGAAATCACGCTGATGAAGTCGAAATTGTTGATTATCATAGCTAGCCCGACAGGAGAGTAAAGATGGATAACTTTCACGTAACCCCTATACATCCAGGCGAAGTCCTGAAAGACGAGTTAGGGGAACTGAACCTTTCTCAAACAGATCTGGCTAAGCATATCGGTGTGTTGCCGAAAACGATTAATGAAATTTGTCGTGGGAAACGAGGTATCAGCGCGTCAATGGCGATGAAGCTGTCGCGAGCAATTGGGGCAAGTCCTCAGTTTTGGCTGAATCTGCAAAATAACTGGGAGCTGAGTCAAATTGATGAGTCTGACTATAAGAACATAGCGCTCGTTGCTGCATAGCGCTGAGCACAAACAGCTCACAGGTAACATCGGAGAGGCTAGCAAGCTATTGTATGAATGTAGACGATTGATTCATCCTATGCACCTTTGACTCATGACTTCAGAACAACTGCTTTTGGAAAAATGGCATAGCCTCCCCGAACCACAGCAAAAGATTGTGCTGGAGTTTGTAAACATGCTTCATGATAAAAAGCCTTTGCCATTTAACACCTCGAAGGCTGAACAGAGTGGTGAGCCGATTCGCAGTAAACCTAGACCTATTCCAGAGTCTGAGCGTCAGCGGGTGATGGCTCAGATGAAAGCGGCTCAGGCAGATCGGCCTCAGCGATTGAAGCGAATGAAAATTCGTCAGCAGGAGGGATGGGAAGCTGCTCGCAAAATCGCGCAAATGCTAAAAACCGATTTTGGAGTTGAGCGGACTGTTTTATTTGGTTCTTTGCTTGACCATGAGCATATGCACGACAGATCCGATATTGACTTGGCGGTTTGGAAGCTGCCCGATGGCGAGTTTTTCAACGCTTGGACAGCCGCTAACGATGTCCTCGGGCCATATGATTTCCCACCAATTGATTTGGTGCCTATCGAAAAGGCATATCCAGAGATCAGAGAGGCCATTGAGAAGAAGGGTGTTGATTTGTGAGCCGCTATCAAGAGCTTTTCGGCCAAATTTAGATTGAACTAGGCAAAGTTAAACAGGGCGTTCAGACCAACACTAAATTCATTGCGGCGTTAGAGAAGCGTAGAAAAGGACTCTGATGCCTATGAGGGTATCGTAGGTGGCATTGCGATGAACTTACAAAGCGCTTACACAGGAATAGAGCGAATTTTAGTAGCGATCGCTAAGGAACTTGATGATGTTGTACCGCAAGGATCTCAATGGCATCGGAACCTGTTAGCGCAGATGGTTGGCGCTACTGAGAGTAGGCCGACTGTTTTGAGAGAGCAAACGGCTGCTGATTTGCGATCGCTGCTCAGCTTCCGTCACCTTGTTCGCAATGCCTACAGTTACACACTTGATAGTGATAAGGTGCTAGAAAATGCACATCGGCTTTCAGGATGCTTTACCAATCTTGCTTATGACTGTTTGGCTTTGCAGTGTGCGCTTGCCGATGAAACTGATGTTGACGTATAAGCGCGATCGCCTGGAGGAGAGGCTGAGATAGCCCCTCCTAAAAGCAACCGCCCCACCCCTTACAAACTTCGTCGTAGTAGACTCATTGCCTCTCCTTGCTCAGGCGTAATAATCATCTGCTCGCCGACTGCCATTACCGGGCTCCATAGTAAAGGCTCTGCATAGTTGAGCGAATGCAATAGATAAATCGTTTGGCGAATGGCGTCGGGACTTCCTAACAAAATGTGACGCATTTCTTCTTTGGGAGAATGACGCCTGAAATTAATTGGGTTAAGCGGCGTAGAGGTTTGCAGGGTAAGGGGTGCGGCCTGCCGGAAGGTGGGCAGGTCGCTGGCCAAATAGATTGTCGTTTTCATGGTTTCTTCAGGTGAGTAGAGGGAAGAAACCCAAAAACTTAGCCACCCCAACTTGCCAAGAGTCAGGGTGGCTATGGCATCATGCACATAACCGCCTTGCTGGTTGGTTCAGCGAGGGGGCGAGCTGTCGGTGATTGTTTGCGCAATTATCGGCAGCGGCTGCTAAATTTTCGGGCGGTGAGCCATTGCGTGGTCGCAGTAGCTATAAACACTAGCGTATCAGTGTTCTTTTAAAGGCGTCAACTATTTTGATGAGGAAATCTTGGCATGGGCGTGAGCCATGGCGTAATATCATCGCTTAATAAGCCCACCGCTATGAAAAATTATCATGCCTGACTCAATATCTGAGCCAACAACTGAGCCAACAACTGAGCCAACGACCCACGAAAATACGCTTTGGATTATTGCCGAAACAACAGAAGAAATAGAGGCTCCGGTTGAGGTGGAAGGTCGCCGGGGCGGGCTGGATACGGGCGGCGGCTTTGTTGGCATTCCGAGCCGAGTATTGGAAGCGGCGCAGGTGGTGACCGGGCAAAAGCGCGTTCCTTTAGATGCCAAGGCGCTAAAGGCCCAAATGCAGGGAATGCTTTCGGTTATTAACGACTTATTTGATCAGGCGACTGTTCAAACTGGGTTGCAGCTTGATGAAGTGGAGCTTTCGGTAGAGATTAACGCGGAAGGACAGCTCAGCTTGGTGGGCAACGGTGGCAAGCTGGGCAATAAGGGCGGTATTAAGCTGAAGTTTGTGCGATCGCCCCAATAACCCGCTTCTTTTCATATCGTTAATCTTCACCAAGGATTGCCCACCATCGTAAAAGCCGACCAGAAAAATGGATGATCTAATGTCGCTGCTGCGGGCAAGCCCCATTCTTCGGGCAAATCAATCTCTCCTTTGCTCGTGATCAAACTGCCGTTTTCAATTCTCGTTTCGCCCCTAAGCAACGCTAGCTGTGCCTGCCTGAGCGCCTCAAACCGCAGATCGTTAGAGTCGAGTCGAGCATAAAACTCACTCATGAGCGCCAAAGTTCCAATATCTGACACCTGCCACAAGCTGCCAACGGTGGCATCTACGCCTGCGGCGGCGGCTAGTCCGGCAAAGCCTAGCTCAGCATTAGGGCTGCTCAGCGCCGTAGAGCAAGCGCTCAAAATCAACAGCTCTAAATCAGACCCTCTCCAGTCGAGCGTGCTGAACTCTGCCATACTCAGCGAATCGTTCCATAGCTGAATCGAAGAGCTGTCAGGCGAATAAGCATCAAAGTTAGCGTGAGTTGCCAGATGCAGAATCCCTGGCTGCTCTAGCGCCTGCACGCTGCGAATGGCATTGGTCGTAGTGCCCTCGTTAAGCACCGTATGAGAAGCCGGAACAAAGTTTTGCACAACCTGTAGCTCAATTGGCACGGCGGGTAAAGGGCTTTGGCCTTCAAACTCATCTACGCCCATGGCCACGGTAGCCCGCCTCACTGAAGCTGGAAAGTCGGCCTGCATAAGGCCCATGCTTGGTACAACAGAAATGCCGTAGCGCTCCAAAGCGAACCCGTCATCATCTCTCATGGCTACAATAGGAGCCGTTCGTAGCCCGGTATCGAGCGCGTACATCAGGTTTTGAATGCCCTGAGCGGCTAAGTCTTTTTCTAACGGGGCGAGCAGCCATTGATAAAGCTGTTGTGCCAGCGGACGATAGCCAAAGGCGTCTTCAGGATCGGAGACATTGCTACGAAATAGCCTGACCTGCCGATTGGCTTCCTGCCGAGTAATCGGTAGCGAGTATCGTACTAGCTCACCTTGAGGCATAATCAGCGCTAGATTCAACAGATCGTTTTCACTGGGCGCGGGTTCTATTTGTAGAATGTTGGAGATGCCTGAATTGCTCTTTTCGCTCTCTTCTGAGCTTTCTTCTGATGAAGCAAATATTGCATAGACAACAGCCGAGTTTACTTTGTATTTTTCTTGAGCGCGCTGCAAGATGACTTGAACCTCATCAAAAGTGAGATCTGGCCCTAGTGACAGGTTCCAATAGTCTTCAAAGCTTTGGCTAAAGGCTTGCTCTAGCTTGCGAATGTCGTTGTTATCGGCGCTTTGTTGGCTTTCGTTAGGCGATCGCCCCAAAATAACCGCGCTGTCGGTACCCCCCACTTGTGTAAGCAATGGGTTTAGCCGATCAGCTGATAGTAGCGTTTCTAGCTTTGGAATGGGGCGGGTATCTGCAGGCAGGTCTGGAGCCGAAGGAATTTCAGGATTAGCAGGTAGACCTGGATCGGCTGGAATTACTGGCTCTATCGGCGCTATGGGTTTTACTGGGAGAAAAGGATGGTTAGGGGCGATCGCCTCTAAAACCTCAGCCGACGCCTCCCCTACCGCTAGCTCTACCGCGCCGATATCCGCCGCCGCACCCACGGGCCGAGTCATCCCTCGCTGGTCGCCCGTCAAAAAAACATTGTTTGTCACCGCATTAATCGCCGGACTGCTCGCTTGCAGCAGATGCGTTTTAGTGGGGCCACCGTTATCGGCTAGCGGCAGGAGCTTTGCGTTTACAGGCGCTGCGGCAGTGCCGACTAAGAGACTGTTAGAAAATCCGGTTGAGCCATCTGCCTCCCCGATTAAATTATCACCTTGATCGACAAAAGCGCCGCTAACATCGCGATTGATAGCACTCTCATTTGCCGCCACGAGGGTGCTTTGCAGTCGAGCGGCTAGGGTGTCGTTTTCAAAAATGCCGCCGCCTGCTTGCCCAGCGCTGTTGTTGCTAATAGTGCTGTTGAGCAAGGTTAAATCGCTGCTACCCGCTGCTGAGTGAATAGCGCCACCGTTTGCAGTCGCAGCGTTTCCGCTCAGCGTTGCGTTTGTGAGAATACTGGTGCCGTGATTAAACAGTCCACCCCCTTGAGCGGCCTGATTTCCTTCAAAAGTAGTCTCGACTATCCTCAGCTCAGCATTGGGGCTGACGTAAGCACCGCCGCCCAATGAGCCAGCTATATTACCTTCAATCTGGCTTGTTGCAATCGTAGCGCTCCCCTGAATCACCGCCAGACCACCCCCTACGTCTGCCTGGTTGTTAGCAACTTTAGAGCTTTGCAGCGTGAGGTCCCCAGCGCTATAGATACCGCCACCATTGTTCATCGCCCGGTTGTTGGTATAGCGGCTCCCTGCAATCGTGCTCCTTGATCCCAATCGAGCATACACAGCGCCGCCGTCTTCTTGGCTCGTGTTGCCATCAAAAGAAGAATCCGTAATGGTTAAAGTTCCTGATGAAGAGTTGTTGGCGATCGCCCCACCATCACTCATGGCCCTATTTTCTCTAAATGCAGTAGAGACAACGTCAGCAGATCCTGAAGATTGGTGATGGAGCGCCCCACCCTGATCGCCTGCTGTGTTCTGTGCAAGCTCAGATTCTGTTATTTGCAGCCCAGCCTCGCCGCCAAGATAAATCGCTCCCCCATCTTCGGCTGCTGAGTTGCCTGTAAAAGTTGTTTCAGTCGCGCTCACCGACGAGTTTTGAGAAACCACTAAGCCGCCGCCGTTAACGGCCTCATTGTTGGTGAGGGCGCTATTAACAATAGCAGCCGTGCCGCCTTTGACAATGGCAACGCCGCCGCCAGCATTATTGCTAATGTTGCTATCAAATGTAGAAGATGTGATGTTGGCGATCGCGCCAAGGCTGCTGTATAGCCCACCGCCCTGATCGCCGCTGCGATTATTCTGCAAAAGGGTATTAGTTACCGTAACAACAGCTCCAGCCTCTGAACTGTAAATGCCACCGCCATCATCACCCGCACGGTTACCAACAAACTCACTGTCTTCAATTCTAGCGGTAGCTCCAAACTCTAGGTGAAGCCCGCCCCCATCTTCTGTTATTGCAGCATTATCTGCAAACGTTGTTGCACTAGCCTCAACCCGGCTGCCGAGCACTGCACCTAGTCCACCGCCGCTGTTAGTGGCCATATTACGCTCAAAGCGAGTGCCTGCTGCTAGCGTGACATCGCTGCTACTCGCATAGACGCCGCCGCCGTCTCTGGCCCTATTG
>JBARVS010000023.1:0-21592 GCA_049646385.1 Phormidesmis sp. | reverse complement strand
GCTTCGGTCAGAGGAGTTTTCATCGTTAAGGATCTCCCAAATTAAGTTTTTTACAGTGTTTTATCTAAGTCTGAGCCTTAGCGCCTAAGCTTTAGAGCCTGAGCCTTAAAGCCTGTGCCTTATTAGGCTAGACCTAAGCCACAGCAGAAGCTGCACGGTCAAAGTAGCCGCTGATCTCACCAATCAAGCTGCTGCAATCGCCGTTAGTTACATTGCTGTTATCGCTCACGATCGCGATCGCAGCCTGCTTCATTTTCTCAACGCCAGCAGCAACTGAAGCACCGGGTGTACCCAACGCAACATAAGTCTCACGCAAGCCGTTCAAGCAGCGATCGTCTAGCACGCTAGCATCGCCAGAGAAGGCAGCGTAGGTGACATAGCGCAAGATAATTTCCATATCGCGCAGGCAAGCAGCCATGCGACGAGAGGTGTAAGCGTTACCGCCGGGCTGAATGAGCTGAGGCTGATCAGCAAACAAAGAACGAGCAGCGTTAGCAACAATGGCAGAAGCATTGCTGGTGATACCGTTAACAGCGTCCATTCGCTTGTTGCCATCGGCAACCATTTTGTCTAGCGCGTCCAGTTGAGAAGCGCTAATGTACTCACCGCGCGTGTCAGCTTGGGAGACAACTTTAGCAAACGCATCAAGCATAGATCCAAATTCTCCTAGTGTTTATCTTTAGAAGCGGGCATTTAAGCCTACTGCTCCTAACCTTTAAAGAGTAAGACGTATAGGCTCTGTATCTAAGAAAGTTTAAGAAAGTTCATAAAATTCATAGAGCCTCACACCATAGGCAGGCCAAGCATTTAACGCTGATTTGTGTTAATAGATTGGTCTATAAATTGATCTGCAAATAGGATAATTAGGCGCTAACGTTACAAAATGGCATGGCAAGATAGCGGTAAATAGCAGTGCAAAAGCAGCGCAAAATAAAGAGCAGCCTCACGCCGTTGATGCTGCTTTTATGCGCGGATCTTTCTCTAAGTCGAACAGGAAGCCGTGAATATATTCTTCCGTCCATTCTGGGCCGTAAAACCGGGTGAGCATTCCTCGAGCGGGGTCTTTTTCGGCTCGGTAGCGAGCATAGCTCAAGTGGGCTTGCTTAATTGCTTCTAGCCGATCAGGATCGGTAACGGGCTCAGCTTGGTTAACCAAGTTAAGGTAGGCCCTGAGATAGTCTTGAAAGGCTTCAAACACATGTGTGGTAACGTCAGCGGTCTCAGCGGGACGAGTCCATAAAAAAGCAGGCGAAAAGAACGCTTGGGCTTCTTTGGGAAAGTCTCCTCCCCAGGGCAAATGCGCCTGATAACGATGGAACATCTCCATTATGGGCGCAGTGTATTTGGCCCGATAGTCTTCGGTTTGAAACAGCGGCTGCATGTCTATGGCGATCAGGTGTCCGCCCGGTAGGGTCACAAGGTCGCCGCCAAAGAAGGGCAGGTCGTAGGTGAGTTCGGGAAAAATGACAAAGTTAAGCACCTGAAGCGCTTCGCCGCCCTGCACGTGAGCGGCTCTAATTTGGCGGAGCTTAGGCGATTTTGAAGCGTAGCTGGTAGTGGTAACGGTTGCTTGGCGTTTGCCTTTGCCCGTCACCGCGCTCTTGCTCTCAAAGCCTTCAGGAATGGGGTATGGGCTAATCTCTAAGCTATTTTGGAGGAGGGCGATCGCCGCTGCTAAAAACGGTTCATAAATAGTTTGCTTATTTGCCATTGACTCTGCCATTAGCTCTACCACTGACGGCTAGCGGCACCGCGTCTTCAAACAAAAAGCCATATAGGAACTTTTCAGACCAGTCATGACCAAAATAGCTGCTAAAGAGGCCCGATGCCGGGTCGCGCTCGGCGCTGTACTGATCGTAGTCTTTTTGAGCTTTAGCAATGCGGGCCATGGCGCTGCTGCCATCGTCAGGCGTGGCCGCGTCCATCATTTCCCAATAGAGCTGAAGGTAGTCTTTAAAGGCTTCAAGCGCTCTGGTCTTTACGGTCTCGGGGTCAGTTTTAGCAAACAACAAATACTTAGAGAAATACTGATTAGCATCATAGAACTTCATCTCCAAGTTCTGCGCTAGATCGGGATACTTATCGTGCAGTGCCTTGAGGGGCGTGATGTATTTTTCCTTGTAGGCTTCGTCTTGAAACAGCGGCTGAAAGTCCATCACGATCAGGTTTTTAACCGCGCCAAAGGAGAGAAAGTCGATGCCCAGTAGGGGCAAGTCGTACTGATAGCCGGGATAGATAACGCTGTTAAAAATTTGAGCGCTCTGGCCTGCATCGATATAGGTATAGCGAGCCTTGCGTAGTTCTTTACACTGATAGCACCAGCTTTGGATCGTGGCCGGGTGGCGACCGCGCTCGCTGATGTTGCACTCTAAGCCCGCCGGGATAGAGCGCTTAGTCAGGTCGAACCTTTGTTTAAGGGAGTTTTCTAAATGCTCTAAAAAAGGGCGATACATATCTAGCTGTTAATCTAACGTAAGGGTCAGGTGTAGAGAGAATCCGCCTTTTCACAATACGAGATTGCCTCCTCCCTAGTCCTAATTATTAGAGACAAAGATACATTCCTTAATGCTGGTTAACTCGGGGCAGAATTGGAGCGATCGCTCCCTTCATCTTTCTTTATCCCTTTATTGAGTCCACCCTCTCCAGCCCGAGGCTCTAGCGACAGCTTAGTCATATTCTCTAAAGAAAACCTGTCCCACGCCAAGCCATCCCAGCTTAAGCCATCACTAGCCGGCGGATCCAGCGCCGGGCCATCCCACGAAAAACGGCCCGGTAGCGGTGTGCCAGTCGGCTGCAATCCGGCCAGTCCACCCGGTAGCTTTAGCCCCTCTAGCGCCCCCACCTTCGACTCACGCACTTTGTGCCACACCGAGCGCGACATCATCAGCGTGTGCTCAATTTCAAGCGCGCCAATCTGCTTAAGATACTCCTCTCGCTCCGTTTGGTAGTCCAGTGACGTGATATGCATCGGCTGGTTAGGAAACTTTTGCACGACGCCCGCCATTTGAGCCAGCAGCTCAGGGTAGAGCCAAGTGTAGGCAGGATGCACCGTTAGCTTTGCGCTATGGGCCGCGCTACCATCTCGGCAAATTTTGATTTCAAAAAAGCCAATAGCGGTTTTGCGCTGGGGTTCAAAAACGTAGGCCGCAATCGTCTCTTCTCGATTGATAAATCGGCTAGCTCGGCGCTTTAGTTTGCCAGCTAGGGTCGCCTTAAAGTCTTGAATTTGATAGTCCAGCACCTGGCGCACCAGCGGCGGAATGGAGACCGTCTCTAGCTGATAGATAAGCTGCGCGTCGGCATTGCTCACAGGCAGCAGATTAGGCAGATCCGGATCGTGTTCAGAGAGTGACTCTAACTGCTCGGGCTGAATAGACCAGTAGGTTGCCCTGGCCAAAGGCTGAAACCCGTTGTGCCGATAGAGAGAAAGCCCAAAGGTATCATTTACATCGGTTTCGCTGATCCAATACTGGGCTTCGCGAATATGCTCAAAGCAGTGACGCAGCAGCCGCGAGCCGACATCAACGCCCAGGTGCATGGAGGGCGGAATATCTGTTGGGATATCTGCGCTACTATCTTTGGCCTGATCGATTTTGGCCTGATCGATTTTGGCCTGATTAGCCGAGTCACCTTCAGTATGACCGCTTTTTTTGGTTTGCTTAGCCGACTTTTGAGCCAAATTTACCAGCATCCGATCAATTTTCCAGGTGCTCAGCGTCCGGTTAAACGGCGAGACCTGAATCATGCCATGCAGCTTGTTGTCTGCCTCTGCTACAAACGCCGAAAAAGCGTGCTGAAGCGGATTAGGAAATAGCGTGAGTGCCTTCATCGGGCCATACCAGCGGCGGAGCTGTTGAATGTACTCCGCGATTTCTGGAGCTTCGGTGGCATGAGAGGCAATTTCGGTAGCGCCAGCTACTCTAACATTGTCTAAATCGCGCAGGTGAATAGAGCGGATGACAAGCGCCGAGTCGGGTGAAGTTTTGGTCATAGCGGCGAACGATTCCTCTAGATTCCTGTGAGCGATTCCTTTAGGCTTTGGGACGAACCAGCACCACGGGGGTTTGCTCGTCGGCATTGCCTGCCGGATTGTCAATGAGCGCCTGAACCAGCAGCGGCTGATTAGTGTTGGCGGTTGCTGCTAGTATTTTAACTGCTTTTAAATCGTTGACATCTACAATGGCGGCTTGCAGGCCAGTTTCTTGATAAATTTGATCGACCAAACGCTGTGAATGCTCAGGGCCAAGCACAATGAACTGATCAAAGGGCGGTAGGGTGCCCGTCACGTCGTCAATCAGGCGGGCCTGCTCGCCCGCTAGCTGGTAAAACATGCCCGGTTTGCCGCAGACCTTGGCCACTGCTCCCACTAAAAAGGCACCCGCTACCTGCCAGGGGCCAGAGACACCAATTAGGGTTTGCATACCGCAGGCCGTTGCCAGACTGGAGGTAGGCATAAAGTAGTAGCACAGGCGCTTAGCGAGCCAGCCTGGATGAATGGTGTTGGGGTGGCGCAGGCGGCCTTGCATAATCGCGACGGGCGTTTCTCCGATGGTGACGATATCGCCGGGTTGGGCGCAGGGTTTGACGTAGTGCTTAACAATTTCTACGGTGTCATCGAGGTTGGTGAGTAGGTGGGTGGGCACGGGTAAAATGTGCGCCACGCTATTTTCTCGCCAGCTAGTAGCGTTTTCGGGCTTAGGAAATTTGAGCGGGAAGATGAAATGCCCGGTTTTGGGAATGCGACCTTCGGGGCCGTAGGTGGTGTAGTGCACCTGCACCCACAGCGATTTGAGCTGGCTAAGCTCGGGGCCAGTGATGTCTATGGTGAGCTGAGCTTGGGTGGCTTTGCCCAGCTTGACGATGTAGGCAAACCAGTAGTTATCGGCCCTGGCGGGAAAGTCGTCGTGCTGCGGTACTAGCTCAGTTTTTACGGTGATGCCCTCTAGCTTGCCGGATGAAAGCAGCTGATAGTCAACAGCTACGTCTGAAATAAAAATTTCTAGCGTACGAGTGCGGTTGGTAAAAACTGTGTCTAAAGAGATGGCGTAGTGGCTGGTCTCGTAGGTGTCTAGCTTCCAGTCGGTGGCGGTTAGCTCTAGGTCGTTACCCGGCCTTTGTCGGTATTGCCATTCGATGAATGCATAGGCTGCGATCCCAATGATGATCAGCAGTATGAATAACGTTCCAATAGTGGCCACCATGCCTAAAGCGCACTCCTCTTTTCCTGACTACGACCCAGATTGTAGGTGATTGTAGGGGTAAAGCGTGACGCTATCGAAATTTAGACCGACATTAGGTCGGTAAATTAAGCCAATAAGTTAAAGAGGGTGTCGTCTAGCTCGTAGCCTAGCATTTGGGTCATGAACTTGAGCCGCGATCGCCCGTCTATGCTTTGAGCCTTTAGCCAGCTATCGAGCGTGAACACCTTGCTCATCACAAATATTTCGAGCGCTTCGGGGTTGTAGCGAATGCCGTCTATTGGGCTGAACTGATGGGGCACGAGCATAGCGGTGTAGCGACTTAGCTCGCCCGACTCCCAGTCTAGATACAGCGGCAGCCAAGGATATAGGGCGTTGAGCCGAATGAACCACAGGCGCACTTCTGGAATTTCTGATAGCTCGCGGGGGTCGCTATCTTCACGGGGAAAGTCGATTTCAAAGCTGAAGATTAGCTGAGGATCGTCTAACGCTTTATTATTTTGAGACTTTGTTGGATGATGGGTCAAGATTGGCTCAATAACTTTCTGGGCTGGGCTGAGATTAAGCGATGAAAATTCTGTGGCGGTGAGGGTAATCGTTTGTTTCATGGTGTTTGTTTCATGGTTTGCTGTGTTCGTTTGGATCCCTTTTTCCTTAGTATTGTTAGGTATTTTTAGGCGATCGCCATGCTCAATCCGGTCAATTCTCGCAAAACTCGGGTTTGCATTACCTTGGGCACTCGCCCCGAAGCCATCAAGCTAGCGCCCGTCATTCAGACCTTTCAGCAGCTCCCTCAGTTTGAAACGACAGTCGTGCTCACGGGTCAGCATCGAGAAATGGTGGCCCAAGTG
This sequence comes from Phormidesmis sp., assembly GCA_049646385.1. Classification (GTDB taxonomy): domain Bacteria; phylum Cyanobacteriota; class Cyanobacteriia; order Phormidesmidales; family Phormidesmidaceae; genus Phormidesmis. Next base: position 15,543 of record JBARVS010000023.1, on the reverse strand, counting down.
ATGGCGCTTTTTGATCTAAAGGCTGACCATAACCTAGATATTATGCAGCCCAAGCAAACCCTCAGCGATATCACCTGCCGTAGCCTCACAGGGTTAGAGCGTTTATTTGCTGAGGTAAAGCCTGACATCGTTATCTCTCAGGGCGATACCACTACGGCGTTTGCCGCTGCCTTAGCCGCCTTTTATCAGCAGATTCCAGTAGGCCATATTGAAGCGGGCTTGCGCACCGACAATATTTTGAACCCGTTTCCCGAAGAAGCCAATCGCCGCCTCGTCTCTCAAATCGCGACGCTGCACTTTGCCCCAACCGCGACCTCGGTGGCCAATCTGCACGCCTCTGGGGTTTTTCAAGGCGTTCATCAAACGGGCAATACCGTGATTGATGCGTTGCTAACCGTTGCTGATAAATCTCCAAGATGCGAAGTTCCGGGCCTCAATTGGGATCAGCATCGGGTAATTTTGGCGACGGTTCACCGCCGAGAAAACTGGGGCGAGCCGCTGATAGATATTGCTAAAAGCTTTTTAGCAATTCTAGAGCGATTTCCCGATACGGCCCTGCTGCTGCCGTTGCACCGCAACCCAACCGTGCGCGAACCGCTTAAAGCCGAGTTAGGTAACCACCCTCGCGCTTTTTTAGTAGAGCCTTTGGACTACGCTCAGCTAGTAGGCGCAATGAAACGCGCCGTGCTGCTGCTGACCGACTCGGGTGGACTGCAGGAGGAAGCGCCGGGGCTTGGTAAGCCAGTGCTCGTGCTGAGGGAAACTACAGAAAGGCCCGAAGCTATTGAGGCGGGCACAGCTAAGCTGGTAGGTACCCATCCGCCCACCGTAGTCGCGGCGGCTTCAGAGCTGTTGAGCAACGAAGCCGCTTATATGGCTATGGCCAGAGCGGTGAATCCCTTTGGCGATGGTCGTGCGGCTGAGCGAATTGCCAAAGCTGTGACTGATTATTTTGCCTAGCGCGTTTTATCTGGCCCGTGCTATTTAGGCTTGTGAGTCTTGATCAGGCGCATCTTGATTGCTAAGCAGATTTTTCTTAGAGGCTTTTAGCTCTTTCCAAAGCCTTTTGATATCGCCGTAAGCATCAGAGCTACTGACCTTACCGCCTGTTTCAAGCCCGCAGATGAGGGACACGCGCTGGGCAAACTCTTGCAGGTTGGCGTTAAAGGCTAAATTTTGAGGGGTAAATTCGCCCTGATATTGGCTGCGGGGAGTTATGAACTCTTCTTTTATCTGCTTATTGTTTTGATCTGGCATTTATAGGCTCCTTAGGCGATCGCATCAGCGTCTAATCTAGATACTCAATTCTAAAAGGTCTTGCTCGAATAAGGTTCTTAGATAGCTAATAAAATCCGCTATTTGTTGGGCTTTGGTGTCGATAGCAGGGCATATCTTAAGCTTTGCGGCAGGCTTTTGAGCGGCGATTCTGTGCGATTAACTAAGCTGGCACTCTCGTCCCGATCCGTTGAGATGAATGGGTAAGATACTAATATCAAACCTTCTTTGTGTGTGCTGGATGATATGCCGAAGCATCTTGAATCCTCTCGAAGTTTGAAGCTAATTTGAGCTGACCTTTGTCCCTTCATGTCTATGTTGTGTCTATGAGCATGAGCCCAGTGTCCGGTGCCTTGAGTGCTACAAGTCGCGTCCTTTCTGCGGCCCGTTCTAAAACCCGTTCAAAGGTGATGAGGGCTAGCCTCTTTAGCTTGGGGCTATTGGCTTTGGTGGCGGCTCCTAGCGTCGCCGTAGAGCGGGTGGTGGTAAAAGTTGGCCCGCTGAAGCAGCTGATTGAGATCAGCGACTTGGAGTCTTTTGCACAGACGGGCGAGGTGCCTGCTAGCCTGCGTTTATATGAGCGGTTTTTATCGCCGCAGGTGAGGCTGAGCCTGCAGCAAAAGCTTGATTTAGACCCGAGAATGAGCGATCGCATTATTGAAGATGTGATCGATTCTCCCAATGGCGAACTGCTGCTCAATACGCTCGCTCAGGTGGCTCCTAACATTACCATTCCTCAAATTCAGGCGGCGATTCGCCTAGCGGCGATGCAGGGCGATGGTCTCAACGTTTTGGGAATTGTGCGTGCGATTCCACAAGAGACGCTTGAGGTGGATTTGAGTGCGGCGATCGCCCTCCTCGGTCAGCTTAATTTTTCCAGCCTTGCGAGCCAGTCACTCAGCAGCGTACTCGATCAGGAGCTGCGGGTAGAGCCTGAGACCGCTTTGCCAACAGATGTAAACCCGGCAGCGGCTGGATCGACTAACTTTTCTTCGCGATCGCTGTCATTTCGCGATCAGCAGCGCAACCGAGTTGTTCCCGTCAGCATTTACTGGAACCCTGACGCGCAAAAGAACCCAACTGGCCCTTTAGTTGTGCTCTCTCATGGCTTTGGCGCAGACCGCTATTTTTTAAAGTACATTGCTGAGCATCTGGCCTCTCACGGCCTCACGGTCGTTTCTATTGAGCATCCCGGCAGCAACGTGCAGGCGCTGATAGACCTGCCGCTAGATCCGGCTATTATTGAGTCCCCTAGTCGGCTACTGCCAGCCTCAGAGTTTTTAGATCGGCCTCGGGACGTGAGCTTTGTGCTAGATCGCCTCGCTGAGCTAAATGAGAACGATACTGATTATTTAGGGGCGTTTAATACCGAAGATGTGACGATTATTGGCCATTCTTTGGGGGGGTATACAGGGCTAGCCTTAGCCGGGGCGAAACTGGACTTGCGGTCGCTCCAAAGCTTTTGCCAAAATATTCAGCCCCTAGCCGTTTCGCCTGCCGACTGGCTACAGTGTGCAGCCGTTGATTTGCCCGAACAGCAGGCCGACTTAAGCGACGCTCGCATCAAGCAAGTCATGGCAATGAACACGCTTACGGGGCAGCTATTTGGCAAAGCTGGCCTCTCTGAGGTGAAAGTTCCTACCCTGCTGCTCACGGGCACAAAAGACGGCGTAACGCCCACCCTAGAGCATCAGCTAGAGCCGTTTGAGCAATTAGCTGGGCCGAAGTATCTGCTGGCTGTGATTGGCGGCACTCACTTAAGCACGGGCGATCCTGACAACATTAATCCAGCGCTTAGTGAGCTACCGTTTATGGCCGAGCTAAGGCCCGAGGTAACGGAAAATTTGCGGCAGCTCCTGCGCGGGATTTCGCTGAGCTTTGTAGAGCAGCGATCGCCTGAAGCCAAACGCTACGAGCCGTTTTTAAGCTCAGCCTACGTCCAGTCTTTTTCAACACCAGCGCTGCCGTTAAGATTTACCGAAACGCTGCCCGCAGGCATTCGCAGCTGGCTAGATCTCACCACAAAGCTATCAGCCGATCAGCCGCCGAGCACCTCAGATAGCTTGGTGTCATTGAGCTATTTAAAGGCGCTCGAAAGTAAGCCTCAGCTACAAAAAGCAGTTGCCGTACACCTTCAGGCCAGCCAGGTTGCGACCGTATTGCGATCGCCCTTCGGGAGGGTATTGCGATGATTCGATAGACGTTTTCATAAAAAATCCGGTATCGCCACTACCGAGCGGCGAGAGTTCTGTAAGAATAGGAAAACTGCGATCGCCGCTACCAAGCGGAAGTCTCACACCTAAATTCAACAGCGGAGAAAATCGGATGCCGGATAATCGCAAAAGTCAGGTAGTTACCCAAGGCGTGCAGCGGGCTCCTAACCGCGCGATGCTTAGAGCCGTCGGCTTTCAAGATGATGACTTTAACAAACCCGTTGTCGGCCTTGCCAACGGCTACAGCACCATTACGCCTTGCAACATGGGCATCAACACCCTGGCGCTACGCGGTGAAACAGCCCTCCGCGAAGCAGGCGCGATGCCGCAGATGTTTGGCACGATCACCATCAGCGACGGCATTTCGATGGGCACCGAAGGCATGAAGTATTCCTTAGTTTCTCGTGAGGTGATTGCGGACTCTATCGAGACGGCCTGCACGGGTCAAAGCATGGACGGCGTACTAGCGATTGGCGGCTGTGATAAAAATATGCCGGGAGCGGTGATGGCGATCGCCCGCATGAACATCCCTGCCCTATTCGTCTACGGCGGCACCATCAAACCGGGCCACTTAGACGGTGAAGATTTAACCGTGGTCAGCGCTTTTGAAGCCGTGGGCCAATACAGCGCCGGCAAAATCAGCAAAGAAAGGCTTGATGCGGTAGAGCGCCATTCCTGCCCCGGTGCTGGCTCTTGCGGCGGCATGTTCACCGCCAACACCATGTCTTCTGCGATTGAAGCGATGGGCCTGAGCCTGCCCGGTTCTTCTACCATGGCGGCTGAAGATGAAGAGAAAGCCGTCAGCACTGAGAAGTCTGCTTATGTGCTGGTTGAGGCAATTCGGCAGCAGATTTTGCCCCAAGATATTCTGACGCGCAAGGCGTTTGAGAATGCGATCGCGGTGATTATGGCGGTGGGTGGCTCAACTAATTCGGTTTTGCATTTGCTGGCGATCGCCCACACCATCGGTGTCAAGCTCACCATCGACGACTTTGAAGCCATCCGCCTCAAAGTTCCTGTCTTCTGCGACCTCAAACCCTCAGGCCGCTACGTCGCGACTAACCTGCACAAAGCAGGCGGCATCCCCCAAGTTATGAAAATGCTGCTCAACGAAGGTCTGCTTCACGGCGATGCGCTTACCGTCAGCGGCCAAACCATCGCCGACGTATTAGCGGGCGTACCCGATCAGCCCGCCGCCGATCAGGACGTAATTCGCCCCTTCAATCAACCGATGTATCCACAGGGCCATCTCGGTATCCTCAAAGGCAACCTCGCCCCCGAAGGCTGCGTTTCTAAGCTCACAGGCATCAAAAACCGCAGCATCACAGGCCCTGCTCGCGTCTTTGAATCTGAAGAAGACTGCCTGGATGCAATTTTGGCGAACAAAATCAAGGCGGGCGATGTCATAGTGATTCGCTACGAAGGGCCAAAAGGCGGGCCGGGAATGCGCGAAATGCTCGCTCCCACTTCGGCGATTATTGGCGCAGGCTTAGGCGATTCGGTTGGCCTCATTACCGACGGCAGATTTTCTGGTGGCACATACGGCATGGTCGTTGGACACGTCGCGCCCGAAGCGGCAGTCGGCGGCACGATTGGCCTTGTCAAAGAAGACGACTCCATCACCATCGACGCAGATAAGCTACTGCTACAGGTGAACGTCTCCGACGACGAGCTAGCAGAGCGCAAAACTCAGTGGAGCCCGCCAAAGCCTCGCTATGAGCGCGGTGTGTTGGCGAAGTATGCCAAACTTGTGTCTTCAAGTAGTAAAGGCGCAGTGACTGATAAAGATTTGTTTTAAGAGATAAAGCCTCAAGAACGCAAAAGATGGACAATTATCTATTTTCGGTATCCTTGAGGCTAAGCGCAGGAGTCAGCGAAGCGTTGTGCCTAGAAAGATCCGAGAACTCAAAGCTCAAATTTCTCGTGAGGGATTTGTGCAGTTGCCTAAACGCGGCAAAGGTAGTCATGAGCGATGGAGACATCCTATGCTGAATGAAATATGACTATTCCGGGCAAGAACGGCAGTGACGTTCCACGCTATCTTGAAAAGCAGTTGGAAAAGCTGCTAGCTGAACTAGAAAAAGTAAGGAAGGAGAGGGATGTGTGAATCGATACAGTATGACTATTCAGTGGTCTGATGAAGACCAGCTTTTCCTAGTTACGATTCCGGAGTTTGCAGGGCGCGTGATGATGCCTTGTACCCATGGCGAAACTCGCGAAGAAGCTATTCAGAACGGAGAAGCAGTTATTGAAATGTATGTAGAGGCATGGCAGGAAGAAGGCGATCCTATTCCAGAACCTAGAACGCTCCAGGTAGCCTGATGAATATCCCAGGAGAAAGATGATTGTGAAGTTTAACGCGCAAGCCTGGTTAGATAAGGCAAACTCGACATTCGAAACGGCTCATAACTACTTGGAACTAGAAGGAGAGCCCAATTACAATGCCATTTGTTTATTCAATCAGTGGTGTGCAGAGCAGTACTTGAAGGCTCGCTTACAGAAGGCCGAAATTCCTTTTGGTGATTGCCAACCGCTTCCATCCCTACTAGATGCGGTTCTGCCTATCGAGCCGACCCGGGCTTCGATGCAACAAGTGACGAAATTCCTCTTGACGAAAGGTAGTGAGTTTGGCTACCCTGGCTCAATCGTGAGTCAAGAAATTGCGGAGAACGCACTAGAAAGCTGTAGTCAAATTCGAGAAGTTGTACGAGCAAGTCTTCTACTCAATACCTAGATAGAGATATGGCTAGAACTGGTGAGTTTAACGACGATATCAATCTGTTGATACAAAATGTAGCTCGGATGTTTGCTTCTGAGGGCGATGCAAAGCTTGTCTCGCTTCTCGCTTACTGTGAAATTTCTACCCAACAGACAGACTATAACAACTGGAATGATGGCCATTATGATGGATACACTGTCTACCTAGAGACAGCACATTTCCTATATGCCCAAATCAAAGATGAGGTAGAAGATGTTGCAGAGGCAATTAAGAAGAAGTTAGATGTTCTCATGCACCTGTACGAGAATTCATGGGTAGAAAAAATTGCGATATCTCCACAGCTAGTTGATTCTGAGACTTGGCAGGACGATGCAAAAGGCTGGCTAGCTGGTGAAGGAATAAACAATCAGGGGCGTGTTCGTTCAGACAACATTGCAGGCCGTGAATGCGATGGCTTGCTTTTTAGATCTCAACCAGAAATAAACCTCTACAAAGCCTTAAAGAATCAGGGTGTAGCCTTTGCCCCTCTAGCTGTCTTTCTTAAGGGTGGTCGAACTTATTCTCGAATTGAACCTGACTTCATCATTATCAAAGAAGGTATAGCTCTGTGCGTCGAAATCGATGGCGATACAGTCCACATAGAGAGTCCGGCTGAAGCAAATGATAGAAGTAGGATACTCAGTGATGAGGGCGTTGTAGTAGAGCGTTACTCTGCCAGTAGATGTAAATCAGAAGAAGATGCTAAAAGACTGGCGAAAGAAATAATGAACACGATCTCTCGGCACAAAGCAAATCGATCCTAGATTGACTACAAACTAATCGTTGCTGATCACCTATGGCTACTTTCACATCGCCTGTCGTTCATAGTGACCCCGATATTTTAGGGGGGACACCCGTTTTCGTAGGCACTCGTGTTCCTGTGAAAACCTTACTCGACTATCTTGAAGCTGGAGACGCACTAGGCGAGTTTCTAGATCATTTTCCTAGCGTTAGCCATGAGCAAGCTATTGCAGCATTTGAACTAGGCAAAGAGATGCTGAGTGCTGATGCGCATCCTGCTTGATGAGTGCGTTCCACAACCGCTCAAGCGTGAACTTACTGAATATGATGTTCGAACGGTCGTAGAAATGGGCTGGGCTGGAACAAAAAATGGTGACTTGCTTAAGCGAATGGCCTCTGAGGGATTTACCACGTTAATCAAAATTTGCGCTACAAGCAAAACTTAAAGCAGGCTAGTGTTGCAGTGGTTGTTCTAATTGCACTCAGCAATCGGATGTCTGATTTGGTTCCGTTGATGGCGAAGGCTCGCAAGGTGTTGAGTGCGATGGCGAAGCCTCTCCGGAGAATCGTATCGGGCGAGATCGTCGAGATCTGACTTCGGGTATGTCTAGGATTTGCGTTTCTGGGCTGAGTTACTGCGGGTCTTACCTTCAGCACCTCGTCTAAAAAATAAACCCATCATACCTACGAAGCTTTTAAAGTTTTGGCTTGCTTCGTTTTCAGAAACTCAGCGAAGTTCTTGACTTCTTCTAAAGCATTCTCGGGCAGCTCATCCATTAGGGCAAGCAACTGAGCGCGAACGCCAACCGTTTCGCTAGCAGGAACAACTAAACGGATTTGGTGAGGAGTAACCGTTTCGACGCTGATGGTCTCCATGAATGAATCTAAAGCATCGGCAGTGCTGTCTACGAACTCACCATTCTCAGAAAGGTCAACCCAACGGCCAAACAGCTCCACCATATAGGCTTCACCATCGTTAAAAACCTCAACGATGGCACCGGGACAGCCTTCAGGTGCGGTTTCACCATCCTCTAAAAGAATTTTTTCTCTTAGCTTCACAGAATCAAAGAGCTGAAACTGGCTCATTTCTAATTGCCTCTTGACTTGTGTGGAACTGCGGTAACGAACCGAGCAACGGTTTCGCCTGTAAGCACTATCCAAATTGTTCTTAGATGCCGAATCCTATCTGATGTGTCTTTGAGAAGAACGATCAACTGATAGCGATTACCGTATGAATTAGGCCCTATCATCTCAAAGGTATCTAAATCGACCTGCGCTAATATTGCCTCACGCACTGATTCTGCACTATCAAACCCTAAAACTTCACCCCAAAGCTTTCGCTTGTCACCTCCTTCTCCAGGCGCAGTAGTGTGGCTCAATAAATATTCGGCTTTTGCCAAGGGAAACTCTAGTCGTTTGATTACCATTATGGACGAGCGCTGATCGTTTGTGACAGTGACTGTATTTTCGAGAAGGTGTCAGGCAGTCGTTATTGAAAAGCGGCTCTTAATTCTTGTGAAAAGTCAGCACAACCTGCCCCTTCAACCCTTATCCTACAGCTCTTGGCCAAAATATTTTTTAGTGCGATAAACGTTCCAGATGAAACCTCCTGACAAAGTTCTGAGCAGAGTTTTGATTTACGATACGACGCTCAGAGACGGCATTCAGCGACATGGGATTGCTTGCTCGCTCGAAGACAAAATTAAAATTGCAAAAAAGCTCGATCACATCGGCGTGCCCTTTATTGAAGGAGGCTGGCCGGGAGCAAACACCGTCGATACGCAGCTATTTGAATATTTCCAAAGAGCACCCCTCGAAAACTCTCAGCTAGTAGCCTTTGGTTCTACGCGGCGACCTCATCAGCAGGCGGCTGATAACAAAATGCTCCAGGCGTTGCTAGAAGCCAATACGCTGTGGCTAACAATTTTTGGGAAGTCGTGGGATTTACATGTCACCGACGCGCTGAAGGTGAGCCTAGATGAAAACCTCACGATGATTCAAGAGTCAGTTGAGTTTTTAAAGGCTAGCGGCAGGCGCGTTATTTACGATGCTGAGCACTGGTTTGATGGGTACAAGGCGAATCCTGAATATGCACTGAAGACGCTGGCGGCGGCGGTGAACGGTGGGGCTGAGTGGCTGGTGCTGTGTGATACGAATGGGGGGACGTTGCCTCAGGAAGTGGGGGCGATCGCCCACCGAATCCAAATTTGGCTCCAAACCCAAACCCAACTCCCACCGCGCTTAGGCATCCACACCCACAACGACAGCGGCACAGCGGTAGCGGCTGCTTTAGCGGCGGTGGAATCGGGCGCTGAAATGGTTCACGGCACCATCAATGGCTATGGCGAACGCTGTGGCAACGCCGACCTGTGCAGCCTCATCCCAAACCTACAGCTCAAAATGGGCCACGAGTGCATCAAGCCTCAGCAGCTAGCCGCCCTCACCCAAACCAGCCGCTTCATCAGCGAAATCGTTAACCTCGCCCCCGACGATCATGCCCCTTACGTCGGTCGCTCGGCGTTTGCTCACAAGGGCGGCATCCACATCAGCGCCGTTGCCCGCAACCCCAAAACCTACGAACATATCCGCCCCGAAGACATTGGCAACGGTCGCCATATCGTAGTTTCTAGCTCTTCAGGCGTGAGCACGGTGCTCGCTAAAGCCAAAAGCTACGGCATCGACTTACAAAAAGGCGACCCGGCCATGCGCCAAATTATTGACGATGTAAAAGAACTAGAAAGCAAGGGCTATCAGTTTGAAGCGGCGGAGGCCAGCTTTGAACTGCTGATGCTCAAGACCTTAGGCCAGCATACGTCAATGTTTCAACTTAAAGGGTTTGAGGTTAGTTACGATGTGCTGCAATCAGAGATGCAGTGCAATATTGGCGCAAGGGCAACCGTCAAGGTTTCTGTAAAAGGCAAAGACGTGCTGGAAGTTGCAGAATGCATGGGGCCAGTTGCCGCTCTAGACAAAGCACTGAGAAAGGCACTCGCGCAGTTTTATCCGGTTATTGATACCTTTTATCTCACTGACTACAAGGTGCGCATTCTCAACAGCGAGGCGGGCACAGCGGCGAATATTCGCGTCCTGGTGGAATCCAGCAACGGTGAGCAGCGCTGGTCAACCACGGGCGTGTCGCCGAATATTTTAGAAGCCTCCTACCAAGCGGTCGCCGCAGGCATAGAGTACGGCCTGTATCGCATAGCCTAATTTAAGCAGCCTAATCCAAGTAGCCCATCAAAGTTCCGGGCTCTTCGTCAATTTCGTTGCTGGCAATAGGCCGATGCCCGGGCAATGTATCGAGATCGGAAATATCTAAGGTGCTAACGGCGACCGGGCGGTGACCGGGCAAGGAATCAGTATTGGCAACTTCAAATGCGCCGCTCATGACCGGACGAATGCCCGATGAAGACATTGAGTCAACCACGTCAATGTTGCTCAATTCAATAGGGCGATGATTGGGCAACGAGTTGGACACGTACACACGAGCATGATCGGGCAGTTCCATAATTTCACTTTTTTTGGGTGCCTTCACCAACCCGCCCTTTTCAACCGTATCCTCGTTTTTTTTGTCTTCTGCTGAGGCTGGGCTGGTTGCTTTTTTGCGGGTGCGGGCACCAGTTGTGCTTTTGGTATTGCCGTTTTCGTTGCTAGTGCTCATTATGCGTTGACCTATTTATCCTATTGTCGAAACCGATGCCAAACCCACTAATCGCCGATAAATGCCGCCGATAAACGCATGGTTTTGACGACTTTTGGGCAGCTCTTTTGGGCAGCTACTCAAGCGTCAGCGAGCTAGCTGTATTTTTACAAGCTTAAAAAATAATTATAGGTTAAAGCTGTCTCACTTAAGTTTACGAAAAGTGATGAAGTTCATAATTAGCGCTGCTAATACCTGCCACAACCTTTTCTTAACGCTATAATGAAAAGTAACCACACGGGGCTGAAACGGTTTCGACGTTTTAACGAAAGTCGTGTTGTGATTCAGGTCAAGAGTGAGCCCACTCTTGTAAATAAAGGCTCAAACTTAAAGATACATGCAAACGACATCGTACCTTTTGCTCGTAAGCAAGCTCTTGTAGCTGTTGCCTAACAACCTCTTATAGGTTCGAGCGTCTGAGTTGTGACTCCGTTAATCACCTCGGACTAAACCCCCAACGGATGCTCTGGCAAACTTTCTTTGATGGGTGCGCCGGATAAGACTTTCATCGAAGCATCCTGCTTCCGGGATAATGGAAGACTCCCGCCTTGAGGATTAGAAAGGCTATACCTGTGAATGAACGATACGTGATTACTTAGAGCGGACACGGGTTCGACTCCCGTCAGCTCCATTGAATAGCCTGAATAGCCCAAAAACAAAAAAGGGAGACGTTGATGGTGACGCCTCCCTTTTTTGGGTTGATAAATTTTAATGCTAGAGAATTGGATTGGGTCAGCCAAGGGTGCTAATAGCAGCGGTGACGAGTAGCGCGCTGACGATGTAAAACACGCTGACGACCTGTAGCTCTGACCAGCCAGAGAGTTCAAAGTGGTGGTGCAGCGGGGCCATTTTGAAGAGGCGCTTGCCTTTTCCATCGGAGCCTTTGGTTGCTTTGTAGTAGCCCACTTGTAGGATGACCGAGAGGGTTTCGGCGCAGAAAAGCAGCGTGACAATAAGCAGGCCAAATAGATGGCCGCTGAGAATGCCAACGGCGGCAAGGGCACCGCCCAGGGCTAAAGAGCCGGTGTCGCCCATAAAGATTTTGGCTGGGTTGCGGTTATGTGCCAAAAAGCCGAGGCAAGCGCCGCTGAGGACAGAACAAAAAATCATTAGATCGGGGTGGGTGGGCGCAATCAGGGCGGCTAGACCAAAGAGGGCGATCGCGCCAGCTCCGGCCATCAGTCCATCAACGCCATCGGTGAGGTTGGTGGCGTTACTTTCCGCGACTAGCACAAAGCCCGCGAGCGGCCAGAACAAAAAGCCCAGCGGCAGCGCCAAGCCGAAGGGCAGCGCAATAGAAGTAATGTCAATGGTTTGAATGGTGGGATCGGCGCTGGTTAAGGTGGTGACCCATAGGCAAAAGGCGATCGCAAAGCTCACTTGCAGCAGCAGCTTCATCTTAGGAGAAATGCCCGTATTAGAGCGATGACGCATCACCTGCCAGTCATCTAGCCAGCCGATACCCGCGTAAGAGAGCGTCAGCAGGCTCACCGCCAACACAGGCATTGAAAACCTTGTCCAAATCAACGCTATAAGTATGGCCACAGGAACAAAGAAAACCCCGCCCATGGTGGGCGTACCTGCTTTTTTAAGATGAGCGCGGGGCCCGTCTTCTCGGATAAACTGACTGGCTTTTAGCCTGCGCAAAATAGGTAGCACCGCGTATCCCGCCAGCGCTGAGAGCCCTGCGCCTGCCACTAAAGGCATCGTTATATTAGTCGCCCCCCAGCTTAGCGCCCGCTCAGCGACGAGATCTAAACCAATCGCTGAAGCCAGTAGGCCAACGGCTAAAGTCGCTGAGAGCTTTATCCCTGATAGACCTATTGACTTCGATGTAAACCTAGCATCCACGACATTAATTCCTTCACTTACCACACCTTTCCCATGTTTGACTTAAGGCTTTGCAGCGTGAGCAAAAGAGTTTTTCACGTCGAGCTATTAAGTCAGTTGCTTCAATGCTTTTGCTTGGGATGGGAGCCCTAGCAGCAAAGATTGACCATTGGTTCTACTAAGAACTTTTGATATTTTCTCGGTATTTAAGCTGATGAGCCCGTTGGAGCAAATTCTACGGCAATGCGTCGCGATCGCTCAAAGCTATTTAAAGGCGATTCAACGGCCAAATGACTCTATACCGATAGCGGCTAAAAATACCTATTCATCGTCATCATCGTCGTCATCCAACGACATTTCATCATCGTCCGTATCGTCATCTTTATCTTCGTTAGCCATCAGGTCGGCAAGTTCTTCGGGTTCGGGCTCGTCGCCTACACTATCAACAGGCTCACGAGGAATCAGCCTGCCGGTACCCTCTAGCCATTTAAGAATAGAAGAATCTTGCTGAAGGGCAATAACGTCGGCGGGCTGCTGGCGAGGAATTTGACGAACGGAAGGATTGTAGTTGCTCATTGAGTATGTTTCTTTAGCCTAAAATTGACCGATAAAGTCTAGAACGGGTTGAATTTGATGAAGCGTTGGCGGCTTGCTTTTAACTCCTACATAAATCGTAGGGATTGGTCAGCCTATTCTGAGAGGCTGGGTTAAAAAATATACAGCCTAAAACAGGAATGCAGGACTTCTCCGCTGCTTTTTGCCGTGAGATTGACCTGATGATGCCGTGTTGACCCTCGTTAATTTACATTACCATCGCATTAATTACATCGAATAGTAAATCATGTCAATCTCTAGAATATATTTCTTCTAAAATTCCGGATAGTACGTTTTGCAATTTTAGAGTTCCTAATTTAATCGCCATGCTGAGCAAAAATGATTTGCGAAATGCGATCGCTTCAAAAAACCGAGGGCTATCCGCGACTGAAAACGACCGAGCGATGATCGCTAGCATCATTGCTCGGGTAGAAGATCTCAATCCAACGCCCGATCCGCTCTCTGCACCGCAGCTATTGGCGGGCGACTGGCGACTGCTTTATACCACTAGCCAAGAGCTGCTAGGAATAGATCGCTTTCCACTGGCTCAGCTCGGCGATATTTATCAGTGCGTAAGGCCAAAGGAATCAAAAATTTACAACATTGCCGAGCTTAACAGCCTGCCTTACTGCGAAGCGCTAGTGTCGGTAGTGGCGAACTTTGAGCCTGCTCAAGAAATAAACAGAGAGCCTGCTCAAGAAATGAACACAGAGCCTGCTCAAGAAATGAACACAGAGCCCGCTGAGGATGGATACAACGGCTCGAATAGGCTATCTAGTCGGCGAGTAAACGTAAGGTTTACTCGGGGCGTGGTGGGGTTGCAGCGAGCGCTGGGCTATCAGTCTGCAGCTCAGCATGTGGCAAAGCTAGAGACGACTGAAAAGCTGGGCCTTTTACAGGGACTTGATTTTGCCATTAACTCAGATCGTCAGCAGGGTTGGCTAGAGGTGACCTATTTAGATGAAGATCTGCGAATTGGGCGAGGAAATCAGGGTAGCTTGTTTGTGCTGACGAAGTAGGGGCTGTGGCTACCTGTGAATATATTTATAGATTGAAATGCTGTCTCTTTCTCAAAGCCATTTAACGATTTTGGATGCCTGCGATCGCAAGTATCAGTACATTTTTATAGATGGACTCTCTGGCCCGTCTACCTACGATCATAAGGCGACAACGCAGTGGGGCAGTCAGTTTCACCTGATGATGCAGCAGCGGGCGCTAAATTTGCCTGTAGAGGTGATGAGCGGGGCAAATGCAGAGATGTCTGATAGCCTCGTGGCTATGGCAAAGGCCGCGCCTGAGGTGTTTGCGCATTTGCCAGTCGCTTCAGTGAGCTTAGATGATGGTGAAGCGTTCAGCCAAAGTGAGCACCGCCGCACGCTGGTATTTAACGACTATTTGCTGACGGTTATTTATGATCTGGTGGTGCGCTCACGCAGTGTATCCGGCGGTGTCTCCGATGGAGAGTCGCCTGACCAAGGCCAGATATTTGACTGGAAAACTCACCAGCATCCCCCTCGTAAAGAATGGCTAGAAGCCGACTGGCAAACTCGGCTGTATTTATATGTGCTGTGCGAAACGACAAACCTTCGCCCCGAGCAGCTTTCGATGACCTATTGGTTTGTCCGACCAGGCGCGATGTCCGGTGATCTAGAGACAGAACTGACAGCCGTCAAGCCAAATAGCGCTGAACGACAGCCTACTTTCTATCGATTTGACTACAGCGCCAATCAACATCAGCAAACTCAAAAGGACTTACAGCGTTTGACTGATCGACTAACGCAGCTACTTTATCTAGACGAGCAGTCAATTGATTTTCCTAAAGTTGCGATAGAGAAAGGACTGTGCGATCGCTGTCCTTTTAATCTGCGCTGCGATCGCGCCCCAGCATCTATCCCGACAGTCCTCTCCCTTTCGCCCGATCCCTATCTGCTGCTACAAACGGCTAGTCAGCTAAGTGTCAACACCGTCGAAGAAATTCCATTTAGTCCCAACGCTAGCGCCTGAAGCGCTATGCTTGAGAATCTCAACGCTCCACTAATTTCTGTACCCATTTCATCAGGCCAATCTTAAACAGCCTGATGTCAACGCCTGTTGCCGCTCACCTAACCTTATGGAAGCGCCTTTTGAAATTACGCTGCAAATTGTCCTCGCCGTTCTCGCGGGAATTTCTGCTCAGGTTGTTGCTGCTTACCTAAAGCTGCCTAGCATTATTTTGCTGCTGATCTTTGGAATTTCTTTGGGGCCAGATGGACTCAGCTGGCTGGCACCGCAGTCGCTCGGCGTTGGGCTAGAAGTCATTGTCTCTTTGTGCGTAGCTCTCATCTTGTTTGAGGGCGGCCTTAGCTTAGAGCTAAAAGAAATCGGCAAGGTCTCAGGCAGCTTAAGAAATCTAATTACCATTGGCACCTTTATCACGCTGGTGGGCGGTGGCG
>JBARVS010000022.1:0-4945 GCA_049646385.1 Phormidesmis sp. | reverse complement strand
ATTCCAGCCTTACTTGCGCTGCGTAGTGCCTCGCAGCCTGGGCAAGCAGCTATCGCCCCTGGTTAATCACTTTGCCAGCGGCTGGGAGCTAATGTCAGCAAGCGTTCGCAACTTTCGCAGCAAAATTATGCAGCGCAACGCCTACGACGGGCTGCACTATTTGCTAGGAGAAACTTACGCGGCGCTCAGCACTGGGCAGGTTCCACCTGTCGGATTTGAAGATATGGCTCGCACGAGCCGCCTAGTTGAAGCTTTGCTCGCCCCCGAAAATCATCTATAAACAACAAACATACAAACGACAAGATAAGCAACAGTATGAACAACAACAGGATAAACGACGCCGATCAGATGTCTAACAAACCAGTCAAGAGAGTATTTATTACAGGAGCCGCTGGGTTTGTTGGACAGTATGTGGTGGCGGCTGTGCTGCGGGCCGGACATGAGGTGCTAGCCAACGTTCGCGCTAAAACCAACGTAGAGCGCATTAGCTGGCATTCTCACCCTGGGGTGACCGTTGTGCGTCAAGATTTGCGGCAGCGACGAGGCTTAATAGAGGCACTGACTCCAGCCGATGCGGTGATTCATTTAGCGGCGGTAAAGTCGGGCGACTTTTACGATCAGTTTGCAGGCACGGTCATTGCGACTGAAAATTTGCTGTGGGCGATGGAGTCAGCGGGCGTTAAACAGCTCGTCGCCATTAGCACCTTTTCGGTATACGACTTTTTTGGCATGAAGCCCAAGCAGCTGCTAGATGAAGTCGCCCCGATTGAGCGCGCCCCTCAAAACCGGGATGAGTACGCCCAAACTAAGCTTATTCAAGAAAGGCTCTATCGGTCGTTCGGCCAGGTGGACGGCCAGACGGATGGACAGGCGGGCGGCGAGGTTACCATTTTGCGCCCCGGTATGATCTACGGTCGCGATAATCTTTGGCACGCTTTGATTGGCGCTGAAGTGGGCGGCGATCGCATGTTGAAAATTGGCGGCAAAGCAACGCTGCCGATGGCCTATGTAGAAAACTGCGCTGAGGCGATCGCCTTAGCCCTTAACGCACCCGCCGCCGTCGGCGCAACCATCAACTTAGTAGATGATAATCTGCCTACTCAAGCTGCCTATCTTCAGCAGCTGCTCGCCTGCACCCCCGAGCCGCCGAAGCTGATTCCCGTCAGCTGGTTTGTGATGCGTTCTATCGCCAACTTAGCCGGGTGGTACAACCAAACGTTCTTAGGTGGCAAAGCCAAGCTGCCCGGTATTTTGGTGCCCGCTAAGCTACAGGCCCGCTTCAAACCCCTTAGGTACAACAACCATCGAGCCAAAGCGCTGCTGAACTGGACACCTCGCTACAGCATGGCAGCGGCCTTTAGCCGGAGCTGTAGCGAGCAGGATTTAGTCGAAGTGCCCTTAGCCTCCTCACCTGCCCCCGCGCTGGTGACCGCATCGGCCATTCCCACTGCTGAACCCGTGCAGGCGGCTTGATGAGTGTCTATTACTAGCGTTTTTGTGCCCTTATCTATCTAACTTTTATACTATGCACATTGCCTACGTTACGGGTGAGTACCCTCGGGTTACCGATACCTTTATTCAGCGGGAAGTCGCTGCCCTACGGCAGTATGGCTCAGCAGATGGAACGCTTGTGCATACGTTTTCGGTGCGATCGCCCCAGGCTTACGATGCCTTAAGTCCAGATCAAAAGGAGGAGAGCGATCGCACTAGCTATCTGCTACCTGTCAAACCCATTGAGCTAATAATCGCGCACTGGCTGCTGTTAATCGCCCAGCCCCAGCGGTATGTTCGAGCGCTAGCGCTGGCCTGGAAAACCCGACAGATCGGCATCCGAGGCATCCTTTATCAGCTCATTTACTTTTTAGAAGCGGGCATATTGGCCCAGCGGCTGCGTCGCCTAAAGGTCAGCCACCTGCACAATCATTTTGGTGACTCTAGCGGCACGGTGACGATGCTAGCTGCGGCTTTGGGTGACTTTAGCTATAGCTTTACGCTGCACGGGCCGGGTATTTTCTTTGAGCCCCATCGCTGGCGGCTAGATGAAAAAATTAGTCGGGCTAAGTTCGTGAGCTGCATTAGCTATTTTTGTCGCTCTCAGGCAATGATTTTTGCGCCGCTAACCGCTTGGCCTAAGCTGCATATTATTCACTGTGGCGTCGATCCGCAGACATTCGCCCAAAAGCCGTCTTCAGAAGAAGCGATAGAAAAGTCATTTAGCCCTTTGCAACTGCTCTTTGTCGGGCGGCTAGCGGCGGCCAAAGGTCTGCCCGTTTTGCTACAGAGCTTGGTAGTTCTTAAGCTGAAGAATCTTGATGTGCGGCTGACGGTAATTGGCGATGGTGAAGATCGCGCTGAGCTGGAGTCTCAGGTAGAAGCACTGGGCCTTGAGACCTGTGTAAATTTTGTCGGCTATCAGTCTTCAGATGCTGTTCGAGGCTATTTGCAGGCGGCTGATGTGTTTGTGATGTCGAGCTTTGCTGAAGGCGTGCCCGTGGTGCTGATGGAGGCGATGATGGCAGGGGTGCCCGTGGTGGCAACTCAGGTAGGCGGGGTGAGCGAGCTAGTAGAAGAGGGCGTTAACGGTTTCTTGGTGCCGCCAAGTGATGTGCAAACGCTGACAGAGCGGATTAGGTGTCTGCTGGCAGATGGCGATTTGCGGCGGCGCTTGGGAGCGCAGGGCAGACTGAAGGTGAGCGAGGATTTTAACATTTACAGCGAAGCCAAAAAGCTCTATCAGCTCATGATCTCAGCAACTCCCAGCGCCGCTTTGCTAGATCCCCGCAGCGACCCGCCTCAACCGCTTGGCAGCGACGTTTCAAACTGTAGTGATGTGTCAGATAATGCTTCTGATCATGATGAAGCTTCTATTACTCTTAAGCCAACCGCAGGTATTCATCGCTAGCCTTTTGCGTTTAACATTCCAGTTTTTCTGTAGAGAAGCTATTTAATGATTCAGTATTTCTCAAAGGTTCTATACATTCTCTCAGGCAGCCGCCTTCAGCTAGGGCTGCTGATCGGCTCGTTTGTATTTTCGTCGGTGCTAGAGGCATTAGGCGTGGGGCTAATTGCGCCTTTTTTGGCGATCGCAGCCCAGCCCAGCCTTGCTCGCGATAGCTTTTTGCACGGGCCGCTACAAGCCTTGGGCCTACAAAGCGATTCGCAAATTGTCACGAGCTTGGCCCTGACGCTAATCGTGCTTTTTTGCGTCAAGACCGCCGTTTATTTCTTGTGCAAGCTCTACATTCTTAAATACAGCTACTGGCAAAAAAATCAGCTAGAGTCGCGCCTGATGCGCACTTATTTACGTATTCCTTACATTTTTCATCTGAATAAAAACAGCGCTGTGCTGATTAAAAACATCGCGATTGAGTCTCATCAGTTCACAACCAATAGCCTAATTCCCCTGCTGGAAATTATTGCTAATGTAATTGTGATGATCGTGCTGCTAGCGCTGCTGGCCTATAGCGAAATATCGCTGCTGATTGTGGCGCTAGTGGTGATATTGCCGACTATTGCGGTGTTTGCGCTGCTGAGCCGCAGAGTAAAGGTATGGGGCGAGGTGATGAGCACCGCGAACCACCATATGATTGCTGCGATTAACCACGGCTTGGGCGGGCTCAAAGAAACTAAGGTGATTGGCTGCGAAGGCTACTTTGAAAATGAGCTAGACGTTCACTCTAAGCGGTATGCCGCCTCAGCAGTTTGGGCAGATGGCTTTCGGGTGCTGCCTCGGGTCTCGATTGAGGCCATTTTAGTCATATTTTTGATGGTGTTCATTGTGTATTCGCAGCTAGTCACCGGGCGCAGCCTGAGCGAGCTAACGGCGGTGATGGGCATGTTTGCAGTGGCTTCGATTCGCTTAGTGCCTGCTGTAAGCCAAATTTTATGCGCGCTGGGTCAAATTCGCTTTTCTTTGTTTGCTCTTGACATGCTGTGTATAGATCTCAAAGAGATTGAGCGCTATCAGGCTGACGGCCAGCAAAATAGTCAAGGGAACACTCAGCGGAACGGCCTATTAGAGCCCGATCAGCCGCTACCGTTTAATTACGAAGTGAGCGTAGAAGCGCTTACCTATCGCTATCCGGCTGCTGAAAAGGCTGCCATTAGAGACTTTTCGCTGACGCTGCGCAAGGGTGAGTCGATTGCCTTGGTTGGTAAGTCAGGATCGGGGAAGACGACGCTGGTGGATATTTTGCTGGGCCTGCTCTCGCCGGAGCAAGGTGATATTAAGGTGGATGGCCGCTCTATTTATAGCGACGTGAGGGGCTGGCAAAATCTGCTGGGCTATATTCCGCAGTCTATTTTTTTGACGGACAGTACGATTGAGCAAAATATTGCTTATGGTGTGCCGCCCGAGGAGATTGATGCCGAGCGTTTGTGGGAGGCGATCGCCGCCGCTCAGCTAGAAGACCTGATAGACAATATGCCAGACGGCGTGAAAACGGAGGTTGGTGAGCGAGGCGTACGGGTTTCGGGCGGTCAGCGGCAGCGAATTGGGATTGCTAGGGCGCTGTATCACAACCGCGAAATTTTAGTGCTAGACGAGGCCACCTCTGCGCTCGATAGCGAAACGGAGCAGCTTGTGAGTCAGGCGATTAATTCGCTAGCAGGCTCGCGAACGCTGATTATTATTGCGCATCGATTTTCAACGATTGAGCAGTGCGATCGCGTCTACGAACTCAGCGAAGGTCAGCTCAAGCAGTCAGGCACCTACCGGGAGATTATTTTGGCCAAGTAAGGCGCTGGGTTTTCAAACGGCGGCGCTACACTGGGCTCTATGAAAAAAAATCAGTATCTATATGGGGTGCTAGTCATCACGCTAGCTGCCCTGCTTTTTAATCTCAATAGCTGGGGCGTGCTGGAAGCGAGCGAGGCCAGATATGCCGAAATTAGCCGCGAGATGTTCCGCTCTGGCGATCTATTTCATCCGACGCTGCTCAACATT
>JBARVS010000021.1:0-5940 GCA_049646385.1 Phormidesmis sp. | reverse complement strand
GCTTTTGGCTGCGCCGCTAGCCCGCGCATTTTGACTACTCCCCGGCCTGAAAGCGCGCGGGGATTCCCTGGTCACCCAAGGAGTTTCCTGTTTCATCGCAGCAGCCTTCAAAGCTAGTGCTTATCGGGTCTTACGCTCGCTCCACAGGCTCACACCGCTCGACCAGCGGCTAATACATTTATCGCAGCGTTGATATCTCTGTCATGCCGAACTCTGCAACTCGGGCAACCCCATTCACGAATGCTCAACGGCAGCTTGTCAACGGTGCTATGGCACTGATGGCAGTGCTTGGAACTCGGGAACCAACGGTCAATCTTAACCAACGTTCGCCCATACCAGTTGCACTTGTACTCAAGCTGCCCGACCAACTCCCCCCAACTCGCATCACTGATAGCCTGAGCAAGGCTGTGGTTCTTTGTCATGTTCTTCACCGCCAAGTCTTCAACGGCAATCGTCTGGTTTTCGCGTACCAGTCGAGTCGTCAGCTTGTGAAGATGATCTTTGCGCGCATCGGTGATCTCAGTGTGAACGCGGGCCACTCTCAACCGGGCTTTGTACCGATTGTTAGAACCCTTTTGCTTACGGCTAAGCGCTTTGTGAGCTTTGCGCAACTTGCGATACTTAGCCTTATACCCTTTGGGGTTCGTGAGCTTCTCACCTGTGCTCAACGTCATCAAAGCGCTGATACCTAAATCAATCCCCACTTCATGAGGAGAAGTTGGCAATGGCTCAATGGCCACGTCCACCAACAAAGACACTGTCCAGCGGCCAGCTGGCGAGAGCTTGACGGTAATAGTCGAAGGTTCAGCCCCTGCCGTCAGCAAACGACTCCAGCGAATCGGCAACGGCTCTTTGGACTTAGCCAAATACACTTCACCGTCAACGTACTTAAACGCCGACTTCGTGAACTCTGCACTGCCACCATCACGCTTCTTTTTGAAGTTAGGGTACTTGGCGCGACCTGCAAAGAAGTTGCTGAATGCGCCTTGCAGATGTCTGAGACCTTGCTGGAGCGCGACGCTGCTTACCTCCTTGAGAAAGTACAGCTCAGGCTGTTTCTTCCAGCCAGTGAGCAGCTTAGAAGTATCGTTGTAGCTGACTCGCTTTTGTTCTTCATACCAGGCTTCAGTCCTAGCGGCCAAAGCTTTGTTGTAGACCAAACGAGCACAGCCTAGCGTTCTGCGAAGCAAATCTTCTTGCTCGGCAGTCGGATAGAAACGGTACTTGAAAGCTTTTTGTGTCATGCTTACATTATAGTGCCTGTTGTGTAAGTATGGCGCAAAGCATTGTAAATGTTGAACGTTCGCTGCCCTCACCTGAGAGATGTATGTCACTACATCCCACAGCTGAAAGCAAGAGGTTTTGTGACCTTCTTTCAAACTCTCTTCAAACCGATAAACTTGAGTCAGTTCTTTTTTGATAGGGTCTATGACGCTTCGCCGTACGTTTTTAAGCCGCACGTTTTTAAGCCTGTGCCTGGGTCTCGTTTTTAGCCTAATCTCACTGGTTTTGCCCGCACAGCTCGGCTTATCTCAAGCAGCTTATGCCATGGGCGGTAAACAACCGGAAATCGATCAGCCTGCACCGACCTTTACACTGTCCAGCAACAGCGGCGACGAAGTTTCGCTCTCAGACTACGCCGGAGAGTGGGTCGTGCTTTATTTTTATCCGCGTGACTTTACCTCGGGCTGCACCTTAGAAGCTCAGAGATTTCAGCGCGACTTAACCGAATATCAGGCTCGCAACGCTCAGGTTTTGGGCGTGAGCGCCGACGACGTAGACTCTCACGCGGAGTTTTGTGATGCCGAGTCTCTAGTGTTTCCGCTGCTATCCGATCAGGATGGTGAAGTGAGCCAAGCCTATGGCTCTTGGCTGAAGCCGATGTCTATGCGTCATACCTATTTAATTAGTCCTGAAGGCGTCTTAAAAGAGCGCTTCTTAGGCGTGCGCCCAGCTATTCACAGTCAAGAAGTGCTCGCTCGCCTAGATGAACTCCAGGCAGCTTGAAACAGATGGAATATTTTGTCAGGCTAGTTGGGTAATCCGATCAGGTGAATTGAACCGACTGAGTAGCCCAAGCGTTAGACTATAGCTAAATTGATAAATACTGGAGAGGCCGCAATGTCGACACTAGCTTTGACTGAACCCAACGTAGAAAAAGTACTCGATGAGCTGCGTCCTTATCTGCTAGCTGATGGTGGCAATGTGGAGCTAGTTGAGCTAGATGGCCCGATTGTGAAACTGCGCTTAAACGGGGCTTGCAGTAGCTGTCCTAGTTCTGCGATGACGCTGCGAATGGGGATTGAGCGTCGCTTGCGAGAGTTTATTCCTGAGATTGCTGAAATTCAGCAGGTGATGTAATCGCCGGATTTCAAGCGATTAGCAGAATATTGGTAAGGGGCGGCAGGGCGATGATCTTGACCGCCCCTTTGCCTGTTAACCTTGCTTAAGAATTACTATGACGCCCTCTCTAGACTGCTAGAAACCGTAAGGAATTAAGACCGTGCTGGATATCAAGCTCATTCGCGATCAGACCGCTCAAGTTCAAGCTGCTTTAGCGAAAAGGGGTGGCTATGACTTGCAGCCGCTGCTTGAGTTAGACGAGCGATCGCGTGACATTGAAAAAACTCGCTCAGAGCTGCAGGCTCAAAGTAATGAGGTGGGCAAAGCAGTCGGCCAAAAAATTCGCGAGGGCGCTGAGCCTAATGGTGATGAGGTGAAGGCGCTGCGAGCAAAGGGCAATGAAATTAAGCAGCAAATCGGTGAGCTAGAGCCTATAGAGCGCGAGCTAAAGGCGCAGATAGAAGACATTTTGCTGATGCTGCCAAATTTGCCTAGCGATTCTGTGCCAGTAGGCAAAAGTGAAGACGACAATGTAGAGGTGCGGCGCTGGGGCGATGAATTCATTACCTCAAAAGAGAACGTGCTGCCTCACTATGAAATGGGTGAAAAGCTTGGCATTATGAACTTTGAGCGCTCTGTGAAAATAGCGCAAAGCCGATTTGTCACCTTAATAGGCGCGGGTGCGGCCCTGGAAAGAGCCCTGATCTCGTTTATGCTGGCGCGGCATACGGACGAGGGCTATACCGAAGTGCTGCCGCCGATTTTGGTGAATTCGGCCTCCATGCAGGGGTCGGGTCAGCTGCCAAAGTTTGCTGAAGATGGGTTTAAGTGCGATCGCGACGACCTTTGGCTCACCCCCACCGCCGAAGTGCCCCTTACCAATCTCCACCGCGACGAGGTTCTCAACGCCGAGCAGCTACCGATTAACTACTGCGCCTATACCCCTTGCTTTCGCCGTGAGGCAGGCAGCTATGGCCGCGACACCCGAGGGCTGATCCGTCTGCACCAGTTCAACAAAGTAGAAATGTACAAATTCGTGCGTCCCGACACCTCCTTTGACGAACTCGAAAAGCTTACCGCTGACGCCGAAGATATTTTGCAGCAGCTAAAACTGCCCTATCGAGTTTTAGAACTTTGCACAGGCGACTTGGGCTTTGGTGCTACCAAAACCTATGACTTAGAAGTATGGCTTCCCTCTGCTGGCAAGTACCGAGAGATTTCTAGCTGCTCAAACTGCGTAGACTTCCAGGGGCGCAGGGCTAATATCCGCTTTAAGGAACCCGGCAAAAAAGGCACTCAGTACGTTCATACCCTCAACGGTTCAGGTTTAGCCGTAGGTCGTACCATGGCCGCTATTTTGGAGAACTATCAGCAGCCCGACAGCAGCCTTAAAATTCCAGACGTGCTGCAAAAGTACATGGAAACAGACGCTATTAGGTAGGGATATCCGCCGCCGCCCCCGTCTTTGAAATCACACATTCTCGATGCTTGCCTTGTACAATAAACAAAAGTTAACCTAACGCAGCGATTCTATGACGGTACTAGCAGTAATCGGGGTTCTGGCCCTTCTTATCTTTGTGCATGAGCTAGGTCACTTCATGGCCGCTCGCTTACAGGGCATTCACGTTAACCGCTTTTCTATCGGCTTTGGCCCGATACTATGGAAATTTCAGGGGCCAGATACCGAGTACGCGCTGCGGGCAGTTCCCTTGGGTGGCTTCGTTGGCTTTCCTGACGACGACCCTGAGAGCAACATTCCTGCTGATGACCCCAATTTGCTGCGCAACCGCCCTGTATTAGATCGAGCAATCGTCATTAGCGCGGGCGTGATTGCCAATATGATCTTTGCCTACCTCGTATTTGTCGTACAGTTCGGCAGCATTGGTGTGCCTGATGCCTTTATTCCGCAGCCAGGCGTGTTTATTCCTGAGGTTATGCCCGACACGCCCGCATCGGTGGCTGGGCTAAAGGCAGGCGATATCATCGTATCGGCAAACAGCGAACGACTAGGCGATGATGACTCTGTTCAAAAAGACCTGATCAGAATTATTCAGGCTAGTCCTAACAAGCCAGTTGACTTAACGATTCAGCGGTTTGATAAAGAAATAGAAATTGAGGTTACCCCTGAAGTTAGTGAGAAAACGGGTAATGCCGTGATTGGCGTGGGTCTGCTGCCTAATGGTTCGCTTTCCTATCGGCCTGCAACTGGCCCTGTAGAAGTGCTAACCGAAGCAGCCCGAGAGTTTCAGGAAAAAACGAAGCTAGTGGCCAACGGTATGGTTGCTTTGTTTACAAACTTTTCTTCAATGGCAGGTCAGGTGGGTAGCCCGGTGAAAATCGTTGAGCAGGGCGCAGGCTTGGCAAAAACCGATGGTAGAAGCCTATTTCCTTTCGCCGCCATTATTAGTATTAACCTAGCGATTATCAATATTTTGCCGCTGCCTGCGCTGGATGGTGGCCAGCTAGCCTTTTTGCTAATTGAAGCTCTGCGCGGTAAGCCCTTGCCGCTACGCTTTCAAGAGAGCGTCATGCAAACAGGCATTTTTCTGCTGCTGGGGTTAGGCATCTTCTTGATTATTCGCGACACCACCCAGCTTGAAGTTCTACAAAATTTGCGCCAGTAAGCTCTGGTGAACGATTCAATCAAGCCGACGCCGCCCAGCAAAGAGAATGGCTATAAGGCAGTTCCTGTTCCTTTGTCTGGGATGCCACCACCGTTGCTGAGGCCCTTTCACAAGCTAGCTAAACGGCAGCGATCGCTAGCCCTATTAGCTCGGCTCAAGCTGATGTACCCAGATGCTCCTTGCTCACTCGATTACGAGTCGCCCGTGCAGCTAATGGTGGCTACGATGCTCGCAGCGCAGTGCACCGATGCGCGAGTTAATCAGGTAACGCCAGCGCTGTTCGGGCGGTTTCCCAACGCCGTAGCGCTAGCAGGATCTGAGCAGACCGAGCTAGAGGAACTGGTTCGCTCAACGGGATTTTACCGGAATAAGGCGAAGAATATACAGGCGGCCTGTCATAAGATAGTCGCTGAGTTCGGCGGGCAGGTGCCTCACACCATGACCGAGCTGACTTCTTTGCCGGGGGTGGCTCGCAAAACGGCCAATGTGGTACTAGCGCACGCCTTTGGTGTTCATGAGGGCGTGACGGTAGATACGCATGTAAAGCGAATATCGGGGCTGCTTGGGCTAACGAAGCAGGCTGAACCCGTCAAAATTGAGCAGGACTTGATGAAGCTGCTGCCGCGAGCTGACTGGGAGAACTGGTCGATTCGGCTGGTGTATCATGGGCGCGCTGTGTGTGTGGCGAGAAATCCGAGGTGCGATCGCTGCGACCTGTTAGACCTTTGCCCCGGTGCGGCCAAGCTGCGTAAAGCTGCGGCAAAAGCAGCGAAAGC
Source organism: Phormidesmis sp. (assembly GCA_049646385.1). Lineage (GTDB taxonomy): Bacteria > Cyanobacteriota > Cyanobacteriia > Phormidesmidales > Phormidesmidaceae > Phormidesmis. The sequence goes on along the minus strand of JBARVS010000021.1, from coordinate 197 downwards.
AAAAGATGCTAAAGGAAAAGGATGAGACGGCAATTTTCCTTTGATTTTCCTTCTGTGGTTTTCTTAACGGGCTATTTTTGGAATGTCTGCTGTGAGCGGTTTACAAAAGCCGTCATCACGTCCTAATATGAAAGACTGTGTATAAAAATAACCCCGAAACTCTGCCTCATGGCTAAAAAAAGTATGGTTGCGCGCGA
>JBARVS010000020.1:0-4264 GCA_049646385.1 Phormidesmis sp. | reverse complement strand
TTCTTATACCGATGTTACAGCCCCCTCGTTAGACAGCGTTTATCTTCGTTTTGAGCGCAACTCGCCTAGCAACAGCGCAGGTATTGACTATGCTATGTGGGGAGACTTCAACACCGAGGAGTTTGCGAGCGCTTCTCAGCTATTTACAGCGACTAGCCGACAGCTTCATGGATTCAAGGCCAGCTACAACTTTGGTAATTTGGCGGTTACGGGCCTATATGCCAATAATGTAGAAGGCTTTCAGCGTGACACCATCGCCCCTGACGGCACCAGCGGCTTTTATTTCACCTCGCAGAGGAACATTGTTCCTGGCAGTGAAAGCGTTTTTATTGAAACAGAAGAGTTAGAGCGTCCTGGTACGGTGTTGGCGCGATCGCCATTATCCCGAGGCGCTGACTACGAAATCGACTACGACCGGGGCACGTTGTTCTTTAAAGATCCGGTCGCTCGCGTTACCGTTGATAGCTTTGGTCAGCTATTAGTGCGTCGCATTGTGACTACCTATCAATATGAAGATGGCAACAATACCGATGTTGTCGCAGGACGCTTGCAGTACAGTCTTAATCGCCAGCAGGGGCAAGCATCTTGGATTGGCGCAAGCTACTTTACTGAAGATCAGGGCAATCGAGACTTTACGCTTTACGGCGCAGATGCTCAAATTGCTTTGGGTGAAAACGCCAAGCTAACGGCTGAAATCGCTCAATCTTCTAGCAGCTTCACCAATGCAGACGAAGTCAACGGTAGTGCCTATCGGCTCGACTTTAACGGCAATTTGAGCGATCGCTTTAATGCCCAAGCCTACTATCGTTCTACTGATGCCGGATTCACCAATGCGGCAACCACCAGCTTTGTACCTGGGCAAACTCGCTACGGCGCTCAGCTTACGGGGCAGCTCGGCCAAACAACGGCGCTGCGAGCCCAATACGATCATGAAGACAATACGGGCAGCGCCCCTCGAATTATTACAGATGTCTCTGATTTGCTAGCGGGACTGGATAGCTCGCCGGGTGCAGCGCTGGACAACTCGCTGACGACCTATTCTTTAGGGGTGAGCCAGCAGTTGGGCAGGGCCACAGGAGAAATTGATTGGATTCATCGCGATCGCACCGATCGCATCAACAACGATAGCAACGTCTCCTCCGACCAAATCAGAAGCCGCCTGAGCGCACCTATCACCGACAAGCTCAGCGTCATCGCTCAAAACGAAATCAATCTTTCTTCCAACGTTGACCCAATTTATCCTAGCCGAACGCTGATCGGATTGAACTGGGAAGTCATGCCCTGGTTGAACATCGGCGCAAACCAGATCTTTTACGGCGGGGGCGGCAACAGTCGCGGTAGCGCTACTAGCATTGATATCTCAGGCGAACATACATTTGCGTCTAACACGACCCTGCAGGGTCGCGTTTCTACGGTAGACGGTCGCCAAATTGGTGGCACCATTGGCCTAGAGCAAGGCATCAATCTCGCACCGGGCCTAGATCTAGACTTGGGCTACGAGAAAACCTTTTCAACGCTGGGCAACGATACGGCGGCTAGCACTCAGTTTGGTCAGCCGTACGCGGTCAACGGCGGGGCTTCGGCGCTAGGACTCGCGGGAGGTGAAAGCTACAGCGTCGGACTCTCTTACACCGATAGCGCAGACTTTCAGGCAAGTACAAGGTTCGAGCACCGATCTTCAGCGCGAAGCTCCAACACGGTGTTTAGCCTTTCTGCCCTGGGCCGCATTAGCCCCGAACTCACATTGCTAGGCGACTATCGCATGGCCCGTTCAGCCAATCAACGCATTGCTGGCTTAGGCACTACTAGCCTATTAAAGTTGGGCATGGCCTATCGAAATCCTGACAATGACAAATTCAACGCCCTGCTGCGCTACGAATATCGAGTAAATCCTAACTCTGTTCCAACAGATTCACTCAGCGATACGAGCACCGACACGCAAGCGCATCTGTTTGCAGCAGAAGCTATCTATGCTCCTAACTGGCGCTGGGAGCTGTATGGCAAATACGCCCTACGGCATAGCCGCACTGCCATTAACGCGGCTGGCAATAGCTTTTCTAATAGCAACACAACTCAGCTTGCCCAAGCTAGAGCAACCTATCGCTTGGGCTATCGTTGGGATGCTGTGGGTGAAGTCCGCTGGCTTGGTGGTGGCGGCTTTAGTGAAACTGGCTACTCAGTAGAAGGCGGCTACTATCCCCTGCCCGACCTGCGCGTGGCGGCGGGCTACAGCGGCGGCGCAACCGACACCGACTTTGGTGAAAACCGCAGCGATGGGGGCTTTTATGTAGGTGTTACCGCTAAGCTTAGCGGCCTGCTAAATGGGTTTGGCACTCATCCTGTTGATCCGGCCCAACAAAAAGAATCGGCGATTGAAGTTTCACAAAAAACCATTCCTGCTGCCACACCCGTTAGTGTTCAGACCGATGAATTAGAAAACGGTGAATTTGAGATGCCTTCAGCGCCGGAGGACTATCCTACTGCGACAGAGCTTTAAAGTGTTTTGGCACTTTTGATTCTGACTTTTACTGCCCTGCTAGTTCTTCTTTTATGGTTAAAACAATGGCCCCTCTCACCTTTCAGAAACAACGTAAGAAGCGACTCGCGATTGGCGGGTTATTAAGTGCTGTGCTGTTGCCTAGTCTGTTGCATGGCGCTAGCTGGGCACAGGAAACTGGGGCAGGCTTTCTACAGGTTACCGTAACTAGCTCGCTCGATGGCCCCATACAGCCGGACTCAGTGCTGACGCTGCGAGAAGCGATCGCAGTTGTTAATGGAACTTTGCCGCTGGCGGCTTTGAGTGCTGACGAGCAGCAGCTTGTTGAGCTTCATCCAAAGTATTCAACTATTCGGTTTAATTTGCCTGCTGGACAAACGGCAATTGAGCTAGAGACTGTGCTGCCTGCGATCGCCCAACCCTACACCATGATCGACGGCACCACACAGCCCGGTTACGATGCTAGCCAATCAGCTACAGCCGAAGTAAAAATTCCTGTTCCTATTGTTGTTCTGCGTCCGGCAGCAGGCAAAGAAGTGTTTAGAGGGCTAACGCTATCAGCAGATTTTATCAGCGTGAAAGGGCTGAGCATTTACGGATTTAACTCGCCCAGCCAAATTACTCAGTCAACGCCGCCCGCTGATGTTTTTATTAGCCATTTGCCTACGCCGCTCAACACAGGAGAAAATCTGCCTTCGGCGGGCGACTATACGCTTGCAGACACGCCTCCTCAAGGAATTGTTATTGAACAAAACTGGCTGGGTTTGCCACCAGATGAAACGATGCCAGAGAAGAACTCAGGCTTTGGCGTTTCTGTTTTTGACGGCATCGGCACCACTATTCAACACAACCGAATTGAGTATCACAACGGTAGCGCTATTATCACCGGTAGGCAGGCAGATAATTTAAAGGTGTTAGAAAATATTATCGTTAGCAATGGACTATCGGGAATGCCGGATGCCATTCGCTTAGATGGCCAAGTCAACCAGAGTTTAATTTCTGGCAATCTAATTTGTGGCAACGATGGCAGCGCCATATTTATGTTTAAGCCTGAGGGCGCAGTGACCGTATCGGATAACAATATTCGCTACAACGGTCAGCGGCTGAGGCGAGCGGCTGTATATGTGATGGGCGACAATCACCAGATTTTAGACAACACCATTACCAACCAAAAGGGCGATGGTGTAGTGGTTACCGCCTTTGGGCAGGGGCCAAATACGCAAAGCAACCATACTGTGATTACGGGCAATCGCTTTGATAAGCTTGAGGGGCTAAGTATTGATTTGAATGCTAGGCGCGATCGCACCCCTCAAGACTTTCGACGCGGCGATGGCCCAAACCCCAAACGCAACTCTCACAACCGCAGACAAGACACTGGCAACAGCGCCGTCAATGCGCCTCAGTTTATCAGCCCTGAGTTCTTTGTAATTGACGGTAAAACTATCGTACGTGGGCAGGCCGATCCCAATGCTGAAATTCAGCTTTATCGCTCTACGGGCGTTTTAGGAAGCTATGGGCCGCTAACAGAGCCGCTAGCGACAGAGGTTACTGATGAAAAGGGAGAGTTTGAGTTCGTGTCTGATGCGCTTTTGGGCGGGGAGGTGCTGAGTGCGATCGCCACCAACCCTCGCTACGGCACCTCCGAACCCGCTTTAAATACTATGATTTCCTCTCTCAGTAATGGCACAGCTATGCCCATCAATAGCCTCAGCGGAATGCCACAATGCACCACTCCATCAGCATCTCCACCTACACCTACACCTACGC
>JBARVS010000019.1:0-24702 GCA_049646385.1 Phormidesmis sp. | reverse complement strand
GCCCACCGACTTACCAACGGTTGCTGTTTTTGACTTTGACGGCACTTTGACGCTGCGAGACTCTTTTCTACCTTTTTTACGGGCGATCGCAGGCCGACAGCGCTATTGGTTAGGTCTGTTGAAGCTGAGCCCAGTTTTATTGGCCTACGGCTTTAAGCGCATACCGAACTGGCAGGCTAAAGAAGCCATGCTCATTCACTTTCTTTCAGGCATATCAACAGCGCGGCTAGCTGTCGTCAGTGAACAGTTTGCCCGTCGCGCGCTGCCAAAACTGCTTCGACCTGAAGCGATCGCCCGCCTAGCTTGGCATCAGCAACAGGGGCATCAAACCATCATTGTTAGCGCGTCTTTAGAAGCTTATTTACAGCCCTGCGCTGCGCTGATGGGAATAGATCAGGTGGTGGGTACCCGGCTGAAAAGCCGTGATGGATATATCACAGGCCGCATGTTAGGAAAAAACTGCTATGGCCCTGAAAAAGCGGTTCGCCTGCAGGCAATCTTGAGTGACTTACAGCAGCCAGCGTCCGCTTGCAGGCTTTATGCCTATGGGGACAGTAGGGGCGATCGCGAGCTGCTAGCCATGGCCAACTATCCCTACTACCGTAAATTCTAGAGGCTAATTGTCGAAGACCAAGTTAGTTTGGCTTGCAGCAAATGCCAAATACTGACGTAGACCCATGTAAAAATGTTGTTGAACCCACTGGCCCAATCTCCCCATTGCAAAAGAATCCGCCAATCGGCAGCGGCCCTAAATATCGCTCAAATAAATCTGAGTCAAAGTTGGGCGCGTCATAAAGACTCTCACCGCGACCGCTACAGGCAAACAGCAGCGCTCCAACAGGTGTAGCCCCTTGACGGCTATCTTCTCGATTGGTAGACCGATCAGGCAAACTATTTTCAAGGCTTTCTACCCGATAGCGGCGCAGCAAGTTTTCTAAATCTTCAGCCGATGTTTGGGCATCGCGCATGTGAAACTGAATTCTCATACCAGGACGAATTTTGTCGGCAACGGCAATCGATCCATTGCGCGGATCGACGCCGACCAGGTTGCGAATTAGGAAGTCTCGCCGGGTGAGGCTGGGCTTAAAGCCACTCTGAGCAACGCCGATAAATAACGCACTTTGGGCGAGCTCGCGGTCAGCTTCGTTGAGATTTTGAAAGATGTTTTGCAACACTTCTAGCGGGGTTTGAGACTCGGCCTGCTGGCTCATATTGCTTTCTGAGGCGTCGTCTAGATTGCTGTCGTACTCTAGCTTGAGCATAACGTTGCGATCGCCCTCACTCACCCGATACAAATCCCCAATAGGCCGACAGCCCTGCGCTACAATCGCCTCTAACACGATTTCCCCCGAGAGCGCTACTCCCACAACGCCCTCACCGTAGAGTTTCTGGTTGCAAAACAAGCCGCTGCTGCGGTTAAAGCTCTCAATCCCCGCTAAGCCTCCCACCTTAACGCAGCCCGGATAGGCAAAATCTATTCCCTGTAAAAGCTCACTCGTACCCGACGAAAACGGATCGGCCATCAGCACAAAGCTAGGACGCGCCTCAGAAGTAACGCCAATCAGCTCGCTCCACCGCTCAGGCGGACTGTCCAAATCAGGTAAATCAGCCGCCGTCACATGAAAGCTCTTAATATCTACATTGGGCAAATGAGCCAGCATCAGGCTTAAAGCAGGCCCTTCTTCCACTTCTTCAGGAAACTCATCCACCATACCCACCACACCGCTGCCGCTACAGCCTACGATATGATCTACGCCAAGCTGGGCCTGAAGCAGTGGCATCAAGCGGGCATACTCGCTAGCAAACGCAGTCGAAATGAACGCAAAAGCCAAATCAGGCTGCTGTCCACCCATCTGCTCAGTTGCCTTTTGAGTGACTTCATCAACCGCAGCCTCCAACGAAGCCTGGGTTGAAATCGCGCTAGCCCACTTCATGTATCGCAGATTCCTTAAGATAGTTCTATGAGTAGAGCCTTTTGCTTAAACATGCTGACATACTGATCGCATAAGCCTAGTTTTTGGCTTAGTTCTCCGGTTTAATGCTCTAGCTATTTTCCCGGCCAACGTTGTTTTAGCAAAAGCAGCAAAAATTGCTATTTAGGTGGCTACCAAACTGCCATCTATGATACGGCAGTTTGGCGATTGGCTGAGCTAGAATAAGCATGAACCACCCTGTACTAAATTTTATTCAACCCGGTTTGCCATGAGCGACATTCAAGAAAAAATCAAGTCTGAAACCGAACTGGCTCGCGAAGCCTGTGCCACTGACGGCAGCAACTCTGATACCTGTGCCTCTGCATGGGACGCAGTTGAAGAGCTTCAGGCCGAAGCGTCTCATCAGCGCGAAAAGAAGAGCAAAAAGTCTTCTTTTGATCAGTATTGCGATGAAAATCCTGAAGCAGACGAATGCCGCGTTTACGATAACTAGAGGCTCACGTCAGCGGTTGAGCTTGGTAATTGACCATCACCGCAGTCTTAGAAAAAATCTCAGTTACAGAAAACGGACACAGAAATCGGAGGAGTAGTGCTTTACAAAATAGTCACTGTTCCTCCATTTTTATGGTTGTTTGCCGATCGCCGCCGATCGCCGCTGGGTAGCTTTCAATGATTTAGCGGTGATCTCACATCACGAGGTCGTGAGCCGACAGGTGCTACATTGATAAATGCTCATTTACCCTTCGCTATCGTGCTAGATACTCCGGCAGTTCGTTCTTTGGTTTGGGCCGACTATCGGTTGGCGCTACTCTTTACCGTTTTTATCCCGCTGACGCTGCTAATTTGGTCATGGGTGGCCAAATCTGATCCGATTAGCCTGCTGTTGACTATTTACTGGCGAGTGGCTAGCCTGCTGGCAATTACGGTGTATTTGATGATTGGCGGCTGGTCTGTAAGCTTTGTGACGGCTTTTTTCTCGAAGCTGCTGATCCCGATTAGCCTTTGGTTTTGGGCCGATCTCAATGAAGAAGTTAGAGAGCAGCCGAGGCGATCGCTCAACTTAGGCTTCAACGCTTGGCGCTGGGCTATCAGCATTTACTGCGCTGTTGGCGCGATTATACAGCTCAGCTTCATTCGCTGCGCCTTTTCAACTGCGGCCTTCGGTAGCGCTAGCTGCCAAGCATGGCTAGAGCCTTCTTTAATCTACAAAGACTACATTCACAGCGGTCTTACTAACGGCTTTTTAGGCTTTTGGGGGCTTTTGGGCTTAGCTATCTATGTGGTCTGTTTTGGCTATTTTTTAATAGTAAAGCTAGGCCGACAGGGTCGCTCAGCGCTTAACCAATGAGTGAATTAAGGTGAGTGAATTAAAGGCGATCGCCACTCGGCTAGAAAACTACACCCTCAAATTTCCTCAAGAGCTATTGATGATTCAAGCTCACATTGAAGATGAAGCCGACGTCATTATTGTTTTCAAGGGGTTTTCTAGCTCACTGGTCAGGCCCACGGCCTTCGACCCTGAGGTGCCCATACTGCCCGATAATGCAGCCATTAGCCGCATTGATCGGCTCAAAGGCCCCTATCAGCCACAGTCCCCTGACTACATAGAGCAAGATATTTCTTTAGAAGCTTTTATCGCTAAGCTGACAGCGTTAGGGCTTTAGGTTTTTCTTTGTAAATAGAGCGTGCCACGTCACCCTTCTCTGACAGCGTTTCTTAAGTTGACCTTACGATCTCCTAGTTCTCCTAGTAATCACTGAGTAAGCGATCCACAATTAACCAGAGACCTGCCACAATAGTGAAGCTATTGCTCAATTTCACCGCTTTCTTCTTCTGTTTTCACTTTATCTGATAGATAACTATCGGTAGACATCCTTTTTATGTACAAAACTCAAGACGTTCACGTAGTCGAGAATCGTCCCTTGCTTTCTCCCAATCAGCTTCTTAAAAAGCTTCCTCTGACGGAAACAGCAGCGACCTTGGTCGCTCAAACGCGAGATCACATTCGCAACATCATGCACAATGAGGATCGCCGCCTGCTGGTCGTGGTTGGCCCTTGCTCTGTGCATGACGTGGAGGCCGCTTACGAGTATGCTCAAAAGCTCGTTAAGCTCAGAGAGCGGTTTTCAGATCAGCTAGAAGTGGTTATGCGGGTTTACTTTGAGAAGCCTCGCACCAACATCGGCTGGAAAGGACTAATTAACGATCCCCACTTAGATGGCAGCTATGACATCAACGAAGGGCTTCATTTGGCTCGCAAGCTGCTGCTTGATCTTGCAGAGCTAGGGCTGCCTGCTGGCACAGAGCTACTTGACCCCATTACGCCGCAGTACATTGCTGATGTGATTACCTGGACGGCAATTGGCGCACGTACGACAGAGAGCCAAACTCACCGAGAGATGGCCTCTGGGCTCTCTATGCCAATCGGCTTCAAGAACAATACAAACGGCAGCCTGGATGCGGCCTCAAATGCCATGCTTGCGGCCAGTCAGCCGCACCACTTTTTAGGGATCAACCAAAGCGGTCATGCCAGCATTGTTTCTACGACAGGCAATGCAGATGGGCATTTGGTGCTTAGAGGCGGCAAGCAAGGGCCGAACTACGAGGCGGCTAGCGTAGAAAGTGCGGCGGCAGAACTCACGGCTCAAAGTCTTAACTCTCGAATCATGGTGGACTGTAGCCATGCCAATGCCAATAAAGATCACAATCGTCAGGTCGTCGTTTTAGAAAATTTGGCTGAGCAGGTGAAGGCTGGATCGCAGCATTTGCTAGGGGCGATGATTGAAAGCCATTTGGTGGCGGGCAAGCAGTCTATTCCACAAAATTTGAAGGACTTGGCCTATGGTCAAAGTATCACAGATGCCTGCGTAGATATTGATACGACGGCTAAAATGCTTGAAAAGCTGGCGATCGCTCTCAAGCAGTCCGTTGCTACTAAAGTAAGTCATGCATAAGATGCAGCTTAAAACCGCTTAAAAAGCTCAGAAAAACGGCACGACAACGTTGAGCCCCGCGCCATAAAAAGTGTCATCTAAATTGACATTAGCACTAGAGGATCGGCCAAACCGAGTGCCTCCAAACAGGCTAAGCCGACTTTCGGGCGTGAGGCTGTAGCTAACAACGCCCAGCACCTGCTGATACGTGTCGTAGCGGGCAGTCTGCGTATAGTCATCTAGATCTAGTTGATAAATCAGGCTAGTGCGCAGATCTTTAGTGGCCGCGTAGTTTAGCGAAAGCGTCAGAGTTTGCCGGAGCCGACTGGCTGCGTCACGATTGTCTTCGTCGCGCTCTGATTGGGCAAAGCCTAGCTCTACCTCGTAGAAGCCGTCTAACCAAGCTCTGGAACTTAAAATGCTGCGGTGATTGATTTGGGCATCAATATAGTTAGCGCCAAAGACTTTTTCTCTATATCCGGGTGAGTAGAGCTGCTGATTGCGCAAGCCTATCTGTGCGTAGGTGCGATCTGCCAAGCGCTGTCGCAAGCCTAGCTGTAGCTCTACCTGGTTGTAGTTAATGGTTTGGTCTTTGAAGGTAGGGTTCTTTTCGTAGCGGGCCAGACTGGTTTCGGCGATCGCGTACAAATTAGTATTTTTTGAAAGCTCAGGGAAAAAATAAGCGCCTATGCCTGCCTGATAAATTTGATCGTCTAGGCGCGTTCTAGCCGAGCGAAAAACATTATCGGTATCAAAAAAACCTAAGCGCCCTGAGATGAAGGCAATCGGCTGCTTTGGCGGCGACGGTGGCGCTTGAGCCGTTTGCAGCAGACGTAGAATGCCTAAGTCTTCGGTGGGGCGCGATCGCTTTAGCTGCAGTCTCAAATCGCCCAGCTCCCCATCTGGCTGATTAGCTACCGAGCTTCTGATTTGGGGAAGTTTGCCACCTGGTAGCGCGTCCACAAAATCAGGCACTTGAGAGATCGTCGTCCCAGCAGCGACCACCTCATCCGGAATTTCTGCTTGGCTGACATGGCTCGCAGCAGGATGGCTGAGCAACCTAACTAGCGCCGCCGCTGTCGCCGCAGATTCGTCCGAAATGACCTTCTTCTGGTTTTGCGTAATCCGGTTTGTATGACAGGCAGATTGCTGACAAAGCAGCGCAAATCTAGGACGGTGGTTATTTTCTACGGTGACTCTGTGGTCAGTGTAATGGTCACTATACTGGCTATTATCTGGAGGCAGGCTGACGGTCGAATGGAGCGCATGGGCCGAGGCTAAGCGTGCAGAAGCCATGAGCGGCTGCGTTGATAGAGGACTATCTCGCTCATTTAGCTGGGTGTTTAGCTGGGTGCGTTCAGCCTTTTGCACTGGCTTATTAGATAGCCCTTGCTTTTGGTGTATCGCATAGGTCAGCTCAGGCGAAGCTGGCTCATAAAAGAGCTTAGAAATATGCTCAGGAGCGGCTGGTATGGCTTTATTCGCAGATCCTTGAGTATTATTTGTCGCTGCCAAAGCCGCCAAAGCTGGCATACAAAGCAAGCCAAAAATGCCGCTAAAGCCAAGCCTAAGTCCAAGTCCAAGCACGCTTTGACGAACCGGAAGCACTTGGTTGGATATAGGATTCGGCATTGAGTCTGGTGCGGAAAAATCGATTTTATCAGCGGAAAGGTTTATCTGCGCTTTTTCGCTGATTTGGGACAAAAACATGAAAAATCGCATAGGCTAATGCTATTTATACCAATTTATCTAGAGGTAATCCGGCTAAAGCTTTAAATTGATTCACAGAAAAAATAATGTCCCTGCCGTCTTAGAATGCGTAGCTTAACAAAAAATATCAGGCAGTCTCTAATATCAGACCGATAGCTTCAGCCGGATAGTATAGCCAACTGTGAGCAGCTTGGCTGGTTGGCATATGCTAATTAGCTTTTCTGAGGTCGGTGCAAGGCTAAACGTTTTAACTGTACGATTAACCATCAAAAATCAGCTAGCTCACTAGGCCAATCAAGTTTGTTTGCCACGTTGGGGTTGTATTACCAGCGTGAAAGGCTAGAATAAACGACAAAGAAGCGTTCGATGCAAGCGCAGTTTTGTATCACACCCGCAAAGTCCTGGCAAAATTCTGGCAAAATTATGCCTCAACCTTTCATATCAGCGGCTTTCACTGCATCTACAAAACATAATTCATGTAAACAGAGCCCGCAGAAGAATCGGGAATTTGTCCGAAAAGGCATCTTAAGGACGGCACACAAATCTAAGTTTAGCCCGCTAAGCTCGGCATTCCTATCTTAATCAGCTTGCCCAATTAGTTTTTTTAATGTAGCTATCCTACTGATCAGCAGACTGCTCTGGCTAGTTTTTTTAAGTAATAAGCTTATGACTGGATATCATTCCAAACTAATGCGCTCCTTGCGATCGCTCTCAATGACGGTGAGCATAACAGGCGGCTTAATGGGCTTGCTTTTGATGCCAGGGCCTGCCCGCGCTGACGAGGCCGACATCATTACGCCAGAGCCGCTGGTGTGGGCAAGGGTAGACTTTCTTCGTAACCGAGTGCAGCTGCTGCCTCAATCAGCGGCAGCTCGGCGAGCCCAGGTTTCTGATTTTTTGACCGTTGGAGACGCGCTGAGAACCTTGAAGCGATCGCGCGCAGAACTCCGCTTTAACGACGACTCGCTGGCTCGAATTGGCGAACGAGCAACGTTTCGCTTCACTCCCAATACTCGTAACTTTCAGCTAACCAATGGCACCGTTCTGCTGCTAATTCCGCCTGAGAGAGGACGCACCACCATTCAAACGCCCAACGCCGTCACAGGTATCCAAGGCTCCGCCCTCTTTGTTCGATACATTCCTGAGACAAACACCACCATCGTCGGCGCGCTTACCGATAATCCGGGCGGCCCGATGGTGTTATTTAACCAAGACGGCAGTGAACAGCAAGCGCTGCAAGCCAACGAAATTGGGGTTATTGAGGGCGATCGCATCACGCAGCTCTATCAATTTGACAGTCAGCTTTTTTGGGAGAGCAGCGGCTTAGCCGAAGGCATTGACTACTCCGAAAACGCATCCCCTACTGGAGATGACGCGCTAGACGGCGTGCGTCAAGAAATTAGAGAGGCGATTTCTAAGCAAGACCCGCTCCCTACCGAAGGCGAAGGCGTCATCGAAAATCCAGCATCCTTCAGCCGCCCCGCCGAGTCAGATTCTACCAATACACCAGAGAATGCTTCAGGTGAGGCGGCTAATACAAGTGCGATCGCCCCTAGCAACGCTAACAGCAGTTCTTCTGGAAATCAATCAACGACTGGTGAACCCACAGCCAACGGAGCAGCCAGCTCTTCTGTTGGCGAATCGACGAATGCTGGCCAGACAAATACTGGCCAGACAAATACTGGCCAGACGAACGCTAACACGCCTACCAGCACCTCTGCTAGTTCGGTAGAAAATAGCCCGGTAGAAAATAGCCCGGTAGAAAATAGCTCACAAGCGGCTTTGCCTTCATCTCCTCTGAGGCCAGAACCAGGCGTCGAAGATGTGGATCTAGAAGAGATTAGTGGGGTTGAAGATCCCGTTGTAGAACTAGAGTTTAAAGGAACGCCCGCTGAGGCTTACCTAGCAATTCCTCTCCCTAGACCCCTAAAAGCGCCTGATAGCGGTAGTAATAGCAACTCGCTACAACCTACTTCGCCAGATGCTGCCTCAGGAGAAAATCGTCAAGGGACAAATGGGTCTGCTAGCAACGTAATGCCTGGGTCTGCTAGCAACGTAACGCCTAATCGCTCAACTTCTACAGGTTCAGCCTCTACAGGTTCTACAGGCTCAACGGTGCCTGCTAGCTCGACTACACCACCTATCGGTACAGGTTTAACCTCTGGTTCAATTCCAGGGACAACAACACCTGCTAGCTCATTGCCCTCAGTGACTGCACCGCCTATACGAGAGATACTGCCAATAGATAGCGTTACCGATGCTCTAGGGCGGCCTATAACTGCACCAGGAAGTGCATCATCAACTAGCTCGAACGGTAGCACTGGCGGTACAAATGGCAAAACGCCAGCATCAGGTACTTCACCGACAACACCTACCTCACCGACAACACCTACCTCACCGACAACACCGCCCACAGGTAGTGTAGAGTCTGGCAGTTCCGATTCACTGATTCTTATTCTTCCAGAAGGAACGCAGACACCTGATCGCGCAGAGCCGGTTAATTCTTCTAACGCGCCTGTCTTAGATCCGTCTAATTCATTGATTCCTGTCAAACCAGGGGCGCTTTCTGGAACGGCAGGCGAGCTTCCTCCGGGCGCTGATCCGGCTCTGCTGATTGATGAGACTGATGAAAATAGTGGAGACGACGCGGTTAGCAACCCTACAAATACAGGAAATGCAAACACCAGCTCGGGTGGCTCAGCTGCTAACGTGACCGAATCGACCTCTCCGAGCAACGTCATAGCGCCCCCGTCACAAGGCACTACAGGAATAGTTACGACGCCTTCTGTAGATGTACCCGTAGCCACGCCAACCGTACCCGCAGCGGTTGTCAACCCGATCCCCGATGTTCCTTTTAAGCCAGAAGTTGGCGGAAGCACTTTAGAAAATGTGCTCAAGCCTTTAGATGTACCTGTAGATCTTTCAGAGGATAGGCCGGGAGCAGGTAGTTCAACGGATGGCGGCGGCGCTTTGTCGGGTGGAAATGCGCCAACGACGGGTGGGCAGACACCTAATGAAGAGACGAACGCACCTGAGACTGAAAATGAGCGAATTTTGCTATGAGTCTATGAGGTCAGTTTGTTGTGGATCGTTTCATGAACAATTAGCATCGCCAATTCTGCTATGAAGACCTTTATAGGAAGGCTGCAATAGTCAATAGAGTGCCTACTGCGTTTTTAGTTTAATACCTTGCGCTAGTCCTCTGAGGGGGGTGAATCTTCCGACTCGGTTTGCAGTTCGTTGGGCCAGTCAGGTGGCAGAATTTCTGTGCTGTCTAGAGCTGAGTCAGTGTCGATGACGCCTGGTCTGGTTCCTTGGTTTAGCGTTGCTTCGGACGCTGCTTGAAAGTTTGAGTGGGTGGTGGTTGGCGAATCGGGAAGCTGAGAGACATCTAGCTGCTCAAGGTCATCTATGACGCTTTGGGCCGAATGATAACGATTATTGAAGTCGTAACGTACCATTTGATTAATGATGCGAGAAAGTTCTGGGGAAATGTCTTCAACGGTATGAGACCAAATAATTTCTCCGTCGTCTCCGCGCTTGAGAGAATGAGGGGGGCGACCTGTTAACGCTTCAATGGCCGTAATTCCTAGCGCGTAAATATCGCTGCGAACGGTCGGCATTCCGGCAGATTGCTCGCTGGGCATGTAGCCTTGGGTGCCAATGCCTACTGTAGAGGTGACCTGGGTAGCCGCGCCTGCTAGCTTGGTAGAAATAGTTTTCACTGCGCCAAAGTCAATTAATACATAGTGGCCGTCCGCGCTGCGGCGAATAATGTTAGAAGGCTTGATGTCGCGATGAATAACGTTTTGGGAGTGAACAAAGCTAACGACGGGTAGCAAATCACGCAGCAGCTCAACAACTGCCTGCTGAGAGAGGGGCCGACTGCGAGAGAGTAAGCCTCGCAGCAGATTGCCTTCTACCATCTCTTGCACGAGGTAAAAAGACTCTTGTATTTCAAAGTAGGCAAGCAGGCGTGGGATTTGAGGATGTTCGCCTAGCTGACCTAGCACAACGGCTTCGGCTTCAAATAGCCGTCTGGCCAGTCGATGGGCATTGGGATTGTCGCTGACGATTTTAAGCTGCTTGACGACGCAGACTGGGTTGCCGGGGCGGAGGGTATCTTGTGCTAGGTAGGTTTCACCGAAGCCGCCTGAGCCTAGTATTTTCATAATGCGATAGCGATCGCGCAGCAGCATCCCAATCAAATCTGCCCGGTTAATATTGAGCAAATCTTGAAAATCGTCTTGCTGGCTGATAATTTCTTGCACCAGCGGAGACGTGGCATAGCGAGCCAGCGAAGTCCGTAGCTGTCTGCGTCTGAGCCTATCAGCACCAAATGATACGCCAAAGTCTAAGAGCCCCATACTAAAAATCATGAGCATGGGGGTTCCCGAAATCAAAATGATCTGAGCGCCCACAAAAGTGCCATAGCTAATTAGCGCCCAGGTGCCCAGCCCGCCTGCTGCGACTAGCGCTCGGTTAAAAGGCTTCTGCGTGCGGTTCATCAGTCCAGCAACCGCTAGACCTAGCGCTAAAACTATCAGCGCATTAATCTGAGGGCTTCTGATGAGCCGAGTGGGTGATAAGCCATTCTCTAAGGTTGCCACTGTGTTGGCTAAAATTTCTACCCCAGCCATGGGCCTCGGATACATCAGGCTTTTTGAAAAAGGTGCCCCGTGAAAGTCTTGATGCACCTGTGACGTTGTTCCGACGATGACAGTCTTGCCTGCAAAAAACTGGCCACTGCTAAGTTCGTTTTGCCATGGATCATCATCCAGCACTTTCCAAAATGGGATGTGCTTAAATGTTTCATCCGGCCCATAGAAGAAGATATTTTCCTTAGGAGTCGAATCGTACGGTTTATCAGCCGCTTCTAACGTGGCTTGAGCAAAGCTTAAAAGCGGCGGATCTTGGTCATCTGAGATAGTGGCAGAAGTGCTTGAAAAGTCTGTCTCGTTCTGGGCTAGCTCTCTTAAAAACTCTTGGCCCAATCGGTGAATCTGCTGGTCAGGCTCTAGATGGAAGTTGATAATCCCGATATGCGCTCCGGCATCTTGAAACTCAGCAAGGGGCAAGGAAGCCTGCCATAGGCTGCCCTGCTGAAGGTCGATAGTGTCATACTTCGCAGCTAAGACAACGTGATTTCCATAGCGCTTTAGGGCTTCGGTAAGTGCATCATCATCAGCTTTGCCGTAGGAACTAGGTGATGGAAACGTGACGTCTAATGCAACTGCTTTGGCACCTGCATCCATCAGCTTCGTAATTACTTTGGCATATGCCTCTCGCTTCCACGGCCACGACTCAATCGGCTGAAGCGATTTGTATCGTTTAGGATCTTCTGAGTAGTATTGGCCTTGCGAGAGCGAGTCTTCATCAATTGCCAGAACCACGATGTCTTTAGGCGGTGTTATTGGCCCTCTTAGCTCAAAGTACAGGCTTTGCGTTTGTCTTTCCCACAGGTTGACTATGCCTAAGTTAAGACCAACTGCCCCGGCTGCGATCGCCACGCACACACTCGAAATTGAAAAGCGCCAGTATTTATTCGCCACGTCCTGACGCCAAGCCGTCATCCGATCTTTGGTCGTTAGTGTCGCTGTAACGGCATTAGGCGTACCTGATCGAGCAGCGCCAGACTTAGATTTTTTAGAGGATTTAGGCATAGCTATCGTAAGAACTTGGATCTTCTACAGAGTATCTTCTCCGAATACGGCGTAAAGACTGCTTTATTTTCATCAAAGAGCATCGCGCTTATTAAACGCGCAGTTAAGCTTGTATCAAATCGCACCTACAATTCCAGAAAATGCGTATAATAATTAAGCATATTACGTATAGTCCATATCCTCTCGATTCTAGTCTTTAGCGCTTAGCATATATGTTAAGTTCACCCAAATCTGCTAACGCTATTAGCTGCCGATATGTCATTCACTATCATTTATCTACCCTTATAGCTCGGCCCTACAAATATATACGCTAATTGGCAGCGCCTTCAGGAATTAACCACAGCGGGTCAGCACTATGAAGGAGCAGCGAAAAATTAGCATCAGGAGTCAAGCAAAAGTCAAGAATTATCCCTGTATCCGCTGGCCCCTGACTCTGTAACTCATCGAAAAATCTATTGAGGGAGGTTAAAACTGATACGTTTACGCTAAGTTTGGCATTCTATATACAGACAGGTCACGCTGACAGACCCTCTATTTCTTTGACTTTAATATCAGTGCCCTCATTTTCTAACCTTCTATTTATCACCTGCTACTGTCTAGTTCCTAACGCCTTAGGAGACAGCCCTCTTTTCACTATTAACAAGGCGCTTAGTCTAAATACTATTTAACTCATATGGCCACACATCCGCTTAACCGACTGTCTATTTTTGTAGATGGCAACAACATGTTTTATGCCCAGCAAAAGAACGGCTGGTTTTTTGATCCTAAACGAGTGCTAGAGTACTTTATCAAAGAATCAGAAGGACTGTCTTTAGTCAATGCCTTTTGGTATACCGGGCTTAAAGATTCTCAAGATCAGCGCGGCTTTCGAGATGCGCTCATTAGCCTAGGCTATACTGTGCGCACTAAAGTGCTTAAGGAATACTACGACGATACGTCGGGTCGATATTCTCAAAAGGCCAATTTGGACATAGAAATTGTGGTGGATATGTTCAACACCGTAGAGCAGTATGATCGAGTAGTGCTGCTCAGCGGCGATGGCGATTTTGAACGAGCGATTGAACTGCTGCGCTCTAAAAATACTCACATTACAGTTGTCTCGACAGAGGGGATGATTGCCCGTGAGCTAAGAAACGTGACTGATCGCTACATCGATTTAAACAAAATTCGGCAGAAAATTGAAAAGGCAGAAGGATAGATGTATAGGTGGTGCAAGCTGAAAAGCAAGCTCCTAGATACTTTATAGCGCTTTCTAAGGACTAGCACCTACGTAAGAGCAGCAGACGTGGGCAAGAGGGAGCCTTATTTACTGATGTCTTTGCTCAGCCAAGCTGCCTTTATCGCACTGCGAATTTTTAGCTGATTTTGATACTGCTGCTGAAGCTGCGAATCTGATAAAAGCCAGTGCTTTACCCAGCTTTGCTCTTGCTCAGTCGCCTCGTTGTCTAGATATGCGCTCAAGATGTCAAACTTTTCAGCTTGAGAAAAAACTTTCTCAAACGTACCCTTAGCCGGGTTATTTTCGGATTGAGCGGACTGAATCATCAAATTGAACTGGGTAGAGGAGCCGTAGTTGCTAGATGCTTACTGGCCGCGTGAAGCTTTGCCGCATTGTCAATTTTTTATGTAGCTTGCTGGTTGCCCAGTCGTTTGAGACGAACAAAGCTGTGATGAGTTCATATCTAGTCGTATCTGATTGAGCTAGTTAGATGAAAAACCAATGGGGGCGGAGGGACTTGAACCCTCACGACTTTTAACAGTCAACGGATTTTAAATCCGCAGCGTCTACCATTCCGCCACGCCCCCTGGTGAGTTCCATCGATATGACTAGGTGTCACTCACAGACAACTATTTGACCACCAAGCGGGCCTATATGCAACCAACCCAGCAGATAGATCAGGAGATATTTACCAAAAGATGCCGCTGCGCACAGCGTTTCCCTAAAAAACCGCAGCTTGAGGTCTTACTATATATAGAGCAACTGTCCTGGTGGATGACTCATGAATTTTCCTGCGCTTGAAACTTCTACGCTGCTTGGCTTGGCAACCTATGCCATTTTGGGTGGGCTTTATTTGGTAGTGGTGCCGCTGATGCTGATGTACTACATTAAGCTGCGATTCAACATAATGGGCTCTATCGAACGATTGTGTCTATATGGCCTAACGCTGGTATTTTTTCCTGGCATGTTGGTGCTTAGCCCGTTTTTGAACTTTCGACCTAAGCGCCGCGAGGTTTAAAACAATGGAACGAAAAAATGCGACGTATTGACGTAATTGGAATTGGTGTCGGCGTTTTCACTGCAGGCGGCTTGCTGTATTTAGCGTTTTCCTGGGCGGGGCTAGATGGCCTATCGGCAGGCATTTGGAGCCAGGTTGTGTTTGTAATTGGTCTGCTGGGTTGGACGGCCACCTACGTGGCTAGGGCGCTAGGTAAGAAAATGACTTATTACCAGCAGCTAGAAGACTATGAAGAGGCCGTGCTGCAAAAGCGGCTAGAGGAAATGAGCCCAGAGGAAATTGCGCAGCTTCAAGCAGAGGTGGAGCAGGAGCGGCAGGCGCTTGCTCAACAGGCGTCAGCAGCAGCCAAAACCGCTTCGTCAGAAAAAGAGTCCGCTGACTCGGCGGCGTGAGACTGTTGCCTGTAGCTTTAGAGATATAGTTTTTAGCTAGGTCGCCTTTCACCCCACGCCATAATCCATGATTTGGCGTGGGGTGAAAGGCAGGTGAGCTTTGCGAACAATCTCGCTTCCATCTTTATTTAGGGAACACATACAACCCTCCTAATTTTGCTAAAATGTAGACATGCTGACGATGAACTACAGCTATCGAATCTATCCGTCACTTGAGCAAGAAGCCCGTATGGTTTCTTGGCTTGATGCTTGCCTGGGCGTTTACAATTACGCGCTAGGTGAGCGCAAAGATTGGCTCAAGTCTAGGCGGTGCCCGATCAATAGTTGTTCTTTGGCTGGTGAATACATCATTCCAGCCCATGCGCCTTACCCCAACTACTATGTTCAAAAGAAGGCGTTGACCGCTGCAAAGCGACGGTTCCCGCATCTTAAAGATGTACAGTCGCAGGTTCTGCAAGACGTTATCGGTCGGGTGGAGGCGGCGTTTGCGGCTCGCAAAGAGCGCGGGCACGGGTTCCCTCGGTTCAAGAAGTTTGGTCAATACCGCTCTTTTTTGTTCCCGCAGTTCAAAGCAAGCCCGATTGAAGGCCATCAAATCAAGCTGCCGAAGCTGGGAATGATGCCAATTGTGCTGCATCGGTCTATCCCTGATGGGTTTGCAGTCAAAACAGTACGTATTGTTCGTAAACATAGTGGCTGGTATGCCACGCTCTGTTTGCAAGCTGATGTCTCTATTCCAGATGTAGCGCCGCATGGCCACAGCATTGGTATAGATGTTGGGCTTGAATATTTCTTGTCTACTTCGGATGGTTTGCAGGTGGGACGCCCGCGCTTTTTTGGTCAGTTGCAAAGGAAGCTTGAATTGCTGCAACGACGACTGAAGGGAAAGCAACCGCGCTCTAATAATCTGGCCAAACTCAGAAAGAAGATAGGCAGAGTGCATGAACAGATTGCCGCTGTTCGTTTGGACTGGCAGTTCAAGCTGGCGCATAAGCTGTGTGATAGTGCTCAGAGCATCTTTGTCGAAGACTTGGATTTTAGGGTGATGGCGAAGGGCTTTTTGGGTAAGCATACGCTCGATGCTGGGCTGGGCCAGTTCGTCAATCAGGTGCTGCCGTGGGTGTGCTTCAAGCGCGGTGTTTACTACGGCAAGGTGGACGCCTACGGCAGCTCTCAGGAGTGCCCCGACTGTGGGGCCAAAGTCAAGAAGGATTTGAGTGTGCGTGTCAGTCATTGTCATGAATGTGGGTCAATCAAGCCCCGTGATATTGCCGCTGCTCAAGTCATCAATGCCCGTGGCCAATGGGGTGTTCAAACTGTCTGTGGATGGGATCTGTCGGGGGCCGAGACAACTCAGCCTAGGCAAGACCGCGTGAAGCAGAAATGCCCTGGTGCGAGCCAGGGAAGCCCACGCTATAGCTTGGCTTAGCATGGGAGTAGTCACAGTATCTGTTTGTGTTGTGAAGAGGCCGGTGAAATGCATTCCGGTAAGTTTTTATGGTGCCTGAGAAAATATCTGTTGCTGAACAGTTCGAGCGCTTGCGGGCGGCGGGTGAATGCGCTTTGATTCCGTTTATTACGGCGGGCGACCCTGATATGCAGACGACGGCTGAGGCGTTGCAGGTGCTAGATCGCAATGGCGCTGACTTGATTGAGCTGGGTGTGCCTTATGCCGATCCGCTGGCGGATGGGCCAACTATTCAGGCGGCGGCGACGCGATCGCTCAAAAAAGGCACCACGCTAGAAGCCGTGCTTGATCTGGTTAAAACCGTAAGCCCAAAGCTTTCAGCGCCCATTATTTTATTTACCTACTACAACCCGGTGCTAAACCGTGGCGTAGAGACCTTTTTAAAAGACATTTACGCAGCGGGCGCAAGGGGGTTGGTGGTGCCTGACCTGCCGCTAGAAGAAATGGATAGCCTGCTAGCGGCAGCGGCGACTGTTGGCATTGCGGTGATTTTGCTGGTAGCACCCACCTCGCCAGAAGAGCGGATTGTGAGAATTGTAGAGCGATCGCAAGGCTTTGTATATTTAGTGAGCGTCACGGGCGTCACGGGCGTCAGGCAGGAAATTGCTAACCG
Organism: Phormidesmis sp.; assembly: GCA_049646385.1. GTDB lineage: Bacteria > Cyanobacteriota > Cyanobacteriia > Phormidesmidales > Phormidesmidaceae > Phormidesmis. Next base: position 7,752 of record JBARVS010000019.1, on the reverse strand, counting down.
CGTAGAAGGCTTGCTAGCTGACTTGCACAAGGCCACTAATAAGCCCATTGGCGTTGGCTTTGGCGTATCTGAGCCAACTCAGGCCAAGCAGCTAAAAGACTGGGGCGCAGATGGCGTGATTGTGGGCAGCGCGATTGTTAAACGCCTAGCCGAAGGCACCCCTGAAGCAGGGCTTGCTGCGGTCGGCGAATTTTGCACTCAGCTAAAAGCCGCCATCACATCAGAAAATCGCTAGCCAGCAGTCCGCAAATCTTGGATCCTCAGGCTAGCTATACTTTCAGCAAATATTTTAAGCTGAGCTTTGACGCTGAGGATATTTTTGCAAAGCTAGGCTGCACCTATTTGTCTTTGTCGCTTTTAGCCCCGCTAGACTCTTTAATGACCTTTTCGAGCGCCTGTACGAGTTCGTCAGCAGAAGATTTTTTCTTTTCTTTTTTAGGCGAAGAGGCGGCGTGTGTGCTAATGAATACAAACACAGCAGCGATCGCAATAATGGGCAAAAAAGCGGGCATGAGGGTATATCCTTCTCTGGTGGTAGAGCAGTCGTTAGCAGCTAAAATGAGAACTGATGGAAACACCCGTGACGGTAGCTGAGCTTGCTATAACGTAAGTATAGATACTTTCGCTATGGATAAATAATATACAGCTATCTCTGTAATGCTACTGCCTTTGTTGGCAGCCACAGCTGTACTTCACTTTATCTTTTGAATTGCGGCTTTTTTGGCCTAAGACTCTTCATGCTGCGGCTTTGGCTGTAGGGGTGCGTTATCCCACACGACATGGACATCGCGTTGCGGATAGGGAATGCTGATACCCGCTTCATGAAGGGCTTTGCTGAGCATAAAACGCAGATCGCTGGTAATGACGAACTGGTGCGAGGGCTGCGCTATCCACACGAGCAGCTCGAACTGTAAGGCGCTCTCGCCAAAGCCGCAAAAGAGCACGATAGTGAGCGGCGTTGCTAGGACTTCTGGATGTGCGTTGCCCACGCGCAGCAGCAGCTGGCGAACTATCTCGGGGTCGGCTTTATAGCTGACGCCAATCGGAATGCGAATGCGAGAAATGGGGTTGCGATGGCTCCAGTTAACGACTTCGTTTTCTAAAAACTGAGAGTTTGGCACAATGACCGACACCTGATCGACGGTGCGAATTTCGGTAGAGCGGGCACCAATGCGCTCGACGGTGCCCATTTGCTCGCCGATTTGGACAAATTCGCCCACCTGAACGGGCCGCTCAAACACTAACACCAAGCCGCTGCCAATATCTTTAACAATGTTTTGTAAGCCCAAGCCTGCGCCGACGCCGAGTGCGCTAGCGAGAATAGTAAGCGAGCTGAGGTTAATGCCTGACGCTTGGAGCACGACAATAGCGCCAACAAACATCAAGCTGTAGTGCAGCAAGATGGAAATGGCCTCTTGCACGCCTCGATTGATGCCAGTTTCTTGCAGCACTTTGCGCTTGATTAAGTTGGCGGTGATGCGAGCGGCGATCGCTACTAGCAAAACCAAGGCCAGCACTCTAAACAAGTCTAAAATTGACACGGGCGCGCTGCCCAGTGGAATGCTGTCGTTAGTAAAGGTTTCGGTGAGCTGAGAGATTACCTGATAGCTGATTTGTCGGGTTCTAGGAAATAGGTTGGTAACGTACAGCAGTGCACCAATCCAAATGCCTAATCGCAGTAGAAAAAGCGTAGCGTTAAGAAAAATGTTAACGGTAGTGAACTGTTCGCTCTTTCCTGGTTTTGGCTCACTATCCATTGCCGCAGAACGTAAAAACTGAGCTAGGTAGTCTCGCCACAATATGCCAGCGAGCCAGTGGGCGATCGCCGCGAAAAAAGGCACCACCGGAATTTGCCATAGGTGTCGCTGAATGTAACCGGACTCTCGCTGTTCGCTTGCCTGAGCAAAGGTTTTTTCTAGCTGCGTAGCCCATTCACGCGCTTGAGTAATAGGGGGAATAAACGTATTAGTGGTGTCGTCAGGGGTGACGGTGAACTCATACTGCTGGGTAGGATCTTCTAGCGTAGGAAAGCCCAGCCTGACGGTTGCTAAATTTTCTGAGTCAGAAGCGGCGACGTCAATTTTGGGTTCTTCTCCCGCTTGGGCAAACTGCTGAAGGTTTTTGCTGATAGTTTGGGCGCGGGCCGCTGCGCTAGAGACCGAAGCCGCGTTGCTAACCCGAAAAACGGTGCGGTTATCGACGACGACCGGGGCAGATTCATCACTGACGGCAAGACTGTTAGGAAATGAGATTTGCGCAACGATAAAGGGCAGGGCGATCGCCACCGTGAAGCTCAAAACAGCCCCGATCACCAGCCGAGCAATCCGCTGAGGGTTATGACGTTCTTTCACCTAGCTACTCCTCTTCTTTCCTCTAGACACTCCAAAATAGACATCTGAAAAACTCAGATCTCCCAATGGATTACTCACAGCTAACTCAGCAACTTTAGCTTACTGTTTTAGCAATTGACTGTAGCAATTGACTGTAGCAATTGACTGCTGCGGCACTAAGTGGTTTGTCGCAAGATGAGCGTCAGCGTCTCTGACGCGCTTTGGATGAGCGCTGGCGAATCACAATCGGCATCGATGAGAGCAGCATCAGCAGCAGTAAACAGCAGCACAGGGGAAGCCAGTTGCCGCTAGCGATCGCCTCAGAGCCAGTCACCCCTAGCCAGGTATAGGCCAGCGTTCCAGGAATAATGCCAATCAGCGTACCGAGCGCATAGGATCTGACGCTGACTGGCGTGAGGCCCAGCGCAAAATTCACGACGTTAAAAGGAGAGATCGGCGAAAATCGGACAAGCAAGATGCAGCTGAGCCCCTCTTTACACAGCATTTTGTTCAGCTTTTTAAGCAAGGCGCTGTGAGAAAACCGCTTTTGAAACCAGTCGTGAAGCAGATATCGAGCCAGCCAAAATGCAACAACCGCGCCCATAGTTGCCCCCACCACAGAGCAGAGCGCTCCCCACCACAGGCCATATACCGCGCCACCAACAACAACCAGCACGGTACCCGGTATGCCGATGGCATTGGCAACGACATGAGCAACGAGAAACAGACCTACACCCAGCGCGGCGTTAACAGAGCTTTGCTCATCTGTTCGAGAGAAAAACTCAACGAGGCTCTCGTGGTCGAACAACAGGGCAAGAGAGCGCCAACCCACTAGGCTTCCCCCCACTGTTAGCAGGGCTGCGGCCATGAAAAAGAGCCAAAATTTTCGCCCGCCAAACAGTTTGCCGAACATCAGGCAATATCCGTAGCGGGCGCTTCGGCCTCGGGCACAGCCTCTTTAAGCGCCTTGCGAGCAATTTTGGCAATGTAGAGCGAAATAACCACGACGGTGACAAAAATAAGAATCTTGATAATCCAGCTAACTGTTGGATTAGAAGGGGTTTCGCCTGTGCCCAATGTCGCAATATCGCCAATTAGCGAGCCTAAATAAACATACATAATCGTGCCAGGGATAATGCCTGTTGTGCCAATGATGTAATCCTTTAAAGAGACTTTGGTAAGACCAAGCGCGTAGTTCAACAGATTAAAAGGGAAAGCGGGTGATAGGCGGATGAGAAAAATCAGCTTAAGACCGGCTTCGGCGATCGCATTGTCCAACGAATTGAAAAAGCGATTGTCCGCCACTTTTTTGGCAATCCAGTCGCGAGCGACAAATCGACCTATCAAAAAAGCCGCCGTCGCGCCGAGCATAGCGCCAATGAAAACTAAAATAGACCCTTTGACCACGCCAAAGACAAAGCCTGCGCCTAATGTGACGACCGAAGCAGGGAGAAAGGCGACTGTGATAGCGATATAGGCAAGGATGAAAACGATGGGCGCGATCGCGCCTAGTCCATTAATCCATTCCACCAAATTCACAAGCTGCATTTGCAGCTGAGCAAAAATTGAAAGTGACCCAGAAGGTGCCTCAAAAGCAGATTGCGCAAGGGCTGGGCCTGTGGCTAAAAGCAATCCACCCAACCCAGAAAACAACATAAGCTTAATGACCCGCCGCAGTGACTTCATTCTTAAAAAACGAGATGGCAACATACCAATGGCTCTATAAATAAAGGACAAATAAAGAACTGAACTACAGCAAAGCGCCTCCGCAGCTAGAACCACTGCCAGCGGTGCAGCCATAGCAGTAGGGACGTGTGGCAATCTGTTCTATTACATCTAAAGAGCCAGCCGCTAGCAGCTTAGAAACCGTTAGCGTGCTGCCATCGGGCGTGCGAGCTGGCAAACTCTCCATTTGGTTAAAATCACAGTCATACACATTGCCCAGATAATCAACAGACAGCTCATTGCGACACATCAAATGCTCGACTGTACTAGCATTGTGATGAGACTCTAAAAACTTGAGATAGGGCTGATGCAGCTGTCGATGCTGCAAGTGAAACTTGGTGCGGCCAATCGGCAGGTTGGTGATTGTGAAAAGATGGTTAAAAACAATGCCAAAGTGTTCGCTTAAGTAGGCGCTGTAGTCTGCTTGTAGTTTTGCCTGATCGGGCGTTAGTGAAAAGCTTGTGTTGTCAGGAATAGGTGGGTTGTATACTAAATCTAATGTGAGATTGCGATCGCGCCCATAGCCCAGCGCATTGAGCATCTGAATGGCATGAACTGAATCGTTGTAAACGCCTTTGCCACGCATGGCATCAACATTATTTTCTAAGTAGCAGGGCAAGGAGGCTACCACGTGTAGCTGATGCTCAGCAAAATATTCGGGTAGGTCTTCGTAGCCTGCTTCAAAGAAAATCGTCAGATTAGAGCGCACGATGACCGATTTGCCCTTAGCCCTGGCCGCTTCTACCAGCGGGCGAAAGCCATAGTTCATTTCGGGGGCACCGCCTGTTAAATCGACTGTTTTAATTTGCTCAAAGCGGTTAATAACTTCGATAAGCTGCTCGCACGCTTGGGCTGAAAGCTCTTCGGTGCGATGCGGCCCCGCCTCTACGTGGCAATGGCTACAGCTTAGGTTGCAGCGGCGACCTAAGTTTATTTGCAAGACGCTAATCGGCTGCTTGTTGAGGGGCGCGCCTAGCTTTTGGCCAAAAGGCGTAATGGTAGAAACTGTTTGAGCGGGGGCCAAGGGAGATGACTGAACCATGAAAATTGGAGAAGAAATAAAGAATTGTAGGCTCGTTTTGAAAAGCTTAAGTGTTTCAAGGCTATTAAAAACGACGTTGCTGAGTTTTTGCTTAGAAATAAATCAGCGTTTTCTCAGGCTAAGCCCGTAAGGTAGAAAGTAACACAGCTCGTGGCTTTCGCCATCTGCCTACCTCACTTATGCAGCCCCGTCGTATGAAATCCGTCATCGATCCCAATTCTATTCAGTTTAGGCTGACCGTTGGCATGGTGCTGGCCTCTGTTGTGAGCATTGGCGGGTTCACGGGCTGGATTAATTTACGAATGCGACAGCTGCTAGTTGAAAATCATAAGGGAAACGCGCTGGTCATCGCCGATCGCCTGGGCGAGGATGTGGATTTGTATGAGAGAACAAAAGCCGTGACTCAGGCGATCGCGATGGCAATTGAATATCGCGAGCAGCCGGACGTAGCGATTTGGGTGATTGCGCCTGACGGCAAAGTTTTAGCGCAGTCCCAAACGTTGACAATGGGATCTTGGCAGGCCAACGGTTTTGCTAGCGAGCTGCTGGCTATTACGCAAAGCAAAGCCCTGGGCTCAGACGTGGTGCGTTTGCAAAATCGTAGTTTGGTCACCTGTTCTAACTCGCTAGTGGTACAGGGAAAAACAGTGGGCGTCTTGTATGTCGTGAACGATATCACAGAAGATAGAGAGAGCCTGACGCGAATTACTCGAACGCTGGCCCTCTCTAGCTTGTTAGCGATTGGGGTAGGGGCGATCGCCACCTCCCTTTACGTGCGCCGCTCAATGAGGCCCATTCATAAAATGAACCGCCTAGCTGCGAATATTTCGGCTGATAACTTGGCTGGCACCCAGCTAGAGTTTGACCGCGCCCCCACCGAAGTGCAGGATTTGGCGCAAACCTGCAACATGATGATTTCTCGGCTGTCAGCCGCCTGGGATCAGCAGCGCCGATTTGTTAGCGATGTTTCTCACGAGCTGCGGACGCCGCTGACGCTGGTGCATGGCTATTTACAAAGTACGCTGAGGCGCAGCGGCAACCTAACTGCTCCGCAGCGCGAGGGCTTGGAAATTGCGGCAGATGAAGCCGATAGAACGATTCGGCTGCTGCAAGATCTGCTAGATTTAGCGCGGGCAGATGGCGGGCACATGCGGTTTCAAATTGAGCGCGAGCCCCTGCAATTGATAGTTAGTGAGGTGTTAGAAATGAGTCAGTATGTGAGCGATCGCATCCTACCCAACCTGCAGCCCGTCCAAGCGTTAGCAGATCGCAATCGGCTTAAGCAGGTGCTGATTAATCTAATTGACAACGCTATGAAGTATTCCAATGATGACCAGCCCATTGAGGTGAGCGTAAAGCAGTTGGGCGATCGCGCCTACATAGAAATTAAAGACAAAGGACGCGGCATCCCCATGGCCGACCTCACCAAAGTATTTGAGCCCTTTTACCGGGTAAATGAAGATCGTTCGCGCGTGACGGGCGGCACGGGCCTGGGCTTATCAATTGTTAAAACTTTAGTCGAGGGCATGAACGGTAGTCTAAAGGTGCACTCCAAGCTGGGCGAAGGCAGCGTATTTACAGTGAGCCTGCCAACCTAAACTTTTCTCTTAGCTGTACAAAAGGAATCTATGTCTGAGAAAGCAGCGCGTATTTTAGTCGTAGAAGATGAAGAGAAGCTGGCTAAGTTTGTTCAGCTAGAGTTGGGATATGAAGGCTACGAGGTTACCGTGGCAAATGACGGCCTCAGCGGACTCATGGCCGCTCGCGACACCGAGCCCGATTTGGTGCTGTTAGATTGGATGATGCCGGGGCTCACGGGCGTAGAAGTGTGCCGGCGGCTGCGAGCAACGGGCGCAATGATGCCAGTGATTTTGCTCACGGCTAAAGACGGGATTGAAGATAGAGTTGCTGGGCTCGATGCCGGAGCCGATGACTATGTGCTCAAGCCTTTTAGCATTGAAGAGCTGCTGGCGCGAGTGCGGGCTCACCTGCGGCGCAATCAGCCAGATGATCCAGAAGCCTTTCAGTTTGCTGATTTGGTGCTAAGCCGCAAAACTAGAGAAGTGAGCCGGGGCGATCGCGCCATCGACCTCACCGCCAAAGAGTTTGATTTGTTGGACTATTTAATCTCGCATCCCAGACAGGTCTTATCGCGCGATCGCATTCTCGAAGAAGTATGGGGCTACGACTTTATGGGCGACTCTAACATTATTGAAGTCTACATTCGCTACCTACGGCTCAAGCTCGAAGCTGATAGCGAAAGCCGCTTAATTCAAACGGTGCGCGGCGTAGGCTACGTCATGCGCAGCTAACACTTTCAGCACATGCTCAATCAAGCTATCGTCTTCTCTTACAGGTGCAACACTTTTTAGCACTTCTGCAACCGCTTTAGACCCCAACCTTCGCTGAATGATCCAGCAGGCCAGATGTTGAGAAGAAAGATACCCGCCCGCCGCTGCCGCTTTCCCTTTTTGCGTCGCTTTGTAAATTGTAACCGTTTGCATAGCTTATTTTTCATGCGCTTAACTGCCCAAAGATGGCTAAGACGTACGCTAGCAGTTACTTTCTTTGGCTTCACCTCAAATAAAAGTCCGCTATTTTTACCATTAGCGGCTATAGTGTTGGCGAACAAATCTTGACATAACCCTCTTGAAC
>JBARVS010000018.1:0-6929 GCA_049646385.1 Phormidesmis sp. | reverse complement strand
GTCTTATAGTAGACTTAAAACAACGGGTATAACCATTGAAGCGCCGAGAGCTAATTTCCTATGGCCTGTGCTGTCTGACGGCCATACCGCTGAGCGTTAGATGTGCTCAAACTAATCTAGAATCCTTAAAATCGCTAGAGACTACCGATCAAAAAGGGGCTCAGGCAAAAAATGAGATCGCCCCGGATGCGAGTGATTCGGCTTTTCGCTTTATAGCCGTGGGCGATGTGGGCACTGGCGATCGCAGGCAGTACGCTGTCGCTCAATCTATGAACCGATGGCGATCGCTATCTCCTTTTTCAACGGCGCTACTCACGGGCGATAATATTTATGAGAGTGGTGAAATAAAGAGAATCCATCAGGTGTTTGAGCGGCCCTATGCGAGCTTGCTAAGCCATGGCGTTAAGTTTCACGCGGTGTTAGGCAACCACGATGTTCAAACGAACCAGGGAGAAGATGAAATTGCTTACGCTGGCTATAACATGTCTGCAAGGTACTATACCTTTGTGCGGCAGTCTGTTCAATTTTTTGCTTTAGATACCAATCAAATAGATGACGCTGGGCGCAGGCATCGCGCGATCGCGTGGGATACTCAGCTACAGTGGCTAAAGACAGAGCTAAAGCGATCGCCTGCCCCCTGGAAAATTGTTTTTGCCCATCATCCCGTCTATTCATCAGGGGCTCATGGTTCTAATCGCGACTTAGCGAAAGATTTGGCACCTATTTTTAAAGAGTATGGCGTGCAGCTTTATATGAATGGTCACGATCATAACTACGAAAGAACAGAATCAATTGACGGCACCGTCTATATTACGTCGGGCAACGGTGCCAAGCTTCGCCAAGTTTCAAAATCTGATTGGACGGCTCATGCTAGCACTCAGCTAGGGTTCACTGCGGTTGATGTTTATCGCGATCGCATTACGATAAAAGCCGTCAATCTTGACCATGCCGTTTACGATCAAGCTGATATTGTTAGGTCGCTATAGGCCGTTAGCAGGACGAATACTGGTAAATAATACGACAGAGAATCTGCGCTGAAACGATACTTTAGTCCAAAGCTTTATCTAACCACTGATGAAAGTGGTCTACAGCGCTGGTTAATTGACCTATGCTGAATTCAGACTGATTTTACTTCCGTGTGTTTTGATCTCTTTATTGCTGCCTAAACGGTATTGGTAGGCTTGTGTCATGGCTAGACTGTCTTTTGTGTTATTCAAGTGTTTTGCCCGTAAAGGCACTGTTTTCAGTCTGATGGCCGCTGCTAGCACTCTCACACTCGCAATGGCGATTTGCTTGCCTAAGTCCGGCTTAGCCCAGGCAGAACCCTCCCATGAAGCCGCTGATGCAGTCTCTCCTTTTTGTGAGGTCTTTAAAGGGCAGTCTAGCCCTTCGAGGAATGACCTAGCCGCAGCGATTGATCGAGGGGGCGACCTCAATCAGCTTTGCAACATGAACGGATATCTTCAACTGCTGCCGCTCAACTCTTTGCTGAGTTCAGACGCGGCGCTGGCCCAGCGGCTAATCGAAAAAGGGGTAAATGTGAATGCCCAAGACAGCGGGGGAGATACGCCTTTGCACCATGTTGGGTCGTCGATGGAGAATGCGCGATCGCTCATCGCAAGAGGGGCGCAGGTAAACGCTCGTAACCGACATGGAACAACCCCTTTACACAATCAGTATGGACAGTATGGATCGGCCCAAAGCGTTAAAATTGCTGACTTGCTCATCCGCAACGGCGCTGACGTGAACGCCCAAACAAACGAGGGTTCCACGCCTTTGCACTATGCGATCGCAAATCCTGCATTGGCACAAAGGCTGCTTCAAGCAGGCGCGGACATCACTTTGCAGAACCAGGAAGGCGCAGTTATTCATGTCAGTGGCCTGACCCCGGCGGTGCTACAGCTATTGATTGACCAAGGGGCAGATATTAACCTGCGTAACCGTGAAGGACAAACGCCGCTGCATCGGCATCGGTTTGATGTGCCGCTGGTGAGATTGCTGTTAGAGAATGGCGCGCAGGTAAATTTACAAGATAATGAAGGCAAGACGCCTTTGTTTGATGCCAATATTGAGGTGGCTAAGCTGTTGGTGACGGTAGATGCAGATTTAGCGATCCAAGATAATCAGGGTAGAACCGCACTGCATCAGGCCGTGCTAGAAGAACAAAGCTTCTTTGGTGCGGAGCTGGTGAGCCTATTTTTACAGCATTCTGTTGATACCCAGATTAAAGACAATCAGGGAGAAACTGCCTTAGATATTGCTCAACGGCTGGATAAAACCGAGATTGTTAATCTTTTGGAACCGGGAACAACAGCTCAAGAAAACCCCAATTCAACAGATACAACCGTGGCAGGAGTAAACATACAGCCGCTTCAGCAGCAGCTCGCGGCTAAAAATTGGGCGCTGGCCGACGAGGAGACTCGGCGGTTACTCTCATCTGAGGTAGTAACGATTCCGCTTGATTTGATTCGGGCCATTGACCAAGCTTGGCTTACCGCTAGCGACGGCAGGTTTGGCCTTAGCGTGCAGGCAAAGCTTTGGCAGGCGGCTCGTGAGGCGCATCCTAATGATTTAGAGGCGGCGGTGAATTCGTTTCGCGATCGCGTTGGCTGGAAGCTCGCGGCCCCACGCGCCGAAAATGACTTTATCAGCAGCGACTGGCTCAACGAGTCTGAACTTAACTATTCTGGGCTAGCACCCATCGGCCATTTACCCTGGGCAGGCGTGTCAGATGCAGCGGTGCAGGCGGTTTTAGCAGGCGCGGCTGAAGGCTGTGGGAGCTGCACAACCGATGCCATGCAGCTACGGAACGAACGCTTTTATATATACCTGCCTCAGCTATTTGATCGGGTACAGGTCGCTTTAGATACGCCCGCTGTAAGCGCTCAAACCTGGCGATCGCCCCAGCTTCTATACAACATCAATCTCGCGGCGCTGTATCCGCGACGCTACCCCGAAGGCTCCCCTCGCGCCACCCTTCAGGCTATTAGCCCCGATAGCAAAACGCTTGCCGTCGCCAGCCACTATTCCTTTCGCCGATCTCGCGACACTGCGCTAGCGCTATGGAATTTAGAAAATGGCACCCGTCGAATTACGCTACTTAAGCCAGCACAAGACGCGAATAGCGCTTATGAAGCAACCGCGATCGCCTTTAGCAACAGCAGCCAGCAGATTTTTGCGGGCCTTTCCAATGGGCGCATTCAGGTGTGGGAGACTGCTCAGGGAAAATCGTTGCGGAGCTGGATGGCGCATTCTGAAGGGGTAAGGGCGATCGCGCTGAGCAGTGATGGCAAAACTATTGTTAGTGGCGGCGATAGTGTTCTTAAAGTATGGGACGCCACCACTGGCAAACTGTTGCAAACCCTGCGCTTAACCGCAGGGGAATCGCAGCCTACGCTTCAGTCAGTTCAAATTAGCCCAGACAATCAGCGACTGGCCGTTGCCACTAATCGCACCATTCAGCTTTGGAATTTAGGCACGGGCCAACTGCTGAAGGTTGCCGTTAGCACCACCGCCCAAAATCAAGCAACCTACGGCCCCTCTCTGCCGCTTTCTATGGCCTTTAGCCCCGACAGTCGCCTGCTGGCCACCCTGGGTACCGACAACCAAATTAGAATGTGGAATGCTAGCAATGGGGCCAGATACATCACCGTGCCTCGGCAGTTCACCCCCGTCGTTCAGGCGCTTGCTTTTAGCCTCGACGGGAAAACGTTTGTGAGCCGCTATAGCGACCAGTCTGTTGTATTTTGGAATCTCAGCACTTTTTTGCGCGATCGCTCAGTCTCCTTGTCCTCCGGTAACGCCCCTATTCCGGTTGATACGGCTAATGCGGTGGCCACCCAGCAGCCCATTATTTTTAGTCCCGACGGTCAAACCTTTGCTGTCCCGCTGACCTCGCCCGCCTTTGGCCAGTCTGCTTTTGGCTTGGATTTGCGCAGAGTGGCAACAGGCACCCGCCAAACGATTATACCCGGCGTCGAGAGCGGCAGCTTTAGCCCCGATAACCGCTTTCTTATCACCCGTGGAAATGGTGAAGCCGCCCTTCAGGTATGGCAGCCTTTGCTAAACAAGGATAGATAGCCGTGCGCCGACATCAGCTCCTTATATCGGCGGCGGCGGCGGCGGCGGGGAAGCTTAGCCATAACCTGCTCCAGAGGACATTTTGGTGATTGGTGTTTATATTTGCCACCAATCACCAAAAAGTGTATAGTAAACGCTTATATACTAATAAACGTAGAGCTATGGACGAAATCACCCAGGCTATTAAGCAACTAAACCAAGCAGCAGAAGCTATCAGAGAGCTTGGCGCGATCGCGCCCGAGGGTGTCACTATAGATACGCATTATCCAGGCGGCGAGTCGAATCAAGTTTATAAGCGCCTTAGGTCTCGAAAAGCCATATTCGTCGGCAAGCGAGGAAAAGCAAAAACTCGCACTTTTAACGGTTCAGACGATAAAGCAGACTGGGAGAACCGAATCATTCGGCGAAACCAACTAAAAGAGATAGAAAGAGTGAGTGTAGCACTTCAAAGAATCGCCGATGATCCAATATGGAACTGGCTTTAGAGCGATCGCATTAGGAGCCGTTCGGAATTAACTTAGCTGCGTTAGTTTGTGAGGCTGATAGGAGACTTCAATTCTGCTGTTGCTTCAGCTAAACTGACTATCTGTAAGGGCTGTAAATTTGTTGGATTCTCTGCGGGTATCGACTGTAGAGTTTGTAGGAATTCAATAGCTACGTTAGCAACCTGCCACTGACAAAGCGGCTTGATGAATTTGTCAAATGGATTGAAATCGGTAATATAGCGACCGATGCGCCAGCCAAGGGGCTCTAAATGCTTGCCAGATAGCTCTTGAATAGGTGCAGATTTGGTTTGAAGGTACTGAGATAGCCACTTTACATCGCTCACATCTGAACTGCTGTCGCTAAGGCTACCCGCTACCGTATCTCGATCAAACGACATCATGGCGGTTAAGTTAAACAGAGCGCTTTGATGAATGAGATTTAGGGTTTGCTGGCGGTCAGGCTGGACGCGGATATGTAGCTGTTTGAGCCATGTCACTAAGAACTGAATAGGAATGGCACTTTCCAAGTCACTAATATCAGGTGCAAGCAAGATTGACCCTTGGTTCCAAATACCTGGGCTACTTCGATAGATATTTAATAGGTGTTGAGGCAAAGCCGCTGCAACAGATTCCTCATCGCCGCTGAAGAGTTCTAGCAAAGCAATGTATTTACAACCCAGACTATGACCTAGCCACTGGTAGCTAGAAGCCTTTCGGTATAGGCAGGCGTCATAGCCTCGGTGTTTTGCCAAATCAGGCAATATCTGCCGTAGCTGATACTGCTCTTCTAAAAGGCTGTAGGCAATCTGCCAATGGCGCAGCGAAAATCGAAAGGGCAGGGCTACCAGGGTATAGCCCTCTTGATATAGCGTTTGCAGGAGGTGTTGATAAAACAGGGTAGGGAAAGTACCAAAAAACGCCCCACCAATAAATTGAACAACGCCTTTAGGCTCTGGATGTAGCGCCACCCAGCTAAAAGAGATTGGCTGAAAGTTAGGTTGAGTCATGAGATCTATGCCTTTAAATACAGTGCAGGGGAGCTACCGCCACAGCAGTAGCTCCGGTTGTCTTTAGGGCAGCCTACGACTGCACAAGCTGCATCGCGATAGGAATGTTCAGCTTCGAGAGTACGTCACTGATATTCTGCATGTTGTTCTGAGTGGGTTCAACCTGGCCGAGCACCTCAATTAGAACAGCACTACGCTCTTCTTCGTCTAGCGCATCAAAGTCAATAGCTGAACGCTCCCTCAACGGCAGCTGCTGGATTAACTCTGGAATGCGATTGGGTGGCAGTGTGATAATCGGCCCACCTGGTTCTGGCCCAATCTCGTTAAGCCCTTTGCCGCTTGCTAGCGCTAGCGGATAGTTGATTTGATCAAAATCACCATCGCCGCCAGGGAAGTTATTTGGCAAGAAGGTGCCACGAATCTCGGGGTTGAGCAGCACTTTAACGGGGCGATCGCTCTGCGAAACACGCTGTACGATGCCAATACCGCTAGCAACCGCTGGCAATCGCAGCCGCACAAATCCTCGCACCTCCAAGTCAGGGTTAGGATTCGACAGCAAAGCTGGATCGTTGATATTAGGCAGTAGCTGCAAAGAGGCTGTTTGCTTTGCTTCTAGCCGGAAGCTGGTCGAGAAGCGCGTTGTTTTCACAGTGGCCGCTGTCGGTGACAGGGTCAAAGGCTGATTGGCCCCGGCCACATCTAGCAGCACAACGGCTTTACCCAATAGGGTGCGATCTGGATCTGGCGGATTTGGGCGGCTAATGTGAAAATCTAAGGTATAGCGAAAGCCTTTGTTTTCAAGGTTAGAAATGGTCAAAAAATAGCCTTGAACAACCCGCCGAGCCACGCTGTTTAGAGCTGGCGGGGGGGCAATTCGCTTAACCAGTAGTTCAAAGGTAGAAACTTCCATAGGGGTCTCCTAAATTGTTGAGGATGACTAGCAAACGTCAAGCCAGTGATATAGTTTGAGCTGGCGCTTGGTTTGCTGTTGAACCCTATTGTGTGGGTAGAGACCTTCTGCTGGCGGCACTCGTGGGGGTACTATCCGGCCCCTTTGTCCATCTATTCCGTCAGCTTGTGGGGCAAACCAGACAAAGAACAGCCGAGAGCAGAAGCAGGGCGGGCCAGCCAAAGGTGGCATAGTGCCTGTTAGGTGTCTATAGGTAGCTGTTGTTGTCAGCTACAGATGTTGTCAGTTACAGAGTTGGCGATCGCGCTCCTCAAAGCTAGGGCTGCTTTTTAAGTAATCGCGTACCTGCTCACACCCTCTTTCTACCAGCTCATCAAGCTCTCCTATGGGTAAAAGCTCAACAATATCCTGCTCGCTAACAACTGCCAAAATGCTGCCGTCAGAGCT
>JBARVS010000017.1:0-3881 GCA_049646385.1 Phormidesmis sp. | reverse complement strand
TGCTATTAGGAGACAAATAACAGGCTAACTGTCAGCAGCCTTAAAATTGGGAGAGTCTGCGCGCAATCACTTTCCCAAAGTGTAAGGTGCCCTCGCCTAGAACAACCTCATAAGTTTTAAAAGCGATCGCGATAGGCATCAGCTCCTTATCTTAGCCAAATACGCGCCTGAAAAAAGGAATGCGCGATAGCACCCAGTAGTCTAGCAGCAGCACAAACACCAGCGAAAGGCCCACAAACGGAAAAACCAGCCCTAAGATCGCTACGATAATCAGCGGGATTTTCCAATGCTGTCGGTAAGGTGGCATGGCTGGAGCGCCAATCAGCCCGGAGCCTTTGGGTCTACGCTGCCACCACATCACCGCTCCCGTCACAGAGAGCAAAATCGTGACCAGCGCGGCAAACAGCATAATGAGCTGATTTGCTAGGCCAAAATATCTGCCCATATGGATAGATACGCCCATTTCTACCGCTTTGGGCACCAAGCCATAATCCTTCCAGCCCACGCTGGCCAGCAGTTCGCCGCTGTATTGATCCATGTGCATCGTAACTTCTTGCTTTGGATCAGCAGGAAAAGCAGAGGCGGTATATACGCCCGTTTCACCATCAGGAAAAGCGATGCTAAATCCAGGCGGCGCACCTGCTTGAATGGCTAGCGCGACTACTTTGTTGAAAACATCGGGGACACTATCAACAGAACTTTGGCGATCGCTCGCTAACTGTACTGGATAGGCTTCTAGGCGATCGCGATTATTCCAACCCTCAAAATCAGACTGTGGCATTGGCATTTGCTCAGCCGCCCAAGGCACGAAGATATCACCGCGCTGATTAAGCGAACCCGTCACCACGGTAGATTGAGGCACATTATCCCACATTTCATCGGGAAAGCGCCCCCACACCTGGGCAAATGTATCGCCCCAAAACCCCGTCCAAGGCAGCCCCGTCAGCAGCAAAAAGCCAATCAGCAGCACGCCATAAAAGCCAGGAACCGCATGTAAGTCGCGCCAAAAAATGCGTTTGTTTTTACTCCACAAGCGGGGAATAAACGTACCCATGAGCGAAATTTTGTTACGGGGCAACCATAGATAAACGCCCGAAATTAACAGCACTATCGCCCAACAAGCCGCTAGCTCAATTAAATAGTCGCCCCAATTGCCGATCAGCAGCTCACCGTGAATTTTACGGGCGATCGCCTGAAGATTTCTCTCCTCATCGCGCACACCCAACACCCGCCCCGCATAAGGATCAACAAACACCAGCAGCTCACGCTCATCAGCAGTCGTCACCGTGACTTCCGCGCTGCGATCGCCCGCCACGCTAGGCGTAAACTTAGCCACCGTTGCGTCTGGATAGGCCATCTGAGCGGCCTGCACTTGCGCTGTGTAGGGCATCGTAATAGCGGCGCTGGGCTGCACAAACAGCAAGTTGCGATACATCGCCGTATCGAGCTGGGGCTTAAAGAGATAAATAATGCCCGTCGTGCCTAAAACAAGCATAAAAGGAATTATAAACAGTCCAGCATAAAAATGCCAGCGCCATACCGTGCGATAAAAGCGGTTAGCCGGAGATTCAGCCGCCAGTGGCTGATTAACGGCCACTTTAGATTGACTGATGGTCATACAAAAGTCCCAAAGCTGAGGATACTCTTCAGTATCTTTTTTGCGTTTTAAGAATGTCAAAAGACACCTTGTCAAGCTGTGGGCAAATTGCAAACAAATAGAGAAAGTTGACAGCGCGTCTTTTGATTAATGGATTGGCTGCACGCTAAGCTCCTTAAGCCCTATTTTGAAATTAGCTCATGGCAGTCAGCTCGCCCAAGAAAAAGTTTTTCTCCTTTGGAATTGGTGCTCATGGCGTTATTGCCGTAGGGGTGACCTCTCACGGCATTATTTCTATCGGCATCATCTCTCACGGCATTTTCTCTATCGGCGTTATCTCTATGGGCGTGTTCTCCGCTGGCCTGGTGTCAATGGGCGTGCTCGCCGCTGGCGCTGTGTCGATGGGCATTATGGCGACAGGGCAATCGAGCATGGGCCTAATGCAGCACGGCGATCGCTCAGAAATGGACATGCCCGGTATGGACATGCCCAATGCCGAAAAGCACGATCACGACAAAATGTAGCCTAAAAGGGATAAACCAGAGGTGCTACAAAGACCGTGATAATACCAAAGAGCAAATTTAGCGGAATGCCTACTCGCAAAAAGTCAGAGAACTTGTACCCGCCGGGGCCGTACACCATCAGGTTGGTTTGATAGCCAATAGGTGTGGCAAAGCTGGCAGAAGCCGCCACCATGATTGCAATCACAAAGGGCAAATAGCTAACGTTGAGCTGATTGGCGAGCGAAAGCGCAATCGGGAAGATTAGGGCGGCGGCAGCGTTGTTGGTGATAATTTCGGTCAGCACAGTGGTGATGGCGTAGATCACCACTAGCACCCACCAAGGATTATTACCTGCCAGACTAATGAAGCTAGTAGCGATCGCCTCAGCCGCCCCGCTAGAATCTAAGGCTTCTCCCAGCGCTAGTGCCGCCGCAATTACCAGCAGCACCGACCAGTCTATGCTGCGAATGGCCTGAGCGGGCGAGCAGCAGCCAAACGCTAGCATTCCTACCGCCGCCAGCACAGCGGCCTGTAGCATACTCATCCAGCCCACGGCAGCAAGTAACACCATTACAACAGTGAGGGCAAGGGCGTAGAGCGATCGCCCATACCGTATCGGTTCAGAGTCAGGCACGCTGCTAATGAGATAAAAGTCGCGAGAGATGCGGCGCTCGCTCACAAAAGAAGCAGAGGTTTCGAGCAGCAGCGTATCGCCTGCGCGCAGACGAATATCACCGATTTTTTCCATCAGGCGATCGCCGTTTCGAGCAGCCGCCACCACCACCGCATTGTAGCGAGTGCGAAACTGGCTTTCGCGAATGGTTTGGCCCAGCACCGGGCAGGTGTTAGAAACCACCGCCTCAATCAGGCAGCGCTCTGTGCTAGGGCTATTTAACTTGTTAAGCTGATTGGTCGCAGGCTGCAATCCTCGAATTCGCTGCAAATCTAGAACAGAGTCAATCACGCCCACAAACAAGAGCTGATCGTTCTCTTGCAATATCTCTTGAGAGCCAACCGCTGAGAGCACTTGAGGGCCGCGCTGAATTTCACCCAGGTAAAGATCGGGCAGGTGTCGCAAGCCTGCTTTTTCGACCGTTTTACCAACTAGCGGACTCTCAGGCGGCACTCTCATTTCTACTGTGTACTGGCGCAAATCATCGGTATCACTCAAAATTGCCTGACGGTCGGGCAGCAGCCATTGCTGAGTAGCGAACATGAACAAAAAGCCTGCGATCGCACAGGGCACGCCCACCCAGGCAATATCAAACAGCTTGAGTCCGCTCCCTTTGGTCGCATCAATCAACAGCCCGTTCACGACTAGGTTGGTGCTGGTGCCAATTAAAGAGCATATCCCGCCAAAAATAGCCGCGTAGCTCAATGGAATCATCAGCTTAGAAGGACTAAAGCGCAGCTTGCGGCACCAGTCATTAACCACGGGAATGAACATCGCCACTACTGGCGTATTGTTGAGGAACACGCTAGCCCCCATCACGGGCAACATCAATCGCGTCAAGGCTCTAGAAGGCGTTTTAGGCATTCCTAATACCTGCCCCGACACCCACTGCAAAGCGCCCGTTTGCTGTAAGCCCGTCACTACAATGTAGAGGACGCCGACGGTAATCATGCCGGAATTGCTAAACCCGGACAGGGCCGCTTTTTCATCTAAGACGCCGCTTAAGAAGAGAACGGCGGCTGCACCTAAAAATACGATGTCGGCGGGCACAGAGGTTAAAGCGTTGCCTAAAAAGGCGGCTATGGTAACGGCGATCGCTAGCCAAGCC
>JBARVS010000016.1:0-19730 GCA_049646385.1 Phormidesmis sp. | reverse complement strand
GCCTAATAGAGACGTATTCGGTGATATTCATCGAGTTCATGACGCCGATTACGTGAGGGCGCTGAAGGCACTTGCTCAAAATGGCGGTGGCTATTTAGATAGCGATACCGTGATGTCTGCTGAAAGCTATGACCTAGCCTTGCTAGCGGTGACAGCTTGGCTAGAAGGCGTAGACTGGGTAAGCCAGCACCAATCGCCTGCTTTTGCGCTGGTAAGACCACCGGGGCACCATGCTGAGCGGGCTCAGGGCATGGGGTTTTGCCTGCTGTCGAACGCAGCGATCGCCGCTCACTACACCTTGAATAGCGCTAAGGCCAACCGAGTCGCCATTTTGGACTGGGACGTGCACCACGGCAACGGCACTCAGGCGTTAGTTGAGAACAATTCTCGCATTGCCTACTGCTCTTTTCATCAGTCGCCTGCCTACCCTGGGACGGGAGCGGCTTCAGAAAAAGGCATGTATAACAATGTGCTAAACCTGCCCATGTCGCCGGGTAGCCAGCTTACGGACTATCAGCAGCGTTGGGAAGCTGAGGCAGCACCCTTTCTAAAGGGCTTTGACGCCGACTTTATCATCGTGAGCGCGGGCTATGATGCCACTCAAGCCGATCCGCTAGCGGGCATTTCGCTACAGCCTGATGACTATGGCTGGTTTACGCAGGTTTGCCTAGCGCTAACGCCAAACGTTTTATTTGGGCTAGAAGGGGGCTATGATTACCGTGCTTTAGCTGAGTCGGTGGCGGCGACCATTCGCAGCGCTGTGCGGTTTGCCGATACGGGTGAGTCATAGAGGCCAAAAAAAGGCCAAAAGAGGGTAGAACAATCATGCTTAGATTATTTCGTAGATTTTTTAATCTGTTTCGACGCTCTAAAAGACGATCTATCAATGCGCCTGCCCTACCGCCCGCCGAACCGCTGCCGCCTAACGAGCAGGCTAATGATCGAAGCGATGATCAAAGAAACAGTGCTACCTCGCCTATGCCCTCTATACCGCCTCGAAAAAATCAGACTAAACGCTCAAATATCAAGCAGCTAACGCCTGTTCTCAATGTTTTGCGGGCCTATGTGCTGACGTTTGGAGAGCCCGCCTCGGTGCTGGAGCTGCGATCGCTCATCGGTGCGATTGTGGCAAATGTGACCACGGTGGAAATTGAGAACAAAGACCTAGAAGGGTTTATGGATGAGGCGATCGCCGCCTTCAAAAGCCTGGGCCTAGAACCTTCCTTGGTAGACGTGACGGCTCAGCTTTTGGCCGAGCAGGTATCTGTGTGGCTAGCTGAGCAGCAGACCATTGTGAGCAACGTCATTAGCGCCTACTTGCAGCAGTTTGCGCCGATGGATGCGACCTGGAACCGGGGCGAAATTTTAAGTCTAGTGCAGACGGTCGTGGCGACGCTTAACGACGGATCTTTAAGTCGATCAGGCGGCAGAGTGTTGGTAGAAAAGGTGGTGGCAAGCTTTGATTTGGATCGACTGCTAGGTCAATGGGTCGCGCCAGAATGGGTGGCCTTGGCGCAGCGGGTCGCGAGCTATGTGGGCAAAGGCGAGCTGCAAACGGAAGTGCGATCTATCGCTTGGGCCTACCTTCAGCAGTTTCAAGCAATTTTAAGCCCGCAGCTCATTGAGCAAATTATTAAAACAGGGCCGCTGAACTTGTCTCCGGCTGACGTGCTAGCGGGGAATTTTGACGATTTTTCCCAGATGCTTTACTACAAGTTTCAACTGCTAGAGGCCGATCCGGTGGTTACGAAGTCTCACGAGGCGATCGCCTCAGATTTGCAGCGGGCGATCGCCGATTTTCAACTGCGCCAAGGCTCTGAGCAAGACCTGAGCCAAGGCATTCAAACCGGAGAATTAGAAGTCAGCAGTCCATTCGGGCGCACCGCTAGCTAGACAGAACATACCGTTAGCATCCTTGAAACTATACAATTTGCCATCATGGTCTAGTCATCGCGCCTGAAGGGTGCTAGATTGCTGCGGTGTTAGGGCTACATGCAAAGGTTGCCTTTACTTACTTTTTATTGGCCTTTTGATAGGCACGTCCTATTACGGTTCGCTTACGATTCCTTACAGGTTGAGACATGGCCTTTTTTGAAAACTTTACGTCGGTTATTAGAGACAAGTGGCTGGACTACTTTAGAGCCAATCGCACCTGGCTAGAAGTGCAGATGTCAACGACCTCTGTACGAACGCCAGAAGGCGGACGCCGCCCGTCTTCATTTTTAATTTTGGGCGTAGTGAATGCGTTAGAGCCCAAGCTTTCTAACCTAATGGTGCCGTTTTACCAGCTCAATTCGGACGAAGATGCGCTAATTGACGTGCTGGGCCTCAATTTTGACCCGGAAGCCGTGTTAGACAATGGCGAAGTGGGTAAAACCATTGATGCCGCGACAGAAGGCGATACCCCTTTATTAAGCAGCGAAACGGCGATGCCAACCGACGACGGCTGGCCCCCTAACTAGCCTTTCGACGAGAGACATTAACTCATTTTCTCTTAATCACCCTCTAATAGCCTGTGATACCATTGTTTGGCAATTTACGTACAGGCGGATAGATCAATGGCGGAGCGTCCTATTAAGAAAAGCGATCGCGAGGCTGCAAAGCAGACTGAGGCGACAACCACACCCGCTCCGGCAAGTAACGTTCCGCCGCCGGTTAAAAAAGGCGATCGCAAGCCGGAGAGCGACAGTGAGCCGCTTACCTACAGCAGAGACGGGGACGACAGAGACCGCAATAAGGGCAAAGGGCGCAAAGGCGGTAAGGGCAAAGGGCGCGATAGAGACGACGCACCTAGAACCCCGACGAATCCTGCTTTAGTGCGCGGGCCCAGACCTTCTGCCAAAGTTGCTGAGCCTGAAGTGCCTGAAGTGCCCTCTGACCAGACCTCTGACCAGACCTCTGACCAGACCCCTGACCAGACGGCGGCAGTCGAAACGGTGGACGCAACTGAAGCTACAGAAGCAGCTGATAGTGAATCATCTGCTAGTGAAGATTCGGCTAGTGAAAGCTCAGCCAGCGAAGAGTCAACCAGTGAAGATCCGGCTGCTGAAGAGCCAGTGGCCGAAGTGCCAATTGTGGAGCCTGCGCCGAATGAGCCCACAGCCGAGCCAGCTCAGTCTGAGGCAACAGAGAAGCCTGCTGAATCCGCCTAATATTTTTTAAGGGGCATTTTTGGCTGCAATTAGAAGAAGGCTGCTACGCTGCTAGTGGCCTTTTTTGATGGAAAACAGTTTGGCAAACGGTAAAAAAATTCCCCAATACTCAAGGAGCACTCAGGGAGCATCATTGCTCAAAAAGTATTGCTCAAAAAGCATTGAGGAACGGTCAGGGTGCATCTACCACTTAACTATTCTTAGCGATCGCCTCAAGTCAGGATAAATACAGCTTAAAAAAGCTCATCAAGAAAAAAGCAAAAAAATTCCCCAGCTTTCACATCTAATGAAGATAGCTTCAAAGAAGGCGAAGGCCAGGGGAACATCAGGGTGCATCTACCACCTATAACTACTCGATAGTTAGGAGAAGTCCGGATGGTTTGGCTCGTCACCCGCTGAGTTAGCGGCTAGATTAGCCATTTGGCAAAGTGTATACCGGATTAAACTGGTATGCCTTGACTCACGCTAGGATTTTCGTCAAACAGTGAGCTGATTAAGGGAAAATCAGATGAAAATACTAAAGGACTTAAGATACTTTTTGGGTGCATAGCCGTGATCAGACTTTCAATATTAGCCGTTCCGCTGGTGGCTTTGCTAACGCTCTCAGGCTGTGGCCCGCAGGTCGCGATCGCACCAGCGCCAAACAATAGTGACGAATTCACGCTCAATCAGGCGGGCGATCGCCCCGATGTTAGCGACGAATCCATCCTAAAGCTGCTGTATGCTCGCATTCCGACTACCTTGAATCCGCACTTGGCCAACGGCTTTCAAGACTTTGAAGCCGCCAGAATTGTGTATGAACCGCTGGCCACCTATAAGCCAAACGGCGACCTGCTGCCAGTGCTGGCGGCGTTGGTTCCGACTCCTGAGAACGGCGGCATTTCTCCTGATGGTCGTTCAATCACCTGGAAGCTGAAGCCTAACGTACGCTGGTCGGACGGTCAGCCCTTTACCGCTGAAGACGTGGTGTTTACTTACCAGTTTGTGAGCGATCCTAACGTGGCGGCAGTAACCGCCAAGTATTACGAAGCGATTGAAAAAGTAGAGGCGATTGACCCGCTCACGGTCAAAATTACGTTTAAGCAGCCTAATCCCTCATGGGCGCTGCCGTTTACCGGGCAGAACGGGATGATTTTGCCCAAGCACGTTTTTGAGAGCGCTAAAGGAATCAACGCACGGCAGGCACCTGGAAATTTACAGCCTGTCGGCACCGGGCCTTATCGCTTTATTGCGGTGAACGATGGCAAATGGACGTTTGCCGCCAACGAGCAGTTTCGAGAGGGCCTGCCCGCCTTTAAGCTAGTTGAGCTAGAAGGCAACGTCACGCCCTATGTGGCGGCTAGGCGCGTACTGCGCGATGGCGATGCAGACTTTGCTCACAATTTGCAGCTCAATATTGACGATCGCGTGGCCCTAGCGGGCAGCGGCAAGGGGTCGATATACACGACTTTTGGCGCATATGTAGAGCGGCTGATGCTAAACCCGACTGACCCTAACAAGGCCACTGAAAAGGGTGAAAAATCTAGCTTAAAAAATCCTCATCCGTTTTTAAGCGATGTTAAAGTGCGTCAGGCGATTGACGAGGCCATTGATCGCGATGCGATCGCCAACACGGTATACGGCAATGCAGGCCAGCGCACCAATCAGCTTTTGCCCTACCCCGAGCAATACGCCAATCCCAACATTTACTATCGCTACGATCCTAAAAGCGCTAACAAGCTGCTAGATGAAGCAGGCTGGAAGGACAGCAACGGTAACGGCATTCGCGATAAAAACGGCAAAGAGATGCGAATGGTCTTTCAAACGCCCATTAACCCAGTACGGCAGCAAACCCAGCAGCTGATTAAAGACAACTTAAAAGAGGTCGGTATTGATGTAGACATTAGCCGAGTAATTGAAGAGGATTTTTTCTCAGCAGATCCGGCACAGACTCGCAGCCTAAACCATTTCTATGCAGATATGCAGGAGTACAACACGGGTAGCGACACACCCGATCCCTCTATATACATGAGCTGGTGGCTGTGTAAGGAAGTCGCCTCACTGGAAAATCAATGGCAAGAGCCCAACAATGGCCGCTACTGCAATCCTGAATACGACAAGGTTTGGCAGCAGGCCAGCAAAGAGCTAGATCCGAAGAAAAGGGCTCAGCTCTTTCAGCAGATGAACAGCATTTTGGCCAAAGATCACGTGGTGATTCCACTGGTGCGACGGGCCGTGACCAATGGATTGAGCGATCGCATCAGCGGCGTAGATCCTACACCTTGGGATACTAGCACTTGGGATATTGGCACTTGGTCTGCGGTAGATGGCTCTGCAGTGGACATACCTGCGACAGATGCGCCCAAAGAAGTGGTAGCACCCAAGCCAGCACCTTCTAAAGCAGCTGAATAAAGGTATAAAAAAAGAGAGTGCTAATTGCCCTTTTAAGCGGCAGCTAAAACACTCTCTTTTTTCGATTTCAAGGGCGAATCACCTAGCCAACTTCAGCCTCAACGTCAATTACATCGTCAGCCTCAGCAACTGTTGTATTGTTGCCCGCTTTCCCTTTCTTAAGATAGTCCATCGCTAGAGAAGACACTTCAGTAATCAGCAGCGTTGCTAAAATGCCGTCATCTAACCAGCCAATCACCGGGATAAAATCTGGAGAGATATCAATGGGGCTAACTAGATAGGCAATGGTCACCAAACCGATGACCCAGCCCCATACGGGATGGCGGATGGCGCTACGATACCAGTTATAAAACGACTGAATGGGATTGTTGCTTTTATTAGCCATGAGGGTGTGCCTTTGAGTAGGTGAGCGTTAAAAAGGAATTGTCTGTGGGATGCTGGCAAAGCCAATCCTTGCTCAGTCATTGCCTAGCCATCTCGCGTGTTATTAATATCGCAAGTTTAGCGGTGTAGCACGAGTGTAGATATCCCTCCATAGCAATACGTAGGCTCAAAGCATTCCTTTTAGATAGTTGGAATTTAGGGTGCTACAGCAGTTTGGCAAGCAAAATAGGCTCGCCCGTATGACTTTGAGGTGCATTTGCTGATTCTATCGTGACGCCGAGTGCAGCGACGGTCTGAGGCTGTTGAAAGGCAATGGGAACAGCGATCGCCTCACTAGCATTCCCCTGCGCATTGACCTCAAAAGTCGTTGCCAGCACAGCGCCCTTATCGTCAGTGGTAAAAGGGGCTTTGGGTTCTAGCACCGTCCACAAAACGTAAACCTGCTCGGGTGGCAGCGGTGGCAGTCCGCTGATATCGAGCTGAGCGGTCAACGTTTCAGGGTAGAGGGTGATTTTGGCGGCGGCGGCTTTGGCGGTGGTCGTGCTCTTTAGGGTGTAAACAATCGGATTTAGCGTCGGTAGCTCAAGCGCTGATGGATCGGGGTTTGCGGCAACTTGCTGCCTGATTTGTCGCCAAAGGCCGTAATTGCTGAGCCCTAGTGCGGCGATCGCAACCGCTGCGGCTACCCATAGCGATCGCACCGCCGATCGCACCACTGATTGCAGGGCGGATTGCATGATTGAGGGCGATCGCAACGACCAATCCTCGGGCATAGGTTCAAGCGATGAGGACAAATCGATAGTATCTGGCGTCAATAAAGAGGCCGCTGTCAAAACTCGCTCTCGCAGCTGGGGCGGCGGATCTCTTTCTACAATGCTATAGGCTTTTTCTAGAGCCTGCTGCATCTGATCAACTTCTCTTAAAACCGTTGAATCTTCTGCAACAAGCTGAGCAAACTCCACCGACTCAGACGCTTCTAACGTGCCGAGAACATATCCCGAAACCAAAAACAATGTTCGATCTGAAGGCGTCGATGGGCTCATAGAGTTTGCTTATGCCTTACTTATTCTACGGCTTGCGGCTTTGCCACGGCCATCTGATCGCTATTTTCGTGCCCATCTCAGTCTTAGCCGAAAACACCAAGTAGCCAATTAACAGCACGACGCTACCCCAAAAGAGAGCGACATCGTGATTCATACGGGTACCCCAGCAGCTTGAGACTCGGCCAAATTAAAGGCTGAATGCACTACTCTCAGCGCCTCTATGCCCTTTTCCTGCTCTACTACGCAGCTAATTTTGATTTCTGACGTGGCGATCATATGAATGTTAATGCCTGCACTGGCCAAAGACTCAAACATAGCAGCCGCAATACCGGGCCGATGGATCATGCCAATGCCAACAACGCTAACTTTAGCGATCGCCTCATTTACCCACACTTCTCCATAGCCTAGCTCTGCCGCCGCCGATTGCAGCACCTCTTTGGCTAGCGCAGCCTCTGCTTGCCCCACCGTGCAGGCAATATCGCGAGTCATCTGCCCCTGATGCGGGCGGCTGCGCTGAGACTGAATAATCATATCTACGCTGATGCCCCGATCTGCCAAAATTTGAAAAATGCGAGCGGCCAGCCCCGGCCTATCTGGAACATAGCGAATAGCAAGCTGAGCGCCTTGCAAGTCTAACGCTGCGCCGCGCACAGAAGGCAAATTAGAAGGCAGAGGGTCATCAACAAACCGATCTAGTCGAGCCGGAGAGTGGGTGACCTCAAAGTGATTGCACAGGGTGGCGATCGCGCGATCGCACTCATCCCCCGCGACCGTACAGCTCACCTTCACCTCAGAAGTTGAGATCATTTGAATGTTCACCCCGGCGGCGGCTAAAGCCGAAAACATGCCAGCCGCCACGCCGGGACGCCCGATCATACCCGCGCCCGCGATGCTAATTTTGGCGATGTTATCAGAGGTTTGCACTTCAGCCTCATTGTCGTCGGTGGGGTGCAATGGCGAAGCCCCTCCGTAGGAAGATCGCAGGGTCGGGGCAATATGGTCGGCCACGCTAGCCGCCTGCGCCAGCGTTTTAGACTGCACCGTAAAGGCAATATCGTTAGAATTTCCCTCATGAATAGACTGAATAATCAGATCCACATTCAGCGCCTGACTCGCTAGCTCACCAAACAGCTTAGCGGCCACGCCAGGGCGATCAGGCACCCGCAGCAGCGCAATCTTTGCCTGATTAACGTCAAACTCCACCGCATCTACCGGGTTGCCCAGCTCTAACGCCTCTAAAGTTCTGGGCTGAGGCGCGGGCGAAGTCACCTTTGTGCCGGGTGCATCCGTCCAGCTAGAGCGCACCACCAGCAAAATGCCATAGTTGCGAGCAATCTCTACCGCTCGCGGATGCAAAACGCTCGCCCCTAAGCTAGCCAGCTCCAGCATTTCATCGCAGGTAATTTCATCCATCAGCCGCGCATCAGGGACTACCCTAGGGTCAGAGGTTAAAATACCAGGCACGTCAGTGTAAATTTCACAGCGGTCGGCCTGCATAGCGGCGGCTAGGGCAACCGCTGAGGTATCAGAGCCGCCTCGCCCTAAGGTGGTGATCTCACCTTCTGTCCACTGGGTGTTTTGCTCGTCGCTGCGGCTCGTACCCTGAAAGCCCGCCACCACGATCACTTTGCCCTCTTTTAAATGACGCTCTAGCCGATGGGTCTTAATTTCTAAAATGCGGGCGCGGCTATGTTCGGCTTCGGTGACAATGCCAACCTGCGGCCCGGTGAGCGAAATCGCGGCCTGACCGCCCTCATGCAGGGCCATACTCAGCAGCGCGATCGTCACCTGCTCGCCCGTTGAAAGCAGCATGTCCATTTCCCGACGGCTAGGATTGCTAGAGATTTCATTAGCTAGATCAACGAGGCTATCGGTGCTTTTACCCATCGCTGAAACCACCACAATCACTGAGTTTCCAGCCTTTACAGTCGCTTGAATACGCTGCGCGACGGCCTGAATGCGCGCTACGCTGCCGACCGAGGTGCCGCCATACTTTTGAACGATTAGCCCCATTTCTTTTCTCCTCTCGCGCTGGCCTTAGGCTGGCTGCGCCCAATATTTTTTCTCACTCTACAGTTTCTTTCGCGCCACAGGTAGGCGTGAACCTCACAAAAAGTCTGAAGATCTTTTGTGAAGTGTCGCTGTGGTCGCTGGCAAAACAAACGATAAAGTATAAACTTTGGTTAAGTTACGCCCTTACTGATTACCCACTATGACAGCAGTTCTCCAGCGCCGACCCGTTTCAACCACAGCTACAGCGGATAAAAAAGCACCTCATCACGTTGTCATTGTTGGCGGCGGCTTTGGCGGGCTGTATGCAGCCAAGGCGCTGGGCAAGGCCGCTGTCAACGTCACGCTAATTGACAAGCGCAATTTTCACTTATTTCAGCCTTTGCTGTATCAGGTTGCGACGGGTGGCCTTTCGGCGGGGGATATTTCTTCACCTTTGCGGGCCATTTTGCGCAAGCAAAAGAATGTGCAGGTGCTGATGGGGGAGGTAACGGGCATTCAGGCCAAGGCTCAAAAGGTGTTGCTTAAAAGTGGTGAAACGGTGAGCTACGACAGCCTAATTGTGGCAACGGGCTCTAGCCATCACTATTTTGGTAAGGACGAATGGTCGGCGATCGCCCCCGGCATGAAAACCATTGAGGACGCGCTAGAAGTTCGCCGCCGTATTTTCCTGGCGTTTGAGGCGGCTGAAAAGGAAGCAGACCCGGTTCGTCGAGAGGCGCTGCTGACCTTTTTTGTGGTGGGCGCGGGGCCAACGGGCGTGGAGCTTTCGGGCGCGATCGCCGAACTTGCCTATGAAACCCTCAAAGATGACTTTCGCAGCATCAATCCCGGTGAAACCAAAGTCGTTTTGCTAGAAGGGCTCGACAGAGTGCTGCCGCCCTACCCAAGCGATCTTTCTATAGCCGCTGAGAAGTCACTGAAAAAGCTGGGCGTAGAAGTCCGTACCCAAACGCTGGTGACCAACATTGACGGCGATACGGTCACGCTCAAAACGGGCGAGCTGATAGAACAGGTTCAAGCGTTTACGGTGCTTTGGGCAGCGGGGATTAAGGCTTCTGCTATGGGGCAGGCGATCGCCGATCAAACGGGCGCACCGCTAGATCGAATGGGCCGAGTCATTGTAGAGCCAGACTTGAGCATACCGGGCTATCCCAACCTTTTCATTGCGGGCGATTTGGCCCATTACGCGCACAACCACAATGGGCCTGTACCGGGCACGGCCTCTACTGCGATGCAGCAAGGTGAATACCTAGCCGACGCCCTTCAGCGCCGCCTCAACAATCAGCCCGTTAGCCCCTTTGACTATAAAAACCAGGGCAGCTTGGCCGTAATTGGTCGTAACGCGGCAGTTGCTGACTTAGGCTTTGCTAAGTTTTCTGGTTTCCCAGCCTGGATCGTTTGGATCTTTGTCCACATCTATTACCTCATCGAGTTTGATAACAAGCTGCTGGTCATGCTCCAGTGGGGCTGGCACTACTTCACCAGCCATCGGGGGGCTAGGCTGATCACGGGTGATGATTCTATTCCGGCGCTTTCGGCACTGGTGATGGATGAAATGACGCTAGAAGAGCCAGCGCCCATAGGCGAAAAGAGTGTAGCCGCTGCTAATTAGCAGGATTAAATAGCAGCGCTTAGCCAAGCCGAAGATATGCAAAAAAGCTGAAAGGCAGGCAAAGGAAATGTCCTTTTTGCCTGCCTTTTAATGTGTACGTAAAGATAATTACAAGGCCGTTACGAGACGACTATGGGTTTAGCTAGGGTTTAGCTGGGGGTTTAGTTAGACTTTTACCAGGCATCGAACCGTCTGGAATAGGCCCGTTTGGAATAGGCGATGCCGCTGTAAGGCTGAATTCCGGTTGCTGGATAGGCATCATCACGAGGGCTAAAAATTCGATAGACCCCTTCGGCCAAGTAGAGGAAAATGCTGTTGAGTCGCTGGGAAAATGTCATCGGTCAAAATCTCCTTAAGCATCACTAAGGTTGACTGTTGATTGACTATTAATTGATTGTTCTCGGGCGACAGAGCTGTGAGTCTGGCCCTATACAATAAATTTCTGTTGTGTAGCGAGTGGCCGGGATGATGTTTTCGTTAGGCTGTTTGCTTTACCTAACGTAGCTCAGGAAACAACAAAAACGATAGCTCCTGTTGAAGTAATATGAACTCAATAGCTGAAGTAGCTATGCGCAAGACTGTTAGGAATAAGACTGTTGCCCTGTAAAAATGCTCTGCAGGGAGCCTTACTTAAGGCTTTGCTAAGCCGTGCTTTTTACAAGATTAGAACTATCGAGGAAACGACGCTTAAAGGCTGTATCTATTAAAGGTTAGTCGTTTTTGACAGCTTAATCTAGGTGACAGTGAATGTGTTCAGTCCTCACTAATCTGACCAATTTTCACCACCCAAATCTTAGCAAATGGGGAAAGGCCACGTGAGACGAAATGCGTTAGAGATGAAAGGCATCGTCGCTTTATGAACACCTTTAATGTATGGCAGATGGCTGGCGTTGAATCGTCGCTGTAATGTTTCTTGACAAGCTTATACGTAACTAAATACAGCTGTCTTACTTGTTTATGTTTCTCGGCTAAGCGATCGCGCGATCGCTCATCATGACTCAAAATACAAAGATTGGATCTGTAAGCGAGCTATGTCTGAGCTAGAGACTGAAGGGGCTAAATCGAGCGGCGGTAAAGTTTATCTATTAGGGGCTGGGCCGGGGGATATTAGCTATGTCACGGTGGGTGGCCAGCGGCTGCTCAACCGGGCTGATGCGCTGGTGTATGACGGCTTGGTAGAGGGCTCACTGCTTCAGGAAGCTTCGACGGCCTGTGAGCAGTGGCACGTTGGCAAGCGCGGCGGCAAGCCTAGTACGCCTCAGGCTGACATTAATCAGCTGCTGGTGCGGCTTTGTCAGGAAGGTAAGCAGGTGGTGCGGCTAAAGAGCGGCGATCCGTTTGTGTTTGGCCGAGCGGCGGCTGAGATTCAGGCGCTTAAGGCGGCGGGCTGTTGCTTTGAGGTGGTGCCGGGGCTTTCTTCGGCGCTGGTGGCTCCGCTGCTGGCAAGCATTCCCTTAACCGACCCGGTGCTGAGTCGGGGCTTTGGGGTATTTACGGCGCATGATTTAGATGCGTTGGACTGGGAGGTGCTGGCTCGCTTAGAGACGGCTGTGCTGCTGATGGGGGGGCGGCACATACGAGAGATTTGCAGCCGATTAGTTGCGCATGGTAAGCGCCCTGAAACGCCGATGGCGATCGCCCGATGGACAAGCCAACCCCAGCAACAAATTTGGCAGGGCACGCTGCTGAGTATGCCGCAGATTGTCGGGGCGGCTAAGCTTTCTCCCTGCGTTGTGATTGTAGGTGAAGTGGTGAGGTTGCGTGAGTATTTAGCGCCGCTGCCGGTTGCACCGCTGCCGCTGTCAGGCAAAACGATTGTGGTAACGCGCTCGGCTAGTCAGTCGGGGCAGTTTAGCCAAATGCTGATGGATAAGGGGGCGCGAGTGATTGATTTGCCTGCCTTAGAAATTCGCGAGCCAATTAGCTGGGAGGCGTTGGATAGAGCGATCGCCTCCCTTCACACGTTCGACTGGCTCATTCTCACCTCTCCTAATGCCGTCACTTTTTTCTTAGATCGCTTGCTTCAGCAGGGCAAAGACTTTCGCGCCCTAGCAACGCTTAAAATTGCTGTTGTTGGTAAAAAAACAAACGGCTTTCTTAAGCAGCGCGGCCTCAGCGCCGACTATATTCCACCGACTTATATTGCAGATGCCTTGATTCAGCACTTTCCTGAAAATCCTGCTGGCAAAAAGCTGTTGTTTCCTCGGGTAGAAAGCGGTGGTCGCGAAGTGTTGGTCAAAGAAATGACGGCCAAAGGCGCGGTGGTCACCGAAGTCGCTGCCTACGAATCTGCCTGTCCGCTGACGATTCCATCGGCTGCAAAGTTAGTGTTAGAGGGCCGCTCTGCCGATGCCATTACGTTTGCTAGCTCTAAAACCGTGCGTCATTTTGCTGGGCTAATGGCACAGACCTTTGGTGAGCAGTGGCTTACTCTGTTGGAGAATGTGGCGATCGCCTCTATTGGCCCGCAAACTTCGAGAGATTGCCGCGAGCTGTTAGGAAAAGTCTCCTTTGAAGCTGAAGAATACACGCTTGCAGGGCTTACCAAAGGGTTAGAAGCATGGGCAAAGCGGTAGATACTCAGCCAAGGCGCATTATTGGGCTGACCGGGGGGATTGCCACGGGCAAAAGCACGGTGTCAAATTATTTGCACCATCAGTATGGACTGCCTGTGCTGGATGCGGATGTGTACGCGCGGGCGGCGGTAGCAAAGGGAAGTGATGTTTTAAGCGTGATTGGCGATCGCTATGGCCCTCATATTCTCCTATCTGACGGCACGCTTAACCGTTCGAGTTTAGGCAACATTATCTTTGCTAATAAGGCTGAAAAAGAATGGTTAGAGCAGCAGATTCATCCCTTTGTGCGACAGCAGTTTGCGCAGGCGATCGCCACTTTTCCCGCTGAGCAAACCTTGGTCTATGCCATTCCCCTTTTGTTTGAAGCGAACTTAACCCACCTAGTGAGTGAAATATGGGTAGTGGCCTGCACCCCGCAGCAGCAAAAAGAGCGCCTGATGGCGCGCAATCAGCTTTCGGCTACTGAAGCCCAAGCTCGCATAGACGCGCAAATGGCACTCTCTGACAAATGCAGGCTAGCCGACCATATCCTTGATAATTCAACGACGCAAAGCAGCTTGTTTTCACAGGTAGACAGCCTTTTAAGTCACGCTCAATCTTGATTTCATCCTGTCAAAAACAGAATCAAAGAACAATTGCGCACCATAATAAAGGCATCAATAAAGGCCCTAGCAAAAACGCCATCTCATGATTGCCATACCGAAGCCACAAAAAATGACGGCTGAAGCTTATTTGAACTGGGAACCCCGTCAGGAACTTCGCTATGAATTTGTGGATGGCGAAGTCTTCGCGATGACGGGGGGTAGCATCGCCCATAACGATATTGCCATTAATCTTTTAACAGCGCTGCGCCCTCATCTACAAAAGCGAAGCTGTCGCATCAACATCGCCGATGCCAAAGTAAACGTCACCTCGTCTCGTTACCGATATCCTGACTTGGTAGTTACCTGCAATGAGCAAGACAAAGCTGCGCTCGATGCTTTTCGATATCCCAAGCTTATCGTTGAGGTGCTTTCTGTCGGTACGGAGTCGCTGGATAGAGGCGACAAGCTCAAAGAGTATTGTAAACTGCCCAGCCTAGAAGAGTATGTCTTAATTAGCTCAACGCAGATCAGCGTCGAAATCTATCGTCGCGCACAGGGGCGATTCTGGCTTTATACGGCCTATCCGTCAGGCGATGACGCAATCCCTCCAACCTCTTTAAAAGAAGAGTTAAAGGAGGAGCGCATTACGCTCGAAAGCGTTGACTTTGAGTTTCCTATCGCCTTTCTCTATGACAACATCGCTCAGTTTGAATCATTTGAATCCTCAGTGTGAAAGCGCTTGCTGTTTTGAGCTGTCTGTAGTTCTTTCATGGGCCTAGTTATTTATGTGGCAACCTGGGCGCGATCGCTCGATCTATAGCGTGCTAGGGTAAGTGGAATTAAAAGCCCCCATAAACCAGGCATTTCTAATGAAAGCTTTGCTGATTTATCCTTTGTTTCCCAAGAGCTTTTGGTCATTTGACAAAGCGATTGAGCTAGCCGGACGCAAAGCCATTTTGCCCCCCTTAGGGCTGGTAACGGTTGCAGGCATCTTGCCGCAAACTTGGGACTTACGCCTGGTAGATCGCAACGTAGAGGACTTAACCGAAGCAGATTGGGACTGGGCAGAGCTGGTGATTTTTTCGGGCATGATTGTGCAAAAGCCCGATATGCTAGCGCAAATTAAAGAAGCCAAGCGCAGAGGCAAGTCGGTAGCCGTTGGCGGGCCTTATGCCACGGCGCTTTCGCCAGAAGTGATTGAAGCAGGTGCCGATTTTCGCGTGCTAGATGAAGGCGAAATTACGCTGCCCATGCTGGTAGAAGCGATTGAAAAAGGCGAAACCGAAGGCACCTTTAGAGCATTAGAGCGCCCGGACGTTTCGACTAGCCCGGTGCCCCGCTTTGACTTGCTTAAGCTCGATGCCTACTCGGAAATGGCCGTACAGTTTTCACGCGGCTGTCCGTTTCAGTGCGAGTTTTGCGACATTATTGTGCTGTATGGCCGTAAGCCGCGCACCAAAACGCCCGAGCAAATGATGGCCGAATTGCAGTACCTGTATGACTTGGGCTGGCGGCGCAGCATTTTTATGGTGGATGACAACTTTATTGGCAATAAGCGCAACGTTAAGCTCATGCTCAAAGCGCTGGTGCCTTGGATGAAGGAAAAGGGCTATCCGTTTACGTTTTCTACTGAGGCGTCGGTGGATTTGGCTCAAGACCAGGAAATGATGGATCTGATGACAGCATGTAATTTTGGCGCGGTTTTCCTCGGGGTAGAAACGCCGGATGAAGCTAGTTTGGCCTTGACTCAAAAGTTTCAGAATAATCGTGACCCGCTGAGTGAGTCTATTCATAAAATTGCCAGCACGGGCATTCGGGTGATGGCGGGCTTTATTATTGGCTTCGATGGTGAGAAGAAGGGGGCGGGCGATCGCATCGTTCAATTTGTCGAAAAATGCTCCATTCCTACCGCGCTCTTTAGTATGCTGCAGGCGCTCCCTGACACCGCCCTGTGGCATCGCTTAGAAAAGGAAAACCGTCTGCTGGCTGGGAAGGAAACCGCCAACATTCACCAAACTACGCTGATGAACTTCGTCCCTACTCGCCCAGTAGAAGATGTCGCGCAAGAGTATGTCGATGCTTTTTGGAACCTATACGATCCGCAAAAGTATCTCGACCGCTGCTATCGGCACTATCGCATCTTAGGCGAAGCGCCTTGCCACAATGACAAAAGCCGGGGGCCAAAGCCAAAATCTGCCAAAGAGCCTTTTAACTGGCACTTGGTCAAAGCACTAGCGATTGTTTGTTGGAAGCAAGGTGTAGAAAGAGAAACCCGCTCTACCTTTTGGAAGTATCTCTTTGAAATGATTAAGCACAATCGGGGCGGCGTAGCAAGCTATCTCACCGTGTGCGCTCAAATAGAACACTTTTTGGAGTATCGCCAAATTGTGAAAGATGAAATTGAGTCACAAATTGCTGAGGTGATTGCCACCAGAGAAGTCGAAGAAGCTCCTGAGATGGTGGCGATCGCCTCCTAGCCTGTAAGCACAAGGCCGCGATAGACTTGCTCAATCGGAAAGCTTAGGTTAATGCTCTCTAGCGTGATGATGTCTCCTGGTTTGTAAGGGCGGATGATCCATTCGCCTGCGTCATTTTTATGGTACAAATCCATTTCTATTTGCTGCGTACTGACTAACAAATAGTCTGTCAAGGCAGGGTTGTTTTGATACAGTCTAAACTTGCCGCCTCGGTAGTAGGCTTCGGTACTCTCAGACAAAACTTCAACAATGAGGCAAGGGTAAGTAATGTATTGAGTCGTCGTTTTATCCCGCTCGTCGCAGGTGACGCTGATATCTGGATAGGTGTAGTTGTTCGTTTCTGGGATGTTGACCTTCAGGTCTGAATTGCCAGCGATACAATCGCTATTATTTAAGTGAGCGTCGAACAGGGCCGCAAGTCTGATAGAAATGCGGCTGTGATTTACGCTGCCGCCAATCATTGCATAAACTTCACCGTTAATATACTCGTGCTTTTCGAGCTGCTTTTCCTCCCAAGCAAAGTATTCTTCGGGGGTAAGCTGGGGAGAAGTGTCCTTTGTGGCGATCATAAGCAGCCCTTCAACTCATCATTCTGTACTAATACGCTACCTAAATAGTAGACGCGATCGCCGCTTAAAGGAGCCGAGTGAGTTACATCGATATTGGCTCCTTTAAGCTGGCTATTGTGTTAGCAAAGCCCTGTTATAGATAGATCGCCCCTAACTTTGCAGCCTCACTCGCCTCTCGCTCGTTTGGTCAATATGGCCATGACTTCGTTGGGCCTGCTGGTGGGAATGAGCAGGCTCCAGCTGTTGGGCTCAGCGTAGTTGAGCTTGTGCAAGAGTTGGATGGTGGATTGAACGGCGCTGGGGCTACCGATGAGCATGTGGCGCACCGTTTCGGGACTGGGGTTTGAGGATGCACTAGCAGCAGGTGAAGCTGTGAACGCTAAAGCGTCCGAAAGGAAAGGCATAAACATGAGATCTGGTCTCCGAGTTATTGAGCTTGAAGGAAACCAGAACTCAAAAGAGCAAAGCCACCCCGCAAAGATGAAGCGCACATCGGGGTGGCTAAAGGGTAAAGTGACCCTAGCCGCCAGACTGCTTGGTTCAGTTTGGGGGTTAGCCGTCGGTTAGGTGGTGGTAACACCTGCCGATGGCGCTTGGCAAAATTGAGTTCTGAGAGAATAGCTGTGATAGGCATCACAACCTTGGTGTTAACGATAGGCTGCTTTTTGAGTTCAGTCAAGCTATGTGGTGTAATGATTGGCACAAATGCGTTGATTTTCACTAAGGTTACAGGCCGAAGTGCTGTAGGCGGAAGCGAGATAGCGTAATAATTTTATCGTAACGGCCTACTTCACAGATAAACCTAAAAAGGGAGATGACCTATGGCCCCTCAGCAAATAAAAGTGTGGTTTGATCCTGAAGCTGATTTTTTAGAGGTTCTTTTCTCGGACGCACCGGGATATATGCGAGAGACTGAAAACGATGCTGTTATGGAGCGGGTAGACTCGTTAGGTAATCTTTTAGGGTTTTCGATTTTGGCAGTTAGCCAATTTGATAAATCAAAGCCACTAATGGCTGAACTGCTGTCAGTTCCGAGAGAAGTAGCCTAACTGATGTGTCGCGAGTCGCGATGTTTACTGAGCTTGGCCTTGTAGATAAAAAAGCACCCCAAAGAAAAGAGAGAGAATTCTTCGGGGCGCTGAACCACATGACCTAAACAAGTTTATACTTCCTAACAAAAGGCTAGGCGCTGCGTCGGCGAGGACGCTTTTTGTATTCAGACTTCTTTTTGTAGCCAACGGCTTGGGCTTCGTCGCTGTTGGGGCCAAACTGCCCGCGAATAGATTCTTTCATGGCAAGCACCGCGCTGTGAAATTCGACTTCGGCCTGACGAGCGGCGTCGGCTGCAGATTTCATGGTTGCCGCAAGTTCAGTTTCTTTTTTTTGCTGGGCTAGCATATTGTCGTAGGCTAGTTTTAAGCCTTTGGGGGTAGCTTCTGCTCGGCTGGTGGTGTAGCCGATAATGGTGTTGAGGCCGTGCAGGGCGGCGATGTCGTCAGTGAGCTTTCTGGCAGAAACTCGGCGGGAAAAGTCGATGGCTGTCATAGCAAATGACCCGTATTTGATAGGGTGTGCAGGTAGGGCTAAGTCGTGACTTAAAGCAAAAAGATTAGACCCTCTTTGTTTTAGGTCAGCGTTACTTAATTTGAATATTGCCCGACAGCCGTAACAAAATAGCAAGTATTTATCCGCAATCTCTCGGATAAATGAAGAATGCTGGTAAAAAATAAAGCAAATAGACCGATGCACCTATGATTTACGGGCTCGTGTCGTTTGGCTGCCCTTGCAAACCAATAGTTTTCTCTATGCTCTAAAAGATAACCATTGATGGATCAACCATACGCACCCGCAAACCAACAGTTTTATCTATGCTCTAAAAGGTAACCATTGATGGATCAATCATGCGCACCCGCAAACCAATAGTTTTCTCTATGCTCTAAAAGATAACCATTGACGGATCAATCATACGCACCCGCGAACTAACGATCCATCGCTGCGTATCGTTGATGTTGCCCCTGTCACTAACGATGGATAGATAGAACGCATAGATACTGATGCTGTCAGGTCGCGATCGCGATCAATTTCAATCACGCTATGATCGAGCAGACTCTTTTTATCAAGAGAACCCCCGCTACTCAGCAAGCAATCATTTTGAAAGTATCTCAGCAGACTCCGCAAACCGTGACGGCTCGGCAAATAAAAACTCAAGTAGCCGATCACAGCGCTCAGCTAGTCACATTTGTTGACCAGCAGCATAAAGCGCTGACGTGGCATCAGGTGGCTCAACTGCTGGCGAATGACGCCAAGTTTTGCGAGCAGTGGAACCAAACCTGGGCGGATCTGCCGTTTGACTTTGAGTGGAAGCCCGTGCCCATTCATCCCTACACCGCGCAGACGCATCCTTTTTTTGCGATCGCCTTCCCCGCCCAGTTCCAAGCCGCCAACTCGCAAGACTTTGATCGCTACTTACAGGCCCTCTCGCAAGATGAACTCACCGCTAGGTTCAACAACTTTTCGGGCGACGCGCAGCTATTGATCCCAGCGAACACCGGAGACTTTGGCCATATCGCTGACTTTTGCAGGAAAGCAAGCCCAAAAGCACGGCAGGCGCTTTGGCAGGCAGTAGGGGAGATGTGTGGGGGGGCGATCGCCCAAGAAACGCCCGTTTGGTGTAACACCCATGGCCACGGCGTACCCTGGCTACACATTCGCTTCGACAGTCAGCTAAAATACTCTCTGTTTCCGCCCCGTGGCAGCATCAGCGCCAACAGTCAGGCCATTTGGTACCAGCAAATCTATTCCTCTAGCTGATACGATAGGACATATGGACTAACCAGAGCCAGCATGAGCAATTCCGATGCTTCCGTTCGTGACGACTACGACAGTCCGTGGAAAGAAATCCTCGAAGCCTACTTTAAAGAATGCATGG
>JBARVS010000015.1:0-2831 GCA_049646385.1 Phormidesmis sp. | reverse complement strand
CTCCAAATTATTCGCTTTTCTAGGTGCTACTCCCGCTCCCAGTTCCTTACACTCTCGTGTCTCTCCCCTTCAGCGCTTAATCAATATAGCGATACTTCCTCAGTTGTGTCAACTAAATAGTTGAAAGAAAATTTGAGATTGACTGAGATCCTCGTCATACAAAGGTTGTGAATATATTAAGCACTGCTTAACGTGCTGTTAAAGCCGATTCGTACTTTGTATTTAGGCTAGAAAGCTTCAGAAAGATCTGAGGCTTTTCTTTTTGGGATGGGGAGGACAGACACTATATTTAGGTGTTGGAAATGTATTTAGGGACGCGCGGTGAATTTTCAGTCTGTCATTGCTACGCTGAATGAGTTTTGGGCTGATCAAGGGTGCTTGATCATGCAGCCTTATGACACAGAAAAAGGGGCGGGGACGAAAAGCCCACACACTTTTTTACGGGCGATTGGGCCTGAGCCTTGGTCGGTGGCTTATGTGGAGCCTTGCAGACGACCTGCCGATGGACGATATGGCGAAAACCCTAATCGGTATCAACACTATTTTCAATATCAGGTGCTGATCAAGCCTTCCCCTGACAATATTCAGGACTTGTACCTGGAGTCTTTAAGGGCGCTGGGAATTATGCCGGAAGATCATGACGTGCGGTTTGTAGAGGATAACTGGGAGGATGCAGCCGTTGGAGCGTGGGGTGTGGGCTGGGAGGTATG
The DNA here is from genome assembly GCA_049646385.1 of Phormidesmis sp. GTDB lineage: Bacteria > Cyanobacteriota > Cyanobacteriia > Phormidesmidales > Phormidesmidaceae > Phormidesmis. The sequence continues at coordinate 2,121 of JBARVS010000015.1, read as the reverse complement.
GCTAGATGGGATGGAAGTTACCCAGTTCACTTATTTTCAGCAGTGTGGTGGGCTGGATTGTCGTCCGGTGTCTATTGAGATTACTTATGGGCTAGAAAGGCTGACGATGTATCTGCAAGAGGTAGATGCTATGGCAAAGATTCGCTGGAATGATGAGCTAACGTATGGCGATGTGTATATGCAGGCAGAGGTTGAAAACTCTACGTATAACTTTGAGGCTTCGAGTTCTGAGCTGCTGTTTAAGCTGTTTGAGCTATATCAACAGGAGGCCGAGCAGCTCATGGAGAAGGCGCTGGTGTTGCCGAGCTATGACTATGTGCTGAAGTGCTCTCATGCTTTTAATTTGCTGGATGCGCGGGGCGTTATTTCGGTGACTGAACGTACCCGTTATATTCGCCAGGTGCGTGGACTGGCGAGACGGGTGGCGCAGCTATATCTGGAGCAAAGAGAAAAGCTGGGCTTTCCACTTTTAGAGCAGTCGGCTGACTCTGAAATAGAAGCTTTGTAAGCCTAAAGCGGCCATTGTGATATATAGCCGTTCACGTTTTCTATAGCGCTTGACAAGTGCTGTGCTAATTCAAAACCTATTTTCTTAACGATATTTAGCGAGATGCAACCTTAATGCAGATATCGATTGCTGATAGGCGGGCTCTCTAAATGAAAGAAGTAGATGGAATTAGGTTATGGCATCTTGGGGAGTGCTGGTGATTAGCTCGGCCTATGTTTTAGGCTTACTGGCGACGGGGATCACTGAATATAAGATGATAGGCACGGTTTCGGTAGCAGGCTGCGCTGTGTTGTTTTTAGGGGTTGTGGCAGGATTGGTGCTGCCTAGATTTTGGCAAACTGGGCCGACAATGAAGCAGTGGTGGGTTGCTGGACTCGTCGGACTTTTAGGTGCGAGCTATTGCATTTTGAGTACGCCTCAGCCAATGGGCAGCGACATCAGTAAATTTGCGTCGCGGCAGGAGCGTATTGTGCTGGGTGAGGTGGTTCAGATGGCGCAAACTACTCGTCAGGGGAAGGGCAATTTTTTCTTTAGGGCTCACTCTGTTCGAGGGGCGGGAGGCAAGAGCAGCTTGGAGGCTCCTCAAGCAGTCAGCGGAAAGCTTTATGTGACGGCGGCACTGATACCGAGTAAGAAGCTGTATCCGGGACAGATGGTAGAGCTAAAGGGAAAAATTGAAAAAATTGAAAGTTCTCGGGAGACCGACAAATCGAGCTTCGGAGATTATTTGGCTAAACAGGGGTGTTTTGCGAAATTTAGCACTCGCTGGGTAGAGTTTTTGCCTAATCAGGAGCCTCCGCGCTGGGCGCTGTGGCGATGGCGGCAGCGGATCGTATCGGCGCAGGGGCGCTGGCTGGGAGAGCCTGCGGGTGATTTGCTGAGCGCGATGACGCTAGGGCGTAAAGCCGTAGACTTGCCTTACGACGTGAAAGACAATTTTATTCAGGCGGGATTAGCCCATACTTTGGCAGCATCAGGGTTTCATGTGTCTTTGCTGTTGGGGTTGGTATTGGGATTGCTAAAGTCGCGATCGCCTAAAACTCAAGCAGGGATCGGACTATTTGCCTTGGCTATGTACGTTGGGCTCACAGGTTTACAGCCGAGTGTGGTTCGTGCTGCTGTGATGGGCATTGGTGCGTTAGCAGGACTCGTTATGCAGCAGAAGGTAAAGCCGCTAGGCTGCCTGCTGATGGCAGTAAACCTGATTTTGCTGTGCAATCCTCAGTGGATTTGGGATGTTGGCTTTCAGCTCAGCGCGGTGGCTACGCTGGGATTGATTTTGGCGGTGCCCTGGCTAATGAAGCATTTAGACTGGCTACCGACCAATGTGGCGACTTTGTTGGCGGTGCCAATGGCAGCCTATTTTTGGACGATTCCGCTTCAGCTACATTATTTTGAGGTGCTGCCGTCGTACAGCATCTTGCTGAATATGATGGCGACGCCGCTGGTAGTGTTGATTAGTATGGGTGGGTTTATAAGTGCGATCGCGGCCACTATACTGCCGATCTTGGGAAGTGCGATCGCAGCAAACCTCTACTACCCAATTCACTTGCTTATATGGCTTGTAGAGCGCTTTAACCAGCTACCTGGAAATTCAGTGGAGATACCAGGAT
>JBARVS010000014.1:0-2538 GCA_049646385.1 Phormidesmis sp. | reverse complement strand
GCGCCATTCTTTCCAAGCTGAGTGCCGCTAGTCGAACAGAAGCTGTGGCCATCGGCGTACGCTTTGGGCTAGTAATGCTATAACAAACACAAAAAAGCGAAGCAACTTTAGGAAGGTCACTTCGCCTATCAAAATGTTTAGCTGACGCTTCGAGCGTGCCTGCCGGATCAGCAGTTAAGCGTGAGCTTGCTGATACACTCTAAATTCAGCCGCCAATCTATCGATTGGTAACGACATCGCCAACGCCATCGATATCTAGCTCTTCGCGACGAATGGTTGCTTGCTCGTTGACCAGCTCCTCTTCGGTTTCTTTACGAACGTTGACTTCTTCGCGGACAAAGGCTTCTTTGCGAACGTTGGCTTGCTCTTCGTACACTTCTACGCGAGCAACTTCACCGTCTTCAAAGACGTGGTTGACGTCTGCAGCAGCCGTCGTTCCGGTTGGCGTGGTTCGCTCTACAACAACTCGCTCTTTCTGCACAGGAACAGATACGTTAGCTGTCTCAGTTTCGACGTGCTTACCAACCACTACATCGCCCGTCTTTTTCCGGGTTTTGTCAGCGATCAACCGCTCTTCGTAGAGGCGAATGGGCTGAGTGCGATCTGCTGTCTCTCTCATTTGGTAGAGACCTGGATCACGGTCGTAGTTATAGTCGTCGCGGGTGTAGTCACCGCTAGCCGCGTAAGCAGCAGTTCCGCTGACTGGCGCTGACTGGCTTGCAGTCGGCTCACGATATACGCCGCGCACGTTCTCTTCGTAGTCGTAATCAACGTCGGTGCTGCCGTCGTACTCGGGCAAGTCTTCAACCTGCTGCTTGGTCAGGCCACTAACGTAGACGCGCTCTTTGCTGTTGTCAAATTCGGCGCGGCCAATTGGCAGCAATACTTTCTTACCAAAAATCCACGGGCCGGTATCTACAATCAAATAGCGGAATTGACCAGTGGTGTCGTCAAACAGGCCGTCTTCTACAGACCCAACTTTGTTGTCAGCATCTACGTAGACGCTGTAGTCATCAAGATGACTTAGGCTATTGTCGCTGAAGGTGTTGCGATAGTCGGGGTAGGTGTCTTTAAGGCTAACTAATGCCATATATTCAAGGCTCCGTTACTAAAAATTTTGCTAGACAACTCAATGTCGTTCATCTAAGCATATCAACCCTTGCTTGAGTGCTCATTGAACAAGAGAGATAGATTGTCGCAGTCAGCCTATTTCAATAGTAGGAATAAGGCAGTACCAAAAGATGAGGGTTAAAAGGTGGGGGCGGAAGCCCACGCAGAAGCAAATGATTTGAGAGCAGGTAAACAGCCAACAGAATATAGCGTTGGTCACTTGGCTTGAATACAGCAAAATAGGCGAAACCCTTGCATAACAACAGGCCAAGTGACTCGCGTTACCCGAATGCATCCAGGTAACGCTATAGATAAGTAAAAGGCGTGCTGTGAGCGATCGCAGCACGCCCTCTTGATCAAAAACCGATTAACTAATCAGCTCATTCAGGCGATCGCCCCCAGCAATCGTGTCCTAGCGGACAACAGCTCTGGGCTTTTTAGCACCTACCGTAGAGCCAATGAGAGAAGCCGCTAACCCCAACAGCGCTCCCACTATGAAGGACAGACCTGCTCTGGAAGCGTTTGCTGCATACTGAGCAGCTTGTTCGGGGCTCACATTAGGAATAGCTTGGCTGGCTTCTTCCTGAGTAGGTAGCGACACGCCCGCCGATTCCTGCACCTGGGTGAGCACATCGCCCGCGTTGGCAGCAATGATACCGAATGTGCCAGAGACACCGCTTGCCAGCAGCCAACCGCTGATCACCAACGTTGTAGCCCACAAAATCGTGCCGTTAAGCATCGCCGTCTTACTGTTCATCGGGCCACAGGAAGCTGCCATCACCCATCCGCCCAAGAAGAGAGAAACCAGCAGGCTGATAATTGCCCAAATTCCTAAGCCCGTACCAATGGTGCCAGGCGCTGCTTCACCCGCCGCAAATCCGCCAATGGCCGCACCCAAAGCGCTTAGCATAAGCTGGGAAACGATTGAAACCACGATGCCAGCGAAAATGGGACCCCAACGGACTGTATCGTGGTATTCCACTATCGGACTGACGGGAACTGAGGCGGGGCGAGCGCCCACATTGGGCACATCCGTTCTTTCTGTATAAGTCATGATTCGAGTTCCTTCTAAAGACATTTCTTGCTTGCTCAGCGTGGCCTAGTAGAGCCGTATGAGAGTTGACATTAGCCGCTTTGTCACCAGCCACAGCAATCGACGGGCTAGTGACGCTGTCATTGAAGCTGACGCAAGCAAGATTTGCTATCAGAATACAGGGCGAATTACTGTTACGAACCTGTCAAAAGATAGAGAGAAATCGAAACACGAGATAGAGTTTCTAAAGTGAATATTTCAACATATTTTGGTTCTTAAAAATTTACGTACAAAACTTAAGCTTTGGCATCTAATATTGTTCAAACTCTTTCCCTTGACAGAAGGAGTTTGTAGGCTGGTTCGGTCACTATAAATCAACTCATGAAATAATATGC
>JBARVS010000013.1:0-4014 GCA_049646385.1 Phormidesmis sp. | reverse complement strand
TCTAAAACAGATTGCAGCAGCTCAGCTTGGACAGCAGATGAGGCAGCGGGCAGCACAATGCCGTTGTCCTCAGCGGGCGTTGATTGATTAACCATGGCTGTACGTTTATCTGAACTAGCAGAATTATAAAGTGTGACAGGAGTGGAATACAAAGGTGTGGTGGATTGTTCCGCACGACACCGTTTTTCTTTTAGAGCGCGCTGATTGAAAAGCGCTTACGATTCCACGACGAATTCCAGCAGCCTGCCTTCTGACCGACTGCCAAAGCGAAGCTGGGTGCCTGAGCAGAGGGTAATTTCCTGCCGATGAACTTCTCGCCAGTCGCCATCGCGCAGGTAAAAGGTGCCATAGCGGGAGTTATCTCGCAAAAAATAGGCGGTTTCTAGCCCGTCGCCCGCTCGCTCGGAGGTAATTCGCCGATTGAATATTTCCGCATGGCTGCTAGAGACCCAAGGATCAGAAATTACGAGGTCGTTGGCGTCAGGCTTGCGGCCAATGCGCATGATGTCGCTGTAAATCGGCCACACTTCTTGCGGGCTGTCGGGATCGCGTAGGAGGGCTTGCGATCGCCTATCCTGAAAGTCGCTGTGCACGTTGATTTGAGTCGTTTCTTCGCGGAGAAGCAGCTCACCATTGTAGTTGGGGTGCATGTACAGCACGGGCAGCGTCCAGGCGGGCTGGTTAAAGTGATAGAGGGTGAGCAGGTGCTGGCGGGCGATCGCCACGGCCTCATCAACGGGCTTACGCTCTGCTAGCGTTTGCGCAAAGACTTGAATAAAGCTAATCGCCTCTTCATCAGCGATTGAGTCTCGCATCGCGACGACTGCTGGCAGACCATGGTGTAGCAGCACTTCGGCTAAGCTACTGCGCGCAAGCGATTTTTGCTGGCTTTGCTCCGGCTGTGCGCCCCAGCAGGTGTTGAATACGGCTAGCTTTACTTTGGCCCGAGTGAGCACTTGGGCAAGCTCGGTGCCACTCAGCGTTGCCTCAGATAAAAACAGCAGCCCGCCATCTGGCCCCGGCACGCCATGCCCAGAGTAAAAAAATACGTTATAGTCGCCCCGCTCTAGCATTCGGCTCACCTCTGCCGCGCTGGGCTGTAGCAGTACGTCTACTCGTCTTCGGGCCGTGGGCCGCATACTCAAGTCGCTGCCCTGCTCTAAAATTTTCTTGAGCAAGGCGGCCTCTTCGCTCAGCCGCAGCATCCCATCGCGATCATCTATCGCGTCGGGCTCGTCCTGCTGAGGACTGTCTTGCCCAATCACGAGCAAAATTTTAAGCGATTTGTCTAGGTCGGTGATGTCTAGCTCATCAACATCGCTGCTGGTGCGGCTGAGCAAAACTTTACGATTGAGCGACAGGGCGCGGCTACCGGGCTGCGGCTGCATAATTTCCCATGGCAGCGAAATCAGCTCTGGATCGCGAATTTCTAGGCGCAGGCGCAGCGGCTGATCTTGGCCAATGGCAATGCCCTGCGATCGCTCAAAGCTATTAGCAATGGGCCCATCAAACAGCCAGCGCCACAGGCTCACACCCAAGTGCTGCATATATCGGCTGCTGTAGCTAGCTGGCTGACCCGTCAGCGGATCGTCTGGCATTGCCGCCACGTCTTCTAGCACAAACTGAGGCACATAGGCCGATGGAACATGGGGCACCTGCGGCAGGCCCCGCAGGGAGAAAATCGACTGCCAGTGCTGCCAAGCCTGGGCCACTTCAGGGCTCCACGGACAGTCGTAGTGCACATGGCCGCTCGGATGAGGCGCGCGCACGGCCCAAATAGCAAAGCGATCGCGCTGCTCCATCAGGCTATCAACCACCAGCCACAGACAAAGATCCGCCATTAGCTTTCACAGGTTCCTTGCTGAGTTGGCTGCAAGTCTTTCATCGGCTCAGCAACCTCTGCCAAGCTAGTGGCCAAAGCCCACCCCTGATCGTCGGGTGAGAGCATCATCGATTCATCCGCCACCGATTTTGGCACGGCTAAGCTGTTGGCCCCATTGGTTCCACTGGCTTCACTGGCTTCACTGGCTTCACTACTGCTAGCCCCACTATTAGAGGCTGCTGGCGCTTGAGCAATTGGCGGCGCGTCTGTCTCAGTGGGCACATCCGATAGCGACATACCCGATGGAATAGAACACAGCTTTAGCTTTATCCACGAGGTTTCGGCTGCGGTTGCTTGGCCCACCACTCGAACAATCCCCCCAGATGGAATCGTGCCTGGAATAACCCTTTCTGCCAAGGTTGGCTTGGGATATAGCAAAAGCTTGGAAGCGCTAGCATTTGCACCATTCGGCTGACTGGCTGGCTGACGAGATGGCTGACTGGGCGCTGAGCTGACAATGCCCGAAAAATCTGACTGCCGAATGCGGATGTAAGACCCTACTTTGAGATCGGCTAGGGGTAAGGCGTCTGGGCGCTGCCCGCCTGAAGCTGACGAATTAGCTGCAGAAGGTTCAGCCGGAGGTTGAGTCGCAGTGCGATCGCCAGACGACATGAGCTGCTTGCCCAAGCCAGTTGCAAACAGGAAGTAGAGCGTACTGCCCAAGGCTGCTAGCAGCACCAGCACAGCACCTATTTTTAGAGGGCTTTTTGAAAGCGGTTTTGAAGCCGTTGCTGAAGTAGCTTGAAGCTGAGTTGAGGCGGCTAAAGACCTGCTGCTGGCCTGAGTGCTCGCCCCGCTAATAGATGAATCAGCCGTCTCCCGAGCAGATCGCATCTGAGTAATTTGAGTTGTGCCCCGGCTGGCACGACCCGCTGACTGGCTGCGACCATCTGCTGCACTTGCACCAACTTTTTCATCGGCTAGCACGCCCGCGAGATTTTTATTTAACTCTCCAGCTAGCTCTCTGGCTAACTCCCTCGGAACAATTCGATCAGAAACGCTGACAACCTGAGCTTTGATTAAACCCACGGTGACGTTGTCATGCCCGTTGTACTGGTTGGCTAGGTCAACGAGCTGCTTGCCCACTTTGGCGGTCGATTTTTCTTCTATGACTAAAGGTCTAAGGGTTTGCTGCCAAAACTGTTCGACGCGATCGCTATCGCTCAGCCCATCTGAGCACAGCAAAAATACGCAGTCGTCATCTATGACAAAGCGCTGCACGGTAGGCCGCAGGGTCTGCGAAGAACTCATGCCCAGCGCCTGAATCAGCGATCCCGATCCGGGCTGCAAGAGCACCTCTCGATACAAACTACCGCCCAGCCGCACCTGCCGAGAGGCCACGTCGTCGTCTAAAGTGACCTGCTGGCAGTTGTGTCGGCTAATTCGATAGGCGCGGCTGTCGCCCAGATGAGCAATGTAGATATTTGCGCCTTTTACCAGCGCGAGTACAAGGGTGGTGCCCATGCGATCGCGAGCCTGACGCTGCGCCTGGTCATTCTGCGCCGAAATTTCGTCATTAGCCGCGCAAATCGCCGCCTCTATTGCCAAGCTTAGCTCTGTAGCGCTCAGCTCGCTGCGGGCATCACTCAGCAGGGGCGCTAGCTTAGATTCGATGGTGGCGATCGCCAGCTTAGAAGCCACATCGCCCCCCTGATGCCCGCCAATGCCGTCACACACAATCAGCAGTTGGGGCAAGGCGATCGCCTGCTCGCTCGTCAGCCTTTTAAGCGTACCGCTGGTTGGATAGCAAGCATCCTCATTTCGCTTTCGAGTAGGCCCCTGATCGGTATAAACTGCCAGGTCGTAAGTAACGGCCTGCCCCTCAGCGCACACAGAGATTGCCTGACTCAGGTGCTCGCTTAGCTGCTCTGCATTGAGCTGCTGCCGCTCTACTCCCTCGCACAGACGATCTAAAAACGTTCTGATCGCCGGCTGAGCGCTGGTGATTAAAGGGTGCCAGCTCCGGCTTAAGTCGATTAGCGTGGGCTGATTGGCGGCGATCGCCGCTCCCGACCTAGAGACCTGAGAATCGGGCTGAACCGTTCGCTGAGGCAAGGAATCAGCAGTTGTCAAAACGGGCGGTGAAGCCAGCTCTAGCAGCCGTAATATCGAGCCATCCACCCGCAAAAAAG
>JBARVS010000012.1:0-9852 GCA_049646385.1 Phormidesmis sp. | reverse complement strand
GGCTGATAAGGGCTCAATGAAAGCCCAAATCAAACAAAACACTAAAACGAAACGGCGAATGCAGTGGACATATACGAAGACGAACTAGCCGTATTAGATGCCGAAGTCGGTCGCGAAAGCCCTTTCGATCCGCTCGATGACATTGCGCCCATCGGCGAAGACGACGCGCCCCAGCTCAACCCTGATAACATGCTGCTCTTGCTCCATCACCCCGAGCGAGACCAGCGCATTCAGGGGGCGCGGGCCTTTTGCGAAATCGAAGATGCTCGGGCGGTGCCCTACCTCATTGGGATGTTGGCCGACCCTTGCCCTCAGGTGCGCGTCAGCACCGCCTATGCGCTAGGCCGCAACACTAGCTCAATGGCGGTAGATCCGCTGATTGCCCAGTTTCGCCGCGATTGGAACGGCTATGCTCGTAAGGGTATTATCTGGGCGCTAGGCAACATTCGTGATGTGCGCGCCATCAGTACCCTAATTGATGCGCTTAAGAACGATATTTCTGCTGTGCGGCTGTGGGCGGCTAGTGCTTTGGGCCAAACACCCAAGATAGACTATGACGCCATGATTAAGGCGACGCCGCCGCTAATTGGCGGGCTCAGGCGGGATTCTGTGCCTGCTGTTCGCAGCAACTGCGCTTGGGCAATTGGGCAAATATGCGCTGAGTTGCCTTCAAACGTTGTGTATGCAACGGCTATTGATGCACTGATTGAAGCCTTTGCTGAAGATGAGGAGCTAGGCGTAAAAGAAGACGCTCGCTCGGCCATTTTGAGCGTGGGCGATTCGCGCGGGTTGCAGGTGATTGAAGAAATTGAGCAGGACGGCTATTTTTGAGCCGTCGCTAGGTAGCTTCGCGGCGCTGATGAGCACGTCCTTTGATCTGTTAATTGGCAGCGCCTGCGCCTTTAGCATATTCAATTACACAGACATTGCCATAGCCTTGATGAGGGCCACAGCCCGCCCCTGCCATTGTCCAGTTGGGTGAAAAGATATTGGTGCGATGGCCGCGATCGCGCACCCCATCATCCACAATCAAATTCAGCATCACCTGCTGAGCCGTGGCTGGGCCATAGGCAATGTTTTCGCCTGAGCCTAAATTTTGTACGCCAAAGCGGGCGAGCCTTTCATGAGGTCGGCTGCCATCTGAACCCGTGTGGCCTGTGGTGCCATTGCTTTGGTCTTTGGCGTGAGCTTGGGCGGCTTGGGTGGCCCCGGCTGATAGGGTAAGCGCCCCCACCGCTGGCTGACGGCGTAAAAATTGAATGGCTTCTTCAACGGCGGGTTTGCCTTCGTTGGTCAACAAGGTGCAGTTACGCCCGCAGCCGTTGGGAATATTGCCCTGCGCGTTCATGCTGGCCAGGTGAGCTTCTAAAATCGGCACGTAGCTTTGAGGGTTTTGGCGAACGCGGTTGTGTTCGGTAATGAGATTTTGCTCAATGGTGGCCCAGTTCGGCTGTGAGGTGCTTTGAGCTTGGGCGGTGGTGTTCAAACTAAAGGGCGAAGCCGTATTAAGCGGCTGAGGGAAGGTAGAGCAGGCCACTGCAAGCAGCCCAGCAGCAAGGGCTAAGCCCGTTTTTCGAGCGGGGGAGCGTAGTTTGAATAATTTCATAGTGAGCGTCTTCATATTTAATTTCATAGCCGTGTAGGGCAGATAGATAATTTATGCCCCACAGCGCATAAGGTTTACGCAGAATTTGTGCAGATGCTCAAAAAGGAGTGTAACAAAGCGGCTGTTGAGCTGTTTGTACTGCAAGGACAGCTAGTTTAATGACACATAGGCTGCTTTTGCAACTGGGCATTCTGAGCGGGGCTATTGAAGGAAAGCGAAGCATGGATGTTTTTGTATTATTTATCGCTTTAATAATTGGAATTATGGCGCTTTCTCAATACCTGAGCTATCGGCGTACTGAGGCGGTTAAAGCCTTTGCTCACGGTTTGGGCTTTGCGTATAGAGAATATCCTCGGCAGCATATTAACAGTGCGATTTGGCAGTCGGACTTATGCTCAAGGGGGCGCGATCGCACTCTTAAAAATTTAGTCCAGGGCGAAATAAACGCGACTTCATTTTCTGTTGCAGACTATTCGTATGTTACGGGTCATGGCAAAGGGAAAAGAACACATTGTCAAACAATTGCCCTAGTTGAATGCCATCAGCGCTATCTGCCTCGGTTTCGACTCATGCCCGAAAATCTCTTTCATAAAATCGGCGGCGTCTTTGGCCGTCAGGATATTGATTTTGACACACATCCTGATTTTTCTAACCAGTATCTGTTGCAGGGCTATGATGAGGCTGAGATTCGCGGCTGCTTTAATCCAAGCGTGCTAGAGTTTTTTCAAAGTCATCAGCGCTTTTGTGTAGAGAGCATGGGTTCGGTGCTGCTTTATTACAACCATAATTACTCGCTTTCTCCTAAAGAGTGGCGAAAAATCATCAACAGTGCCTGCCGGGTCTATAGTCAGTTTTAGTATCTGTACAATTTTCTCAAGACGAGAGCGAAACTCTGCAATAGTTTGACGATCTGATGCTTTCAATACTACCGCTCAAAAAAGTTATTGCCAGCGCCCAAAAAGTTTGATCAAGCGCTCAGTAAACTGGTCTGAGCGCTGAAAAAGTTAGTCTAAGCGCTGAGCTAATAGTTGCAAGCCTCCAATAAGTTAGGTTAGGGGCCACGACAGTTAGCTTAAGCCTGGAGGAAGTTTTGCTAAGCGTTCAGGAAGTTTTGCTAAGCGTTCAGGAAGTTTTGCTAAGCGCTAAAAAAGTTACGTTAAGGGCTACACAAACTCATTGATTGGCCCTTGTAAACAATATTTCCGTAAGCTTACGAGCACAATTAAACCGCTATTTCCCGGAATGTCAAAAAATCTGTAATTTCACATAAAGACTTTTGTGCTTTTTGCCTCTCCTTTAGGGCATTGTGAATGCAGCTAGACGAATGCAGCCTCAACGCATTCAAAAGCCTTGCAACCCATCAAAAATTTGTACTTTTACAAGAGAAAATTCTCATGGTTCGCACTAAAAAGACTTCTCCTATCATTGCGATCGCGCAAAGCCGTCTTTCAGGCATGAAATCTGTTAGTGATAAGCTAGATCTGGGCAGCGGCTGCTCTACGGCTACCGTTGAAGCCAAAATCAAAGAAGCCCTTGCCAAGCTAGAAAACTACAACAAGCTAAAATTTCAAACGGCGGCGGCGATGACCGAGTTTGAACAAACTGAAAAAGAACTCGCCCGACTCTCAAAACAAATTTTGCTCGGTGCCGCTATGAAGTTTGACAACGATAGTAAGGAGTATGAAATGGTAGGGGGTGTAAGGATGAGCGATCGCCGCCGCCCTCAATCTCAACTTAAGCCCCCAGCTACGCCCGCGCCTGTTCTTTCCTAAGGGGAGACAAATTTGTGATGAGAGCAGTTTTTCCTATGTGGCTAGGGCGATCGCCAGCTCATTACAGGTCTCTACAAGCTGCTGCAGATCAACCGTCAGCAGCCGCCCTTGATCGATCACCGTTTTTCCGTTAATAAAGCTGTAGTCCACTGAAGGCGGCTGACAGAAAATGAGCGCCGCCACCACGTCATGATGAGCGCCCACCAGCGCGGGCGTGTCAATATTAAACGCAATAAAATCCGCCGACATCCCTGGTGCCAAATAGCCAATGTCATCTCGGCCTAACACCCTAGCCCCCCCTCGGGTCGCCACTTCTAAAATCTTGCGAGCCGACATTGCCATCGCATTTTCCTCTCTTACCCGCGCCAGCAAAAAGGCCGTCCGCGCCTCCTGCAACAGATTAGAAGCGTCATTAGAAGCCGCCCCATCTACTCCAATGCCAACTGGCACACCCGCGTCAAGCAGTTTACGCAAAGGCGCAATGCCGCTGGCCAAGCGAAGGTTGCTACAGGGGCAGTGAGCAACGCCCGTGCCCGTAGCTGCAAACTTTTGAATAGCGCGATCGCTAAGCTGTACGCAGTGAGCGTGCCACACATCCTCGCCCAGCCAGCCAACCGACTCGGCATAGTCACCGGGGTGCATCCCAAACATTTTTAGGCTGTAGTCAACGTCGCTTTTGTTCTCAGCGAGATGGGTGTGAAGGCGAACGCCAAGGTAGCTGCGGGCCATAGCCGCCGACTCGCGCATAAGATCAACAGAAACGGAAAAAGGAGAGCAAGGGGCTAGCACGATTCGCGTCATGGCATGGCGGCTGTTGTCATGATATTGCTCAATCAGGCGCTGAGAGTCTTTAAGGATATCTGTTTCTTTTTCTACGAGCGAGTCCGGCGGCAGCCCGCCCTGACTTTCACCTACGCTCATGCTGCCGCGACTGGCGTGAAAGCGTAGGCCAATCTCCTGCACGGCGTGAATTTCATCATCTAACGTACAGTCGTTAGGAAATAGATAAAGGTGGTCGCTAGCGGTCGTACAGCCGGAGCGCATGAGTTCGGCGGCGGCCATTTGAGCGCTGGCATAAACGCCCGCACCTGTGAGCTTGGCCCACATGGGGTACAGGGTTTGCAGCCAGTAAAAGAGACTACAGTTTTGAGCGGCAGGGACGGCGCGGGTGAGCGTTTGAAAAAAGTGATGATGCGTGTTGACCAGCCCAGGAAGAACAACATGCCGCCCTTGCAAATCTAAAATGCGATCGGCAGTGGTGGGCATTTCATCAGAGCTGCCCACCTGTTGAATGATGTTATCGGTGACTAAAAGCGCTCCGTTTTTGATTTCTCTACGTTTGTCATCCATCGTTACGAGCGTATGGATGTTTTTGACTAAAAGGGTGCTCATCGACAGCCGCCTCACGCGGTATACAGTTTGCTGAGTCCTATGCTAGCGAGCCCTTTGCGATAAACAATCGAGGTTTGATCGGCTTGAATATGAGATTCTGTGCGCAGGTCGAGCGGCAGATCTTCGGGATACTGTGCTTCAACAATGGCTTTGTCTTCGTTGAAAATTTGGTTGTTAAACTCGTAGACGGGTTCGAGCGGCTGATCCTTATCAAAATTGCGACAGATGGGGCTAAAGACGCGGGTTTTGCGGGCGGAGATAGGAGAGGCGGCGTTGAGAATACACAGCCGCCCTTCATTGGGGAAACGAACCCGTAGAAGGGCAGTAAAAGGAAGAAATACGGTGAAGTCTCGCAGCCACTGAAAATCTGCGGGGGCGCGGTGCTGAAGGCTTTTAGGGAAGTTGCTGACGGGGCTGATGTATTTGGCGTTGAGGCCGCGCGGGGTGGGGGTAACGTCGTAGCGGGGGACAATAGGATTGTTGCGATCGCCAAACGAGTCGGCATGAATCCAGGCAAAATGCGCTACGTCTAAAAAGCCCTCCATTTGCCGCCCTGCTGCTGCTTCGAGCGAAATAGAATCGGGCTTAATTTGCTGATAGTCGGCGTCTGTCCATTCGGGGAAAATCGGCAGCGCATCGGCATTCTCTTCGCCCATTAGCGTTGTCCATACCAAGCCGTACGCTTCTTGCACCGGATAGGTCTTTAGGCACAGCTTGCTAGGAATGCTGGCCTGTGGGTTGGCGGGGATGAGGGTGCATTGACCATCAGCACCGTAGTGAAAGCCGTGATATTGGCAAATAAGCTGATCTTGTTCGACCATGCCCATGCTGAGCGGCACGCCTCGGTGCAGGCAAATATCATTAGCCACTGAAAGCCCCGCCGCCGTGCGCCAAATCACCAGGCGCTGATCGAGCAGCTTGGCCGCAACCGGATCGCTACTGACTTCATGGCTATAGGCGATAGGGTACCAAAAGGGCGCGATCGCATCCCAATCGGCTTCAGAAAACGTGCAATCCTTCGGATATACGGCCTGTTTTTTGGCTGTGATGACGTTTGACATGCTCTCTACGCTGTCCTATGAGAAATAAAACATGGTACAAATTCTAAATTCAAAGGTTACCGTCAATGTTGTCTATGTTCTGACTCATCTGAGACATATTTCTAGACATATTTCCAGATAGCGCCTCCAGTCGAAAACGAGCGATCTTTGTGATTTCAGCGAGCGATCGCCCTACCTCCCTTTCCCTTTCATTGCGCAATCGACCTTCTAAAGCCGCCAAAATACTGTCTTTGTCATGCCCCTTCACCGCAATCACAAAAGGAAAATCAAACTTTTTGCGGTAGGCGCTATTCAGCGTCTGAAAGCGCTCATGCTCTAAAGGGCTGAGCTGATCGAGTCCGGCTCCCTTTTGCTCTTGTACAGACGCCTCAGCCATTTTTGCCTTAGTCGCTAGCTCAGGATGCGCCTGAATCAGCGCAATCTGCTGCGAACGGGGCATTTCTTCAACCACGGCCACCATCGCCTGATGCAGCTCTGATATAGAAGCAAAGGGTTTGGCGGCGTAGGCTTGCTGGGCGATCGCAGGGGTTTCTTCAAACACAGCGCCCAGTAACGCTACAAACTCAGGCTGGCTCATGGCGTTGATATCCGTTATTAAATCGCTCATAGTTTCGATGGCAGCGCCTATCACATGGCGCTATCCTATCAACTGCGGTTGACCCTTTTGATCAGTAAATCTTTTGATCAGTAAATCATGACTTTAAACGACTCTGCTCAATCATTGCGATTGGGTGCAGGACTAATTACGGCTGCTTTTTTGGCTAATACGGTGCAGGGCGCGCTGGGCAAAGTCGCTCAGCAGACCATCGCCCCAGGCCAGTTTTTATGGCTCTTGCTCTTGCTGGCCCTAGCGGTGTTAATGCCCATTGAGGCAACGCGGCGCGGGCGCGACCTGCGTGAAGGCGTTGAGGTGCTGCCTTACTACCTGCTGCGGGCGGTGTTTGGCCTGGGCGGGTTTTACTTATTTATTTGGGCGGCTGGGCTGGGTAGCCTTGTGAATGCCAATGTGCTGCTCAATACGACGCCGATTTTTATTCCCGTGATGGGGGCGGTGGTACTCGGCAAGCAGGTTTCACTAAAGCTTTGGGGGGCGATCGCCCTGGGCTTCATTGGCCTATTGCTCGTCGTTCAGCCCAACGCCGAACTGCTGCGAGATCCGGCCAACCTCATCGGGCTAGGGGCGGGCCTCTCTGCTGCCATTGAGTTTTTAACCGTGCGCAAGCTCAGCCAAACTCAGTCATCACTCGGCCAAACGCTCTATTACCTGTTGATTGGGGCGGTGCTGATTGGGCCAATTGCGCTATGGCAGTGGCAGCCGTTGGATATGAATACGGTGGGCTACGTCGTGGCAGCAGCGATCGCGTTTTTAACCTTTCAGCTACTGCTCGTGCAGGCTTATAAGTATGCAGAACCGCACCAAATCGGCGTGTTTCAATACAGCAGCGTAATTTTTGCAGCGGTGATTGGCTGGCTGTTTTTTAATGAAATTCCAAATGGGATTTCGCTAGCGGGCATGGTGCTGATTTCGGCGGGCGGGGCGATCGCTATTTATTTAGAGCAACGCCCTTTGCCACCAGAATCGGAAGAAACCACCGTTACCGAAAAGTCTCCCGATCCTATTGGATAGGTACTCTATCTATCGCCTTATCTATCGCCTTATCTATTGCCTTATCTATCAACCGATCCCATGATGATGTCTACGCTGCCCAAAATTGGCATAATGTCAGCGAGCTTCACGCCCTTGAGCAGGTTTGGCAAAATCTGCAGGTTGTTGAAGTCAGCCGCGCGAATTTTCCAGCGCCAGGGGAAAACGTTATTTTCGCCAATAATATAAACGCCTACTTCGCCCTTGCCTGTTTCCACCCGCACATAGTGCTCGCCTTCCGGAATTTTAAAGGTGGGCGCAATCTTTTTACCCGAAAACTGATAGTCAAAGCCATTCCACTCAGACTTTGGCCCTTCCATCATGCGCTTGGCTTCTAGGTTTTCAAAGGGGCCACCGGGCAACTGCTTCATCGCCTGACGAATAATTTTGATCGACTCGCGCATTTCGTTAATGCGAACAATATAGCGAGCAAAGCAGTCGCCTTCGGTGGCCCACTGCACGTCCCAATCTAGCTCGTCGTAGCGCTCGTAGTGGTCTACCTTGCGCAAATCCCACTTAACGCCAGAGGCGCGTAGCATAGGGCCAGAACAGCCCCAGGCGATCGCATCTTCTCGCGACATAGTGCCCACGCCTTCAACCCGGCGGCGAAAAATGGGGTTGTCGGTAATGAGCTTTTCGTACTCGTCAACCTTGGGCATGAAATAGTCACAAAAGTCTTCGCACTTATCAATCCAGCCATAGGGCAAATCAGCCGCGACGCCGCCAATTCGGAAGTAGTTGTTGTTAATCAACCGTGCGCCAGAAGCAGCTTCCCACAGGTCGTAAATAAACTCGCGCTCGCGGAAAATATAGAAGAAAGGCGTCGTCGCCCCACAGTCGGCCATGAAGGGGCCAAGCCAGAGCAAATGGTTGGCAATGCGGTTTAGCTCTAGCATAATCATGCGGATATAGCTAGCGCGCTTGGGCACTTCAATATCAGCGAGCTGCTCGGGCGCGTTCACCGTAATGGCTTCGTTAAACATGCCAGCCGCGTAGTCCCATCGGCTAACATAGGGCACAAACATCACGTTAGTGCGGTTTTCAGCAATTTTTTCCATGCCGCGATGCAGATAGCCGATGACTGGCTCACAGTCAACCACGTCTTCTCCATCTAACGTAACGATCAAGCGAAGCACACCGTGCATAGACGGATGATGAGGCCCCATGTTAATGACCATGGGTTCGGTCTTGGTTTGCAACGTAGCCATATTTACGCTTAGTTCCTTTGCGACTTTCCTCTATAGCCTTTATTGTCGTACGTTTACTGACAAGATTCAACGTTAACAAAAGCATTATTTGCCCTGATTATAGGGCAATGGCCAAAAATTATGCCTGAAGACAGAACTGATTCGCCTTTTTTTCATTTGCCTGTGCTGCCCGAGCAGGTGCTAGACGGTTTGCAGATAAAAGCTGGCGGCAGATATTTAGATGCGACGGTGGGCGGTGGCGGGCACAGTTTGCTGCTGTTGCAGGCGATGCCGGATGTAGAAATCGTCGCGCTCGATCAAGATTTGCAGGCGATCGCCGCCGCCAAAGCGCGGCTAGCAGAATTCGATCCTCGTGTGACATTCCATCACACCAATTTTTCGCGCTTCGATCCCAAAGAGCTGCGCTTTGACGGCATTTTGGCCGATATCGGCGTAAGTTCTACCCAGCTAGACCAGGGGCAGCGAGGATTTAGCTTTCGTCAGGAGGCTCCTTTGGATATGCGAATGGATGAGACGCAAGCGCTCACGGCTGAGGAGATTGTCAACTATTGGGATGAAAAGGCGATCGCTGATACCCTCTACGAATATGGTGAAGAGCGGCTAAGCCGGCGGATTGCAAGGCGAATTGTGGAGAAGCGGCCCTTTAGCACAACGACGGAGCTGGCTTGGGAAATAGCAGGTGCCTACCCGCCAAAAGCTCGGCACGGACGAATTCACCCGGCTACGCGAACGTTTCAGGCGCTGCGAATTGCGGTGAACGGTGAGCTAAAGGTATTAGAAGCATTTTTGGCGGCGGCTCCAGACTGGCTAAAGCCAGAAGGACGACTGGCGATTATCAGCTTTCACAGCTTGGAAGATCGCATCGTAAAGTATGCCTTTCGTGGGGACGAGCGGCTGCAAATCGTGACAAAAAAGCCGCTGGTGGCCAGTCAACTAGAGGTGCAGGAGAATAAGCGATCGCGCTCTGCCAAACTCAGAGTCGCTGAACGTAAGTCAACATAATACGCTCTAGCTCCTTACGCTTGTCAGCAGGAATCTTCAGCGTGCAAAATTTGGGCAAAAATGGCAATCGCGGCTTGTAGCGAAGCGTTAGCATCTTGGGTTTGAGCGGTTCCCGTTGATAAGCGGTTACGTGTCTCCATGAAATACGTTGGAACATATAGCCTGT
>JBARVS010000011.1:0-20644 GCA_049646385.1 Phormidesmis sp. | reverse complement strand
CTCCAAATTATTCGCTTTTCTAGGTGCTACTCCCGCTCCCAGTTCCTTACACTCTCGTGTCTCTCCCCTTCAGCGCTTAATCAATATAGCGATACTTCCTCAGTTGTGTCAACTAAATAGTTGAAAGTCCTGTAAGCCTCTGATGACAAAGGTTTCAAGGATTTAACACCTCTTAAAGCGGCTTTTAACTAGAAAATTCTTTCAAAAATATATTGGGGATCGGTCGTGCTGCAACTCTGTAGCGCTCTATACATAACGGCTGTAGCAAATTTGGCGCTGCTTAAAATATTTTTTGAGTTCTGATGGCGTGAAAGATTCGCGAGCTGTTTTGCTTTTACTGCATTTGGAGAGGATTGTTTTTACTGATGGATGGAGCGTGAGATGCTGCCAAGCTGGATAGTTTTAGATGGGCTGCTAGTGAGCTGGCTGAGAGAGGATATTGGTCGGGGTGATCTGACAACGCAGGGATTGACTGAGCTTGTAGAGAAAGGGGGCGTAGCTGATTGGAGGGCGAAGGAGGATGGGGTGGTTGCTGGATTGCCGATCGCAGAGCGGGTGTTTTCTTTGCTGGATAGTGAGGTTCGGTTCAAAGCTGAGGTGGCTGAGGGCGATCGCATCACTGTCGGTACCAAAATTGCCGAAATAGAATCCTCGCTCAGCACGCTGCTCACAGGAGAGCGGGTTGCCTTAAATCTGGCAATGCGGTTGAGCGGTATTGCTACGATGACGAGACAGTTTGCAGATGAGATTGCAGATTTACCCGCTCGGCTAGTAGATACTAGAAAGACGACGCCTGGACTCAGAATTTTGGAAAAGTATGCTGCTCGGATAGGGGGCGCACAAAACCATCGGATGGGTTTAGATGATGGTGTGATGATTAAAGACAATCACATTGCGGCGGCGGGGGGAATTGCTGAGGCGATCGCCCGAATCAAAACGGGCATTCCCTACCCGATTACCATAGAAGTAGAAACAGAGAATTTGGAGCAGGTGGCCGAGGCCGTTGCTCATGGCGCAGACATTATTATGTTGGACAACATGTCTATAGAGATGATGAAAGCAGCCGTGAGCAAAATTCGAGCCGTGAGCCAGCGCATCAAAATAGAGGCATCTGGCAACATCACCGTAGAGCGCATCCGGGCCGTGGCAGAAACTGGCGTAGACTATATTTCTAGCAGCGCGCCTGTGACGCGATCGCCTTGGCTAGACTTGAGTATGCGAATTGATACGCAACGTTAATTTAAGACGCTAAAGAGAGACTACGGCTAGGCAAACAGGCAAAACTGCACTAGGCTTGCATCTGTTTCAATTGTCGCTGGCCCCGCAGCGGAAAGCTAACGTTTGAAGAAAGATTGCTTATGACTCAGCAGCCCAGAATCGTTCGGCTAAATATGCTGGATACGGACTACGCCAGAATGGTCGCCGGGGAGCCGATTGCAAAGGAGCGTCAGAGCAGGTTAGAAGCAGCCGATGCCTATACCTTCAGTCGGTTGGAAAAGCAGATTAGCCGATATCTTTATGGTCAGCTATCGCAAGAAAGGAAGGATGACGTCTTATGCGAAATTGGCCAGACTGCTGAGCTGCTTGGCCAGAGCGATATGGAAGACATTCACCAGCGCATGAGAGAGACAGGGCGCTTTTATCTGACAAGCGGCGAACGCGAGCAGGTCATCAACTGGGTGAAGGATGAGCTAGGGATTGATATTGCCATATCCAGACTATAAGCCCGGATTAAGCTTGGATTAAGCCTGGATATGGCCTCACTGTGGTGAAGCAACTTGCGGGTCGGCTATTTCGCTGAGCGCGATTCGGACAAAGGTATCGGCTACATCGAAGTCGCTTTCGTGAGCGGCAAAGACGACGACCATGCTTTGGCCAGTAGATGGGGTGGCTAATGGATCGCTTTGATCGTAGGGATTGGGATAGCACAGAATGCGAAATGAGCCGTCGCCAAAGTAGCCTGTGCGGACAATATCACCGCGTTCTATGCTGAGGTTGAGCGTATCTACAAAGGCATCTGTGCGGTCAAGGCAGGTGGCTATGTCGGCATTGATCAGGCCATCGCCGCTGGCAATTTCGGGAGAGGCAATAGCGGAAAGCGCCGGAAAGCCTGCTGAGAAGCTTAGTGATATGAGCGCAGCAGATAAGAAACGA
Source organism: Phormidesmis sp. (assembly GCA_049646385.1). Lineage (GTDB taxonomy): Bacteria > Cyanobacteriota > Cyanobacteriia > Phormidesmidales > Phormidesmidaceae > Phormidesmis. Next base: position 18,490 of record JBARVS010000011.1, on the reverse strand, counting down.
AACGCTTGCATAAGTTTTAATGTGCCCTTTGTATTTAGCTTGATGAAAGTGTAGTTGATGAACTTACGGCAGTTAGATGGACTGTTCCGGTTCAAGATCTGGTTTTGGAGAAGTCATCAATTTATACTGGAAATGGATGACAGCAGTAGAAGCCAACGCATATGCTGTAGCGCAGTAAGCTTGTTTTTTATGGGGTTCTTTGTAGCATGGCTAAAGCCGAACCGACTCATGAGCGCTGGATCAGATACTATGCCCGGTTCGGCTATGCAGCAAAGGGCATTATTTACGGCAGCAGCGGCTTGCTGGCGCTATTGGAAGCGCTTGATTTTACGTCGGGGGAGACGGTGGGCTCGACGGGTGTGTTGAGAGCGATCGCCAGCCAGCCCTTTGGCAGAATTCTCCTATCGGTGATGGCTTTTAGCCTGATGGGATACGTCGTGTGGCGCTTTATTCAAGCTTTTTTAGACCCTGAGCACAGCAGCAGCCGAGAGCTATCCGACATCGCGCGGCGGCTAAGCTATGCCTGTAGCGGCTTAGTATATGCGGGCGTAGCCTATAGCGCTGTGAAAATTTTGACGGCCTCTGAAGATGGAGGCGGCAAAACGGCGCAGCAATGGGCGTTTGAAATTATGCAAAAGCCTTTGGGCCGATGGCTAGTGGGGGCAGGCGGACTGCTTTTTTGTGGGATTGGCTGCTATTACCTGTATCGGGCGATTAAAGCTGAGTTTCGTAAGCGCCTTAAGCTACATCAGATGAGTGATGTTGAAAAAACTTGGGCGACGCTAGTCGGTAGAGTCGGCATTGCGGCTAGAGGCGTGGTGTATATCGTGATTGGTTTTTTTAGCGGGCGGGCGGCTTGGAGCTTTAATTCAGACATGATTAAAACGACTGAAGATGCGCTGGCCGTTTTCAACAATAACCCTGCGGACGAATGGATATTAGCCACGCTAGGGATTGGCTTTATTGCCTATGGCGTTCACATGGGGTTTCAGGCGAGATATCGCAGCATCGATCCGCTGTAGAAAAAGAAAGGAAGTCTAAGGAGGAAGGGCAATCACGATGCTCTCTTACGGGCCCTCCTACGGGCCTTACTGCGGTTGGTTGACGCGACTTTTAGGGTGCGTTTTGTGGCAAACGTGGGTTGCTCTTTGCAGCGCGGTAGTGACAGTGATGAGCCAAAGCAAGCCCATAAATAGACCAGCAATAACGTCACTTGGCCAATGAGCCCCTAAAGCAAGTCGGGAGAGGGAGACTAGGCCGATCCAAAGAGTGGCAAAGACGATTACAAGCCCTCTTTCTAGCCAGCTATCAGACGTGCGAAACCAAAGATAGAAAATTAGACCGTACATAGTCATGACGACAACGACATGGCCGGAGGGAAAAGAGTGCAGGCTAGGGGCAGCGATGCCGTTGGCGATGAGGTCAGGGCGATCGCGGCTCCATGTTCCCCAGCTCAGCCAAACTAGGGCAAACTGTCCTATGTAAGTAGCCACGGTTGTTGCGGCAACGAGCGGCTCTTTGAACCAGGCGGTGAGAGCGGTTAGGGTAAAAAATACAGGCAGCATACCCACCAGATTGCCGGGTGACTGCCAGGTGATGCCCTGACTAAAGGAGAGGGGATTGTAATCGCGCATGATGAGCAGCCATTTCTCATCCCAGGCTTGCAGCCCCTGCGCCTCCCAGCCCATGGCCAAGCGAGTTATTCCATAGACAATCAGGCTACTGAGTCCTAGCCCAACTGCTAATGTTTTCCACCACTGAGACCACGCCTCGGCGGGTAAGGCACGGCTTTTTCGGGCAAAGCGACGGGCGATCGCACTAATGCCATAGGGAACAACATTTTTTGACTTGCGCATAGCAAAGGGGTCTTCCTATCGGCGAGGCATGTCTTCGGGTGTTTTGGTAGGAAGGGCCATGTTGATGCGGCTTAGGAATGCCTGGAGCCTTTCGCTTTGTGGGTTGCTGAGGATTTCACGAGGGTTGCCGGATTCTTCTACTTGGCCTTTGTTGAGGAACATGACTCGACTGGCAACTTCGCGGGCGAACTGCATTTCGTGGGTGACCACAACCATGGTCATGCCTTCTTGGGCGAGCTGCTGCATCACCTGTAATACTTCGCCGACTAGCTCGGGGTCTAGGGCGCTGGTGGGTTCGTCAAACAGGAGAATTTCGGGCTTCATGCAGAGGGCACGGGCGATCGCCACCCGCTGCTTTTGTCCGCCCGAGAGCTGATCGGGATAGCTGCTGGCTTTTTCACCGAGCCCGACCTTATTGAGATAGAACTTAGCGGTTTCTTCGCTTTCCCGTAGAGATTGACCCAACACCTTTTGCGGGGCCAGACACAGGTTTTGTAGCACAGACAGATGGGGAAACAGGTTGAACTGTTGAAAAACCATGCCAACGTGAGCCCGCAGCTCTAGCAGGCGACGGCGGCTTAAGTCGGCTTTGGACAAGTCAATGTTATCGACAATGAGCTGCCCGCCGCTGATCGTTTCGAGCCGATTAAAGCAGCGCAAGAGCGTGCTTTTGCCACAGCCAGACGAGCCGATAATAGAGACCACTTCGCCCCGATGAATTTGACAGTCGATGCCTTTGAGTACCGAGAGTTCACCAAACTTTTTTTGCAGGTTGGTGGCGACGATTGCGGGCATGTGTGAAGTGGATTTTGGCATCTCAATAGGCATATCGGTGGCAGCTGTCATCAACGATGGCCAGATAGAACGTTAAAAAGATATCCCAAAAGAGTAGCATCCTACCTTTTGTGAGTTGTTCAGATGTAACATTAGTCTCTTTTTTGTGACGGGTCTCAACGTATAAATAGCCAAAAGCGGGGCGTTTTGCAAAGAAACTTACCGCCTCTATCGGCGCGGTTACTGAAATCTAGTAGGTTAAGTGCAGGTAAATTTCTGGTGCTTCTATCGAGTGTTTACTGTCAACGGTTGTGAGGTTTGAGTTAAAGGATGATGATGACAAACGTAACGCGCGCTGCTTTTTTAAGATCGATGGTGCTGGGCCTGTGTACGGCTGGGCTATTAGCGGCCTGTGGGGGCGGCGGCGCGGATGATAATACTTGGTCGGTCGGAACAGAGCCAGCCTTTCCGCCGTTTGAATCGACCAACGCAAGCGGTGAGCTAGAAGGTTTTGACATTGATTTAATGAATGCCATTGCTGAAAAAGCGGGCAAGACGGTTGACTTTCAGAGCTTGCCTTTTGACGGTCTGATTCCGGCTTTGCAAAGCGGCACGATTGACGCGGCAATCAGCAGCATCAGCATTACCGAAGAGCGAGCCAATACGGTGGATTTTTCTGAGCCTTATATTGAGTCGGGGCTGGCGATCGCAGTTGCAGACGGCAATACAGAAGTCACATCTTTAGACGACTTAAAAGGCAAAAAGATTGCAGCGCAAATTGGCACAACGGGGGCGGCGACTGCCAACGAAGTGCCTGATGCCACAGTTTCAGAGTTTGACTCTGCGCCTTTGGCCCTTCAAGAACTCGCAAATGGCAACGTAGATGCAGTTATTAATGATGCACCTGTGACTAAATATGCCATCAGCACCGGGAATATTCCGGGCGTGGTGGTAGTCGGGCAGCAGCTGACCTCAGAGAACTACGGCATAGCTTTGCCCAAAGGCTCTGAAAACTTAGCAGCTATCAACCAAGCAATGGCCGAAATTAAAGCAGATGGCACTTACGATGCTATCTATCAAAAATGGATAGGCGAAGCGCCGCCTGCGAAGTAGCTATAAAACAGCAGGCTTGCGCCTATAGACGACCAGCCGCTGCTGGTAAGGGGATGGCTGGTCGTCACCTATTTAATTAATGGTTTATTGGGAGGAGGGTTTTTGGATAAGTCACTGGGCTTTATGATTGATGCGCTGCCAGCCCTGTTGTCAGGGGCTTGGATTACCTTGCAGCTTACGGCGATCGCCACCGTCTTAGGCTTAATCGGCGGCATAGTCTTAGGCGTAGCTCGGCTCTCAAAGGTCAAGCTCATCAGCCTACTCGCCAGAGTATACATCGACTTTTTTCGAGGCACCCCGCTTCTGGTACAGCTCTATATCATCTATTTTGGCATTCCAGTTCTGCTAGATTCTCTCAGCATTGGGTTTCGCTTCAACCAGTGGGGCGCGGCTATTTTAGGACTTAGCCTTAACTCTGCGGCCTATCTTGCTGAAATCGTTAGAGCGGGCATTCAGTCCATTGAGCTAGGCCAAAGAGAAGCCGCCGAATCGTTAGGACTTGGCCCCACCCACACCATGCAATATGTGGTTTTCCCTCAGGCGATTCGCCGAATGATTCCGCCGTTGGGAAATGAGTTTATTACGCTGCTAAAAGACACTAGCTTGGTGGCAGTAATCGGTTATCAGGAGCTGTTTCGCCAAGGGCAGCTTATTGTGGCCAAAAACTTTCGCTCCTTTGAAATCTACGCAGCCGTTGCGCTGATTTATTTGGTGCTGACCGTCTTGTCCTCTCAGGTCTTTTCACTGTTAGAAAGAAAAATGGATCCTAAGCAGTGACAATAGGCTATCCAGCTGAGGTGGCTTTTTCCAAATCTTGGGTGAACCACACATATAGGCCGTAAACCATTTGTACAGATATCGGAATTAGCAAGAGCGCTTCTAAAACGGCAATGTTGAATCCGTTGCTGACAAGGCCAATGAAAAGAGCGATCGCACCGCCTGCAAACTTTAGCCCTGGGCTTAGTCGAGGATGGGTGGGCTCATCAGAATCGCGGCTTAGCACTGTCTCAATTAAACCAATCGTGACTAGCGTAGCGCCAACGGCTCCGGCAATCAGCAGCCCGACCGAATAGTTCATCAGGCCGTCTTCATCGGCAATAACGTTGAGAATACCTGCGCCTGTGGCCGTAATAGCGATCGCCAAAGGCAAGTGCAAATAGCTCCAGCAAAGGGCAGAAACAATGTTGGGCTTGGGCGGCCTGCGTCCTACAAAATCAAAGTAAATCCACCACAGGCCAAAAGCTAAGGTAATGCCCAGGATAGCTGCGATCGCAATAGAAACCGAAAACTTCTCCTGCGCGGCCAGCCCTGAAACAACCCCCACCACAGATTCGCCCAGCACAATAATCATAAACAGCCTATAGCGCTCTGGCAGCTTAGACGTACTGAGTCGCGGTAGGGCGGTTTGCTGCTTAAGCGTCAGCACAGGCGTTACAAAGTCAATGAATAGGCCGACCCCCCACAGCCAAAACCGCACCGGCGGCGGCATAAAGACGGACAGGCAAAACAGCCCCACGCTAATTGAAAAGCCCAGCACAAAACGCTTGGCCACTGGGCGAAACTGTCGGTCGTAGCGGCCACCGCGCCACCACAAAAAAGTGTGCAAAAGTCGGCACAGCGCGTAGCTCAAAGCATAGCCTACTGAAGTTTCTCCCATGCCGTGATGAGCGAACACCGCTAAACCTGCAATTGGAATCATTTGGCCAAACACAATCAGCCGATGCTCAATGCCATCTGTTTCAAACCGTTCGATGTAGTAGGTTGCGCCAATCCAAATCCACCAAACGGGTAAGAATAGAAAAACGAACTGGCCCAGCCCTACCCAAGAGACATGCCCAGCCAAATTGTGCGCTAGCTCTGCAATAGTAACGACAAAATACAGATCAAAAAATAGCTCTAGCCAGCCGACTTTGCGATCGCGGCCTTCCTCTTCATCGGTACGCAGTGAGGGCTTTTGCCACCATTCTCTTCTCGCCATTGCCTACCCCATAGTTTGCCGCTTTTGCCTCTATCGTACAATTTAGGCGATTCATTGCGACTAGCCTCACAGCCTAACCCTCATGAGCCAAAGCTTTCCAAAGGTCAAAATTATTGTAGTAGGCAAGGTGAAAAAGCCCTGGCTGCAACAGGGCATTGCGCTGTATGAAAAGCGACTGCCTGAGCTTGAAACTGTAGAAATAAAAGACAGCGGCAAGGAAAAGGAAGCCGACAAGCTGCTGAGCCTAGTGAGCGCTCAAGATCGGCTGGTGATTTTAGCGGAATATGGCAAAGCGCGCGACTCAGTGGCGTTTGCGCAGTGGTTAGCAAAAGAGGCGTATGGCACGCTGGTGTTATTTATTGGCGGGCCTAAGGGCGTGAGCGATCGCCTCAAGCACTACCCCATGATCAGCCTATCCGCCATGACCTTTCCCCACGAAATCGCCAGACTCATGCTAGTCGAGCAGCTATACAGAGCCAAAACCATCCTGCAAAACGGCAGCTACCACAAATAGATCAGTCATCCGCCCTCTAAGCAGAATCCGAACCCAAACGTTTGTGTCAATCACAACGCGCAACATCATCAGCGAGGCTGCTGGCGAATAGCTTGAATCTCAGCCATAATTTCCTCATCGCTGATGTCATCAGCAGGCGCTTCAGCATATAGCGTTTGAATCAAGGCGGTTAGCTCCGAAGCCAGTTCTGACTGCACAAGCGCTCTAGCAACCTGCACACGCTCCTCCGGCTGTAGATTTTGTACGGCTAGAATAAGCTGCTCTAAAGTAATGGGAACAGATATCATGCAAGCTTAATCCCGATAGAAAAGACATGTCCATTAATTATTCTTTTAGCTTATCGCTCATCACAACATCAAATTGGCTTTGAAGTTTTTTATAGAATTGCCTTACTAATTTTGGCATTCAAGCTCAAAGGCGAAGCGATTGAGTTCATAGGTTAACAAGCTGAGTTCAAGTATTAAGGGGTTGACTTAAAGTCCTGAGCGACTGGCTGCAAAGGCTAAGCGATTGGCTTCGAGTCCTAATAGGTCGGCTGCAAAGGTTAAGAAGTCTTCTGCTCATGTTTTCTATAGTTGTTCGTTCATGTATAGAAAACCTCCCTGCTTACCGTGATTTTACCAAGGCATCAGCGCACAAATTTCTAGCCCTGTCAAAATATCTGTGCTTTCACAGAGATAGCTTTGTGCTTTTGATTGATTGCTTGGGGCATTGTAAAAACAGCAGAATAACCCACACCTTAGAGGCTCACGCCTTGTAGAGATAGCGGGTTTCGCTGTTGCTTTCAAACCTTATTACGATTCGGAGAATTCGCTATGGTGCGTCCCAAAAAGAAGTCTGAAGTTATGCTGCAAGCGCAGAGTCGGCTAGCGGGCATGAAATCTATTAGTGTCAAGCTAGATTTGGGCGGCGGCTGCTCAACTATGACCGTTGAAGCCAAGCTAAACGAAGCCCGCCAAAAACTAGAAGCCTACAATACGCTGCTGTTGCAAGCAGCTTCAGCCGCCAATGAGTACCAAAGGGTTGAAAAGGAACTTGCTGACTTATCTAGAAAGATTTTGATCGGCGTGGCGATGAAGTACAACCACGAAAGCAACGAATATGAGATGGTTGGCGGCACTCGTCCTAGTGAGCGAAAGCGCGCTCGCAAGTCGGCGACGGCGACGGCCACTGCATAGCGCTTCAGCTAATTTGGTGATTAATACAGCCGTCGCGTGGTTTCATACGACGGCTGTTCTTCTAGCTTTGTATGTTCCAAGTTCTTTTGTTCAAAACAGCTTCATTGGGAAATACACACTCTTGTGCAATGGCTTAACTAGACAAACTGTCTAATTTATCTAGTAGCTCTATGCCCCTCTGAGGGTTGCCTTTTTTAACCATCGCTTGAAAACGGGTGAATGTATCAAACTCAGCGATCGCCATGCTGGACAGATGTTCAATTAGCTGAACAACGGTCATACCTTTGCTTCGAGCGAAGGCAGTGAGCTTCTTATGCTTGTCGTCTGGCAGACGAATCGTTAGGGTTTCCACAGATGCTATTTCCTCAGAATATCTTCTGGCTTTAGTATGACAAGTTCTGGAAAAAACAAGTCAGCATTCTTAAAGTCTTTGATGTTGTGGGTCACTATTGCATGAGCATTGCCTGCGATCGCCAGTTCAATCAGATGATTGTCAGCCTCATCTTTTAAGTTTGGTCGCCATGAGTAATATATGGATATCCACTCGCTGATGCTGACGAAAGATTGAACTATCGTATCAACTTCAGACTGCTCTATCGGGCATAGTTCAAGAATATCTGGCCTCGACGAAACGGATTCGTATTCACAAAATAGCGTGGTACCCACTAAAGGCTGATAGTCATACCTCAAACATCGTCGAATGAGTTCTCGACGAGGCGCAGTAGAACCAATCAGCGCACTGATTAACACATTAGTCTCGACGACAATTCTAGTTGGCATACAGCGATAGTATTTACTTAGCCATCATTGAATTCTATAGAACCAACCAAGAAGGGCTATGTTAGCTTCGACTTTACGATCGCCTGCACTTTACCGCCGTCGGCTTGGCCCTGTAGCTTTTGCATGACTGGCCCCATGACTTTACCCATATCGCGCATACTGGTGGCTCCGGTTTGGGCGATCGCCTCCACTACCGCCGCCTCAATATCGGCATCCGAAAGCTGAGCAGGCAAATACTCTTCTAAAATTTCTAGCTCTTTAGCTTCTTTATCGGCTAGCTCATCGCGGCCTGCGTCGGTGAACTGCTTGATAGAGTCTCGGCGCTGCTTAGCGAGCTGCATTAATATCGCTAGCTCTTCTGCTTCATTGAGTTCATCGCGGCCTTTGCCCCGAATCTCACTTTCTTTTTCAATGATGACTTTTTTAATGCCGCGCACGGTTTCTAGCCGCAGCTTGTCTTTGGCCTTCATCGCGGTTTTAATTTCGTCAGAAACACGATCTTTTAGGCTCATGGTTTTAACCTCTGTAATGAGAAATAGCTGAATAAAAAAGGAGGACTCGCCGTGCGATCGCCCTCCTCAAAACGAAAGTAAAAAAGTCAACGCTTCAGACTTAATACTCGGGCACAGAAGAATCGATTTCGCGACTCCATGCCTGAATGCCGCCTTTAACGTTAGTCCCTTCAATGCCCGCTTCTTTCAAAATCGCCAGCGCCTTAGCCGAGCGTCCGCCCATTTTGCAGTGAGCGACGAGGTTATGCCCGTTTAGCAGGGCTTTGAGCTTGAGGACGCCATCGCCGCTTTCAATTTCGCCCAGCGGGATCAGCGTGGAGCCTGGAATCTGAGCAATTTCGTATTCGTTTGGGTTGCGCACGTCTAACAAGAAGTAGTCATCGCGATCGCTATCGAGCAGCTCTTTAAGATCCTGCACAGACATTTCGTTAAGAGCAGCCTGCTGCTTGGCCTCTTCTTCGGCAGCTTGAGGGATGCCACAGAACTGTTCGTAGTCGATCAGCTTGTCGATTACAGTGCGATGCTCCTCGGCAGGCTTGCGCAATTTCAATTCTCTAAAGCTCATATCTAAAGAGTTGTATATCAGCAGCCGCCCGCTCAGGGTTTTGCCCTTGCCCAAAATTATTTTGATCGTTTCAGTCGCCTGAATGACGCCAATCATGCCGGGTAAAATGCCAAGCACGCCGCCTTCTGCGCAGGAAGGCACCAGTCCCGGCGGCGGTGGCTCGGGGTAAAGGTCGCGGTAGTTGGGGCCACCTTCGTAGTTAAATACCGTCGCCTGACCTTCAAATCGGTAGATAGAGCCGTAAACGTTGGGCTTATCGAGCAGGACGCAGGCGTCGTTGACCAAATAGCGAGTCGGGAAATTGTCGGTGCCATCGACCACGATGTCGTAGGGCTCAAAAATTTCTAAGGCATTATCCGAAGAAAGCCGAACTTCGTGCAGGTCAACCTGACAGTAGGGGTTAATTTCGAGGATGCTGCTTTTAGCAGATTCAATTTTGGGCTTGCCCACCCAAGAAGTGCCGTGAATAACCTGACGCTGAAGGTTGGAATGATCTACAACGTCAAAATCGACGATGCCAATCCGCCCGACGCCAGCCGCCGCTAAATAAAGCAGCAGCGGTGCGCCCAGTCCGCCCGTGCCGACGCAGCACACGCTAGCGGCCTTAAGCTTTTTTTGTCCTTCGAGGCCAACCTCGGGCAGGATCAAATGGCGAGAGTAGCGTTCGTACTCTGCCTTGTTCAGTTGGATTTCATCCAAGTTGGGGTTCAGCATGGTGGTTGAAAAATCAAAGGGTGAAATTCTTTGCGAGAGTGGGTTAAGGTGAGTGCCTTTGGCTAGGCGACAGACCTAATGCGGCTGAGGGCAGCGGCGAGTTGCTTAAGTTAAGACAAAACTGTTAAAGCTAAAAAAAGTTTAAGCCGAGATCGGCATTCGCTCTGAAGCTTGATTGGGCGTTAATGATGGAGAGACCTGCATGGCTTCTGGCTGAAACTGATGATTCGAGTCTAGCGCCCAGTTTTGAATATCGACCGCTTTGCTTCCGCTTTCTTTACCTTGGGCCAGCATCTCTTGAGCTGATATGCCTTGAACGGAGACAATCACATAGGCGTATTCGGGCCAAGCCTGAGCGCGATCGCACTCTGAAGGCACCGCTGCATCATCAGGATGAGAGTGATAAACGCCAATAATATTCAATCCCTGCTGACGCGCCTGCTTTTGCACCTGCAAAATATCTTTGGGATCGATAGAATACCGCCTGTGCTTGGTGTAGGTTGCTTCACCGCCTACCTTATTGCCAGCCAACTCGCCAGCAGAGCCGTCAGGCGTCCAGTGATTTTCCAGGGGAATCAGCTCGACCAAAAGTTTATTAGCCTCATCCTTGGCAGCGCCTGCTGACGGGCTGATTTCGCCCACCATTAGGCCGCAGCACTCCTCAGGATAGACCCGTTCGGCATGGGCTGACATATCAGATAAATGCTGTGAGGTTAAGGCTAAAACCAAAATCGCCCAAAGGAATTTAAAGAACGCAAATTGCAACTCCTATCTTAGGACAAGGGGCTACGTGATAACTATGAAATCTTTCGTGAGAAATCTTGTGTGAGATCTGTTAAGAGCTGATCAACGACCTGATCGAGTTCGACTGAGCGAGAGGCTTTAAAAAGGATGCGATCGCCCGCTTGAACCATCCCTTGCAAATGCGCAGCCAATCGCTCACGACTTGCAAACCGCTCAGCAGGTACAGGATTTGCCCCTTGTGCGATCGCCTCGGCCTCATCGGGATCCGCTAAAATCAGCAGTTGATCTAACCTGTGTGCCGCGACAGCTTCACCAATCTGACGGTGCAGCGAAATAGACTGATCCCCTAGCTCTTTCATCGTGCCCAGTACCGCAATCCGACGAGTTCCCGGCTGATCGGCTAAGAGCTGAAGGGCAGCCAGCATTGACTCCGTGCCCGCGTTATAGGTTTCATCTAGCAAAACAATATCGTTGGGCAGATGATGCGTTTGGGCGCGGCCTGCGGGCATAGAAACACTCAAACCCTGAGCGAGCTTTTGCCAGTCGAGATTAAGGGCTTTAAGCGTAGCAACGGTGCCTAGCAGGTTCAAAGCGTTGTGCCGTCCGGGTAAAGGCAGGGGGATCGCGACTTGATTGATCAGGATGCGATCGCCTACTAACGCCCCGCGAACGTCGCCACCTTCTAGGCCATAGCTAATTTGCGCCCCTGACCAAACAGAGGCGGCAGTGCTCATCAGTAAATCATTGTCATGATTGAGCACCGCTACGCTAGTCGGCGGTAGTTTTTGCAGCAGCTCGCATTTTGCCTGGGCGATCGCCTCACGAGATCCAAGCCTGCCAATATGCGCCGTCCCCACATTCGTAATCAGCGCTACGTCAGGCTGAGCGATTTGAGCCAGCAGCGCAATCTCACCAGGGCCGCGCATTCCCATTTCAACTACCGCATAGTCATGCTCAGTCGTCAGCCCTAGCAGCGTTTTGGGCACGCCAATCTCGTTGTTATAGTTCGCCTGAGTTTTTAGCACCGAGCCAAACTGACTCAAGGCAGCGGCGATAATTTCCTTGGTTGTGGTTTTGCCCACCGAGCCCGTAATCGCAATGACAGATGCCTTGCACTGCTGCCGCCACCAGCGGCCCAAAGTTTGATAGGCCGCTAGCGTATCGTCTACTTCTAGCAGCGGCAGGTGAGAGTCTTTAGCACAAACACCTTTGCGGACAACGGCGGCGATCGCGCCTTTTTCAACCGCCTCACCGACAAAATCATGACCGTTGAAGCGATCGCCCTCTAGCGCCACGAACAAATCACCCGCCTGCACCGAGCGAGTATCTGTCGTGATGCCAGTGACGCTCGCTCGCTCAAGCCGCTGGCCGTTGGCTGGGCTAGCAGCAAGCAGCTCCCCTAAGACGCTTAAAGCAGCGTTAAAACCAGTCATTATTTCCTACCCAAACTTCCAAGCTGAATAATACCAAACACGTAAACTTGATAGTTTTTTTGGGCAGGGGGGCATATTAGTTTACGTAAAACATCATCGAAACTTGATGGTTCTGGCCGTAATTCAGCAGCCCCTTGCCCAAACCTTTACTAGCACAGACCTTTATCAGAAAAGGAAATTGCGATCGCCGCGCTTACTCTGGGACTGACCTAGCAATTTGACTCTTTTCAAGCATATTCAGACCTAAAGTTCCTAACACTTCAAACAGCTTTACCCCACTTGTCCAAATCATGATCTCGAACAGCCGCCTAGTCGCTCAGAACAATGCTTTCGGCTTAGAGGTAGCGCCATCTACAAGAGTCGCCGATACCTATAGTGACAGCCTGATGGACGATCTATTCTTAGAAGTCGATCAGATCTTAGAAGGTGATTTGAGCAGCTATATGACGATGGTTCGCCATCAGCCCAGGCCGATTAATCCTTCTAGCAGAACCGTTCAGCTCCCTGAAAATTTTGCGCCTAAGAGCGCGGCTGATATTTACCGGGCGACCGTGGCGACCATGGCGACTGTGGCGACCGTAGCTGCTGTAGAAGGGAGCGATCGCACCAACCCCTATACGCCGCAATACCCAGTATTGCAGGCAGCTAAGCAGGCAGCGCCATCTACTAAGCAGTCCGCCAATCATCATGGCTATCGCCATGGCGGTAGACCTGTGACGACTGCTGCCCATAGATCGTTAGCCAGATCGCTAGCCAGCGCTGGCAACTTTCAAGCCACCGTTATTCAATCGCCTATTCAATCGCCCGATGCCGATCTCTATAGCAATTCGGCGGGTGCTCAAGCGTCACCGCCTCAAACGGGTTCTCACTATCTTTATCCCAATGAGCCTTATCCCGATGGCGCTGCGCCGGCGCTAACGCTTTTTAACCCTTCGCCGCGTCCGCCTCAAACTATTTTTGAGCCCCAGGTGCAGCCATACTCGCAGGTATCACTGCCGCTTTTGCTGATTGGCGCGGCGAGTATTTCAGCCGTTAGCACCGTCGGCCTATGGGCACTGAGCCAAAGCGCACCGGGCAATGGCTGGCTGCTCTCACTGGGCCAAGAAGCCACCGCTGCCGAAATACCTGATAACTCTACAGCAGACTTTTTAGTTTATTTGCAGCGATCGCTAGAAGTAATCACCGCTCGCCAAGCAGGAATACAGCAAACGGTCGCGGTGATTCCAGTTGCCAACAAAGTGCCCACGCTGCCAACCACGGTTCCTAATATCAATCCATCGCCGTCGCTAGGCGCGCTGCCCAACTTACCGGGCGCGGCAGCTACGCCTAACGTCATTGAGCGCGTTTTTGTCCCCGTCTATCAAAGTGGCTCAGCCGCTCAGCCATCGGCCAAAGCAAGAACCACGCTGCCTGCTCTACCCTCTGTAGCAATGCCTAACCGCAAAGCGCAAAGGCCAACGGTGCCAGTGCCAGCGCCAGTCGCCGCCGCCGCCGCCATTCCACCCGGCGCGCCCGCCACCGCTCGACCGTCTGTACCCATTGTAAACGCGGGCACAAATGCTCTACCCGCGCCTAGCGTGCCAGTTGCAGTCGCACCGACCAATGCGGCAGCGGCGATTACCAACATCAAGCCAAATTCTGAGCACGTCCTAGTCGGCATTTTGAACCTGGGCAGTCGTTCGGCGGCGTTGTTTAATGTAGACGGCAATTCGCAAAGGGCTTATGTGGGCGATCGCGTCGGCGTTTCCGAATGGTCATTAGTATCTGTCAACGGGCAAGATGTGGTCGTTCGCCGCAATGGTGAGGTGCGCTCGGTCTATATTGGCCAAAGGTTTTAAACTAGAGGTTCTAAACTAGAGGTTCTAAACTAGAAGTTTAGTAGATTCTTTAAGCACCGACAGCCCAGCTAACGCCATGAGCCTATTCGACGATCTCAGCCGCTTTTTAGAAACGCGGCTTGATGAATTTTTGCGAGCAAATCCTCACCTAGAGCTGCGAGCGCTAGACGATCAGCTTCGCGGGCAGGAAGAGGATGCGATTAGGCTAATCGGAGATCTTAGCCGCCGCTCAAAGCAGCTCGAAGAGCGCATTTTGGAAACCGCTCAAGACATTCAGCAGTGGCATGGCCGCATCAATAAGGCTAAGGCGGCTAATCGTCAAGACTTGGTAGGGCCAGCGCAAGAGCGGGAGGCGACTTTGCTGCGTCAGGGCAATCACCTTTGGGGGCAGCTTAAGGGCGTTAAAGAGCGAATTGAGCAAACTAAAGCGTTGCAGCAGCGGGTGAAGGCCAAACGGCAGGAGGTAAAAACTAAAATTGCCCAGGCCGCCGCGACCGCAAAAACAGCCAGGGTTGACGCTGACTGGGGCACCACAGGATGGAACAAAAGCCCTTACAGCTTCAGCCAATCCATCGATCCCTTAGATGAAAGCTTTCGCCAGTGGGAAGCAGAAGAGGAATTGGATGAGCTGAAGCGCAAGATGGGCAGTTAAAAGGCAGTTGAGAGAAGGCTTACTGCCAATCGCCAGATTTACTGCCAGTCTCCAGACATAGTATCGACAGGAGAACCGTTAGTTGTGACCACTTCTAAAGGCAGACTGGCCATTTCATCAACGCGGTCGAACTGGATAACCTGTAGGCCCGTGCTGGCGGGTTCGACGGTCATAAGGTAGCGATCGCCCTCCCACTGCAAGTCACTGATGCGATGGTTGAGCAGCCAGGTTTCAGCGCGATCGCCCTGATTTATCGCTACAGTCGTCTCAGGCTGATAGCAGTTCGCCATTTCATCGGTCGCCGTCCACACGCCCGATAAATTCTCAGGCTCTACCCGAGCGCTCAAACCGTAGGTAGTAAAGCTAATCGCCTGATGATCCCAAAACTGAGTAGATTCACGCTTTAGCGAATCATCGGTTGAACTGCTGGCTAGCGCTTCACTGTAGCGGGGGTTGTTGCTCACACGCTTTGCCTGCTCTGCCTCGCTGGGCCGCTGCCAGTTTTCTACATTGGCACACACGTCAAAATTCACGCTATCGGTATCTTTAGCATTCGCCTTGCGCTGTGGGAGCGCAGCTTCTGAACTGACGACTTCTTGAGCGATCGCATCTTGAGAGCCGCTGCCACTGCTCAGCATAAGCTGGCTGGCCATTGGGCTTGGGCAGCCCGACACTACAAAAGCGCCTAGTAAAACTACGCCTAGCTGCCTCACCTTTTTAATGTTCATTTTTCTATTAGCCCCCTTCACTCAATTCCAATCTCGTTTTTTCTATTAATTTCTGTATTCAGCTAGCTGAACGCCATTCTTTCCTTAAAGATCGCAGAGGCTTGTAGTAAGGAAGCGATGCCGTTAAAACACTGCTTAAAAGCGTTAGCTATCTTTACAAATCACAACTAACTAACTAACCGCTTTACTCAAGATTGGTTACTTCTTTTAGACATGCCTTAGTAGCTTTAGATAAAAGCATAGGCAAGCTCTATTGGAGTATTCGGTTCAGTAGCAAAGCTGACGTCAGTTAAACCACAGTTGCAAGATTCTAAACCCATTTAGAAGGTTGTTCTTAACTTTTCAGGAGACTACTTTATCGCCGCTTTACAAGTAACCGATGTGACAAAGTGCGATCGCTCTAAGGAAGAGTCTGCGGAGCAAGCTGCACTGCAAATAGCCGCTAGCCGCTTACCCCTCAATAATATCGAGGAGCGGACTTTTTTTGATAGCAGTATGACAGTTCATAAAAAAAGCTGTAACTGTCTTTAGTACCTGAAGAAACGCGCGAGTTCAAAGTCTTTTAAATCACTTAGCTTTTGCGAGTAAGTAACTAGCTAAAGCATTGAAAATAATGTCGGTTTTTTATTGAATCAGACTAGCAACCGTTTGGGCAGGCGCAAATAAACTTTGCAGGCGCTGGAGACCACCGCCACCTGAATAAAACAAATCGCCTTTGCCTAATAGGTTAGCCGCCGCGCCTTCTTTTCCACCCAAAATAATGGCAGAGTCAGCATCGCTCGCCGTTCGCAGTGCCACTCTACCCGGTAGGTTAGAGCGGATCAGCGGCGTGACGACTCTGGCCTCGGGTCGCTGGGTCGCAATCACCAAATGAATGCCAGCAGCGCGAGCCATCGCCCCCAATCGCTGAATGCTTTGCTCTAACGCTTTGGCAGTCTCTTTATCAGCCATGAAGTCGGCGTATTCGTCAAAAATGCAGAGGATGCGCGGTAAAGGTGAGGCGGCTTTTTGGTTGTAGGCAAATAGGTCGTTGCAGCGGCTTTTTTCAAAGCGGTGGTAGCGCTCGTCCATTTCGATCACGAGGCGCTCCATCAGGGCGATCGCATCTTCTCGCGTTTTAACGATGGGCTCATACAGCCAGCGCATATTTTCAAATTCAGGGAAGGTCACCCGCTTCGGATCGACTAGGGCAACTTGAAAATGTTTGGGATCGTGATGGACAAGCAGGCTGAGGAGGAGCGATCGCAAAAACTCACTCTTCCCGCTGCCCGTCGTACCGCCAACTAAAAAGTGACAGGTATTAGGATCAGATAAATCAGCCTCAATTAGCTCACCATCTAAATTCACGCCAATAGCGACCTTCGCCTGGGCGCTGTTCATCTCAGGCTGCTGATAATAGCGCTCAAAAAACGCCGTTTGCCTATCGGGGCGCGGTAAGTCAACGCTGATGTATCCGGCTTGCGGAGCCATCAAAGGCGGATTAGATAGGCCCAGGTGCACTCGAATATCATCCTCAAACTTCAAAATTGAGCTGACCCGTACGCCTAAATGAGGCATGAGCTTAACGCGAACAAACGCCGGGGCAAGAACTGAACCCAAATAATCGACGCCGACGTTGAAAGATTGCAATACTTCTACAAGCTGCGTTGCTACCTTGTCTGAGGCATCATTGGCCAACTCAATGGGTGTGGATTTGTTAGGCGGAAGCGGCTTTGCAGGCGGCTTTGGCCTTGCGGCTGGCTTTTGAGCTGGAAGTGATTCAACTTCAATAGACTCTACGCGCAAGGACTCAACCTGCAGGGTTTCGACCTTCACAGGTTGGGAATAGTCGAGGGTGAAGCTTTCTGCAACAGAACCCGTGAGTAAAGGTGGAATGTTTTTTAATTGGCTCGGCTCATTGGCGATTATTTCGGCGGGCGTTACGGCAGCGCCTGCTTCAAAGTAGGTCTGGCATTTGTTTTTTTGAGGGCAAATGTTGCATAGCTCAAGGTGAGCGGTCGGCGGCGGTGGGTTTGGATGGGGCGATCGCCATGCCAGCCAATCCCTCATTTGCATCAGCTTGTAGGGAATTAGCTCATGCAGCGTTTTCTCTAGCAAATCCCACGGATATTCAACGCCCTTCCAATCGGGCAGTACGCTATACACGGCTGAGTTGATATTTACCTGAAGCCTTTGCTTAAGCATGTAGCTGTACAAAGCAACCTGGGCAAGTTGGGCAGCAGGATCGGTGGCCTGATAGGTTTTGTAGTCCACCACGCACAGGCGCTGAGCAGCAAAGTCGTAAACAAGGCTATCGAATCGACCTTTTACAAGCTGGCGATCGCCATTTGGCAAGTCAAACTCATGCTTAACGGATAGCTCTTGCGCCAAAAAGGTTTTGCGAATCACGTCTTTGGGCTCGCAAAAGCTGCGGTTGCTCACGAGCAGCTCGGCCCAGCGGCGAATGAGCCCAGTAATGCCTTCCCAAAGCTGATTGAGCGCCGGGACTCTGCTAGGCGTGTCCTTAACGGTTGTTTGTACCAGCGGAAAAAATACGGTTCGGTAGAGCTGCTGCTGTATTTGCTGCGCCAAAGTTTCTGGATTTAGCTGTGTGGCGGGTGGGATGAGAAGTTGGGCGATCGCCCCATCCGTACAAATGCGATCCACGCAGTCATCACACAGCTTATGAAACGCTAAACCCACACCGCCGCCTTTAGAATGGGAGGCGCGAAACATCGTCATGCCGCCTTCGTGATGCCCCAAATACATCAGCCGAGGGCACTCAAAAGCCACGCGAACCTTAGTAACGCTGAGTGAATTGGGAGAAGGATAGGGAGCGGTTGTACTCATCAGAGGCAGACCGTAGCGTTAAAGGGGAGGAAAGATAGAGTGCTAGGCAGGCACGTGGCACAACAGTTGATCCTTGGGCTTAGCGTTAGGATCTAGCATTTGAATTTTGTTAGCAGTGCAAAGCGAGTGAATCAGACCCACGACTTCAGCGGTATTCATCACAGGTACTTGCTCTTGTGTACTCTCAACTAATACTTGCATCCCCATCAATGACTGTGTAGTCATCAAATTTAGAATGTAGCGCTCCGCCGCTGTAATATCCTGCGGGGAAGGGCCATCAGG
>JBARVS010000010.1:0-2885 GCA_049646385.1 Phormidesmis sp. | reverse complement strand
CCTCCATCTGAAAGTGCTGCTGTAGCTCTGACATAGAGGCTTTTTTGCGATCGCACAAATACTGTTGCAGCTCTCTTAAAACCATCATAGACCTCCCGTTTAATTCTGTTCAAAACTATTGAGATTTGAGCATTGCCCGTTTTTCTTTAGCGCTGGGGGCAGCTAGCTTTAGCCCAAACAGTACAGCGCTCAGCGCACCTGCCAAGCCTCCTACCCATAGCAGCGATTGCAGCGGATGCAAGGCAAAGGTCGCTACTTGGTAATAGCCAACTGCCACCCAGTACGCCAATCCTGTTGTCCAACAGATAATAAACGTCGTCCAGCCCAGATTAGTCTCGCGGTAAATTGCGCCAGTCGCTGAAACGCACGGAAAGTACAACAGCACAAACAACAGATAGGCAAAGGCAGCCTGCGTTGTGGCAAACCGCTGAGACATCTGCCCAAACGTGCTCACCGAGACGCCCTGAGCCGCCGCCACCGCTTGCGCTTTATCATCTCCTTGATTCACGTTTTCTTGAGTCATGCCGTTTGTATCGGTGCTGCTAAATCCAAACGGATCGAGTAAAAGCTGAGGCACCTGAGTGGTTAAATTTTGCGGGATGCTGATAAAAGCTTGACCAATGCCGCCCCAAAAGCTGTAAGGTTCATCAGGCGAGGCGTTGGCTGAATCTTGCTCTTGCCCTAGCTCGTCATAAAGCGAGTTCAGCGTGCCGACCATCACCTCTTTCGCCAGTACGCCCGTCATCAGCCCAACCGTAGCAGGCCAGTTGTCTTGAGTGATGCCCATGGGTGTAAAAGCAGGCGTAACGGTGCGGCTAAACGCACTCAAAATGGAGTTTTCACTGTTTTGCTTGCCAAAAGAACCATCTGTTCCTACGGCGTTTAAAAAGCCCAGAATCATCACCACAAGCACAATGGCTTTACCCGCTTTTTGAATGAACGCCTTTGTTCTTTCCCAGCCTCTTAGCAGCACGCTTTTGAGCTTGGGCACATGATAGGGCGGCAGTTCCATCACAAAGGGGGCAACCTCT
This sequence comes from Phormidesmis sp., assembly GCA_049646385.1. Taxonomy (GTDB): domain Bacteria; phylum Cyanobacteriota; class Cyanobacteriia; order Phormidesmidales; family Phormidesmidaceae; genus Phormidesmis. The sequence goes on along the minus strand of JBARVS010000010.1, from coordinate 1,854 downwards.
CCTGGCAAAATTGTGTGCTTGAGCACAAGCCCGGTGAAAATAGCCGCCAAAATGCCGATTAGGTAGAGCGCCATGACTCTGTTTTGTGCGCCAACCGGGAAAAAGGCTGCGCAAAATAGGGCGTACACCGTGAGGCGGGCGCTGCATGACATAAACGGATTCATCATGATGGTCATAAAGCGATCGCGCTTATTCTCCAACGTTCGAGTCGCCATCACCCCCGGAATATTGCAGCCAAAGCCCACCAGCATCGGCACAAAAGACTTCCCTGGCAATCCAACAAATCGCATCAGCCGATCCATCACAAACGCCGCCCTAGCCATGTATCCGGAGTCTTCTAGCGCCGACATGAAAATAAACAACAGCAAAATTTGCGGGATGAACGTCGCCGTAGTTTGAATGCCGCCGCCAACGCCATCGGCCAATATGCCAATTAGCCAGCCCGGTGCGTTGAGCCCTTGCAATACATGGGCCACACCATCTACAAAAATGGTGACAAAGCCAATGTCAAAAAAGTCAATAAAAGCACCGCCAGTGTTGATTGAAAAGGTGAACATGCAGTACATCACCAGCAAAAAAACGGGAATTCCCCACCAGCGACTCAGCACAACGCGGTCTATGCGATCTGATAGATTAGCGGTGACAATTCGGCTTGATTGAGTGGTCTCGTCTACTAAGCTACGGATAAAGCTGTAGCGATAGTCGGCAATGAGCAAGTCCACGTCTTCATCTAGGGCTGTTTCAATTGTCTGCTTTTGGGCGCGCACGGCCTGAGCGACTTCGGCATCTTTGAGTTCTGTGGCACTGTTGGTTTCGTCACCGAGTAGCTTAAGCGCGCTCCAGCGTAGATGAACCTGGCTTTGATTGTTTTTTAAGAAGAGGAATGAGAGTGGCGATCGCATCCTCAATCTCCGGTGCGTAAACAACGCTTGCCGTTGGCACTGCTGGATCAACTACCCGCGCATCAATACAGCTCTTTAGCCGAGATATCCCTTGCCCGGAAGAGGCACTCATGGCAATGACCGGACAGCCTAGCTCTTCCGCTAGCGCCGCCGTATCAATCTTGATGTCGCACTTTTTCGCCACGTCCATCATATTCAGCCCCAAAATTAGCGGCACCCCCATCTCCAAAATTTGCGTTGTGTCACCACATCGGCTGCACCTGAAACCAAATAGTCTCTCGCGACCAGCTCATCTAGCCCGGTCGCCGCGTCTTCAGCCTCTAGCGAATACACTCCCGGCAAATCCACCACAGCTATCTCTTTTCCCTGATGGTGATAGCTGCCCTCCTTGCGCTCAACGGTGACCCCTGGCCAGTTTCCTACCCGCTGATTGGCTCCTGTAAGCGCATTAAATAGCGTCGTCTTACCGCAGTTAGGGTTGCCGACAAGTCCAACAATGGGCTTAACAGCAGCCGATCTGACGCTCAATTTAGCCATGAACCTTATTTTCCCTCTACTGACTCTACTAACAAAGCATTCGCCTCATGTTTTCTCAGGCTCAAGCTAAACCCACGCAGTTTGATTTCAACCGGATCACCCAAAGGCGCACGGCGAACAATTGTAAATTCGGTTCCTTGCGTTAGCCCCATCGCCAGCAGCTTTCGGCGATAAGGCCGAGCGGCGGCTTCATATCCCACTACCCGAGCAGTGCTGCCAGCTCTCAAATCTTGAAGCTGATCGCAAGGCTTTGCTGCTGATGTGTTCGCCGCCTGATTGGTTGCTGGCTCAGCCGCTGATCCAGCGTAGGCCACTTGGATTTGCTGAGCCGTTTCTGCGCCCAAAGCCAGCCGCTAATGCTGTAAGGCGATCGCCACCGAACCCGGTGCGGCGGTGCTCATGACCTCTATCAGCG
>JBARVS010000009.1:0-3858 GCA_049646385.1 Phormidesmis sp. | reverse complement strand
TTGTGGGCTGATTGAAAGTGCCAGCTTGCGATCAATACAGATCGCGCTGTGGAAAGCTTTATTAACATTGAATATCAACAATTAGCGATCGCCAGTCGATATAGATTTGCAAATGTTGCAAACTTGCCAAGGCGCGGCGATTGCCCTACACAGAGGTATTCTGCCTTGACTCTCGCTTAAAGCTGTGGTCGGGCAGCAGCGTTTCTACCTCACGAAGCTGCCTAAATCCATAGCCGCCCAGCCCTACTAACGCCATCATAGCGGCGCTAACGGCATACATTAAGGCCATTCCGCTGCCCACGCCACTGCCAAATAAAGGTGAGAATATAGGAGAGAGTGCGCCATTCGGCAGCATTGCTGGCTCAAAAACGTTATCGGCTAATGGCCCAGCGATTAGAGGCGCGATCGCCCCCACCCCCAGCCCAATCATTTGATCTGCCGCCAGCACTCGTCCCTGCAACTCCGGCGGCACCTTGGCATACCAAATCGCATTGCTAGAGCTATAGAACAATGGAATCGCCAACGTTGCCGCAAAGTGAGAACACATCCACACCAGCGGCGTTTGGCCCAGTGCCAGCGCAATTTTGAATAATCCGGTGATGGCAAAGCCCAACAACATGCCGTGAATTCGCCGCTTAAAGCCACCGCTAGTTCCGACTGCGATCGCCCCCAACACGCCGCCCACCCCCGCAGCGGTCGTCACCAGTCCCAGCACCTGCGCATCCCCTCCCGAACGCGCCAAAATCATCGGATTGTACAGCGCCTTGCCAATATCACTCGGCACCGCAAAGCAAGAGAACGCAATCACCATTGCAATCAGCCCCGGCTTGCTCCATATATAGCGAAAGCCAAAGGTAAGATCTTGCCAGCCCACCACCGCAGGCGTCTCGCTCGCTTGCGGATTAGGAATAGTCGATAGTAAGAGAATGGCGAATGCCACGCCAAAGGTGATGAGGTCAATAGCAATAATGCCTGTAAGCCCCACCACCGGATAGAGACTGCCCGCCAAAATAGGAGAGAAAATCGCCCCTGAATAGCCCACAGCCGCGACCATGCTTTCAGCACGAGTGTAGTTCTCTTTATCCACCAGCAGCGCAATAGACGTAGAGTAAGCCAGTGTCTGTAGCTGACCAAAACAGCCGTAGATAGTCACCACAATATACAGATGCCACAGCTCTAGCTGCCCCTGCCAAAACAACAGACCGATAATCAGCGTCCCTACCGCTGCCACCACATCGCCCAGCAGCATAAGCTGCTTACGCGCAAAACGATCAACGATAATGCCCGCAAAAGGCGTGACCGCAATGCGCGGAAGCTGCGAGAAAAATGTCACAAGCGCTAAGGTTGTGGCCGACCCCGTTTCCTGCCAAATCCAAATCATCAGCGCAAACACCGTCATGTAGCTGCCGATGGTAGACACTAGCTGGCCAATCCAAATTTTGATGAAAGCGTGCATTGGCTAAAACTCCCACTTTACGCTTGCCGACACGCCAAAAGGAGAACCCGGCTGTACGCGAAACTGATCGCGAGCGCCCTGAAAATAGCGAGCGTCGAACAGGTTCTCAAAGTTTATCTGGGTGCGAAAATTATCTTTGTCATAGAACAGTAAGGCGTCGGTGCGGGTGTAGCTTGGTAGGTCAAATGGTTGGCGAAAATCACCATTGCGATCGCCCACATAATAAACCCCAAATCCAAACCCGAACCCCTCCAAGCTCCCCTGTTGAATTTGGTAAGTCGTAAACAAGCTTCCTGAATTTCGAGGCGAGTTCAACAGCCGCAAACCCGCCTCAAACTCATTGTCCTCGGTCACTTTGGCGTCGGTATAGGCATAGGTCGCAATAATATTCCACCCCGGCAACACCTCTCCAGCAATATCCAGCTCGATACCCCGACTATTTTGTTCGCCCACCTGCCTTTGAAAGCCCTGATTCTCATTGTCTTGAGTCAGTACGTTGTTGCGAGTCAGGTCGTAAAAAGCCAGCGTTGCGGCCAGCCTATCATCAAACATCGCTGCCTTAATTCCGGTCTCCCACTGCTTACCCCGCTCCGAGTCAAACACATCGCCCTCAAAGCTTTGACCAATCACCGGGCTAAAAGACTCGCTGTAGCTAGCATAAAGTGAAACATTCTCAGTCGGTTTGAATACTAAGCCTACGCGAGGGCTAAAAGCGGTTTCACTCAGGCTAATGCGGTCGGAATTAAAGTTATTAGCCGCATCTTGAAAATCCTGATGAACCAGATCTAAGCGTCCCCCTAGTAAGGCTAAGAAATTATCTGAAAAATTGAGCTGTGTCTGACCGTAGAATCCGTATCGAACTCGGTTTTCTAAGGTATCTGTACTGACTCGATCAAAGTTGAGATCGTTAATAAATCGCCGAGGATTATAGTTGAGATCAAAAATATTGAATCGAGGAATAGGCGCTAGCAACTCTCGGTCGAAAGAAGTTTGCACCCGCTGAATAATTTTGTCTCGTGCTTCTTCGATAGATACTTCTGCGCCTAGCAGTAACGTTTGGTCAATCCCTAAAACGTCAAAATTTCCTGCAATATTAGTATTGAAGTTATAGGACTCACGGCTGCTAATGTTGTTCAAATACAGTCGGTTTAGCAAGGAGAAGTCAGGCTGTCCTAGCGACTGAGCAAAACCAGTAGACACTACAAACGAATCCTGCGGCGTCTCTTGAAAGGAGGCTAAAAACTCGTGATTGAGTTTCCAGTCATCGTTAAACTCATGGCTGAGCCGGTAACCAACTCGCGAAATATTGGTTTCAGAACGGCTGATATCGGGTTCTCCCAAGTTTGCACTAATGTCCAAAGTGCCTGCGGCCTCCCGGTTAGCCTCCGATAGAACAAGTCCACCCGCTATCAAACCGTCAATGTAAGAATTATTCTCCAAGCCAATCGCAGACACCGCCGGTAGGCCCGTGGATGACTGCCGGGTGCGGTTCCTGAAATATTCAAAATCAAACACTAGGCTTGTTTGATCGGTATTAACCACCTGTAAAGAAGGCGCTACAAAAAAGAGATCGCTATCTTGAAAGTCAATAAAGCTGCCCTGCGCGTCGTAGGCAACGTTGAGCCGGTAGGCAAATCTATCTTGATCGTCTAAGGGCGCTGTAAAGTCTATGCCACCGCGATACGCATCGAAGCTGCCGCCGCCAATTTCAAACTGATAGCGCGGATCGTACAGCGGCCTTTCGGTGACTAAATTAATCGTGCCGCCCAAGTCGCCCGCTCCAAAAAGAACAGAGGCAGGCCCTTTGATAATTTCAATTTGTTCGACATTGGGTAGGCCGCTGCCGAGCCGAGCCGTCGGATCTAGCTGGCCGTTGCGCAAGATATTTCTACTTTCAAACCCTCGAATTAGCGGTGTGGCGGCGCGGCTACCCGAACTCACTCGTCCGGTCTGAACGCCGCTAATATTCTGCAACGCTTCGCCCAGGGTCTGCGTATCTTGGTCTTCGAGTATGGCTTCGGGAATGACCTGAATGGACTGGGGAATGTCGATAATCGCCGTATCGGTACGAGTGCCAATGCTAGCGGTTGGCACTCTATAGCCATCTAGCGGCACCGCCGTCACAATAATGCGTAAGTTGTTGCTATCGAGATCAATATTCGTATCGGTTGCACCCGGCGCAACTGTCACGACATCAAGCTGAAGCGCGTCTACCAGTCTTTCAAAGTAGGCAACCGGCGGCGTCTCATTGTCGCTCGCGACCGTGAGCTGAACCTCGCTGCCGCGCTGCTCTAACGTGAGAGAGGCCACGCCTGGAATCGGATTAAGCTGCTGATAGCTGCTGCCATCGGCCAGAGAGAGCGTCGCATTGGCAATATCAACAATCAGGGTTGTTCCTTCTT
>JBARVS010000008.1:0-2961 GCA_049646385.1 Phormidesmis sp. | reverse complement strand
CTACATAAAACACGTAGCCATGGCGGGCTGCTAGCGTCTGCAGCTGTTCTAAATCGGTGCCGTGCTGTATCGGCACTCGCTCTGTCGGCAGCGGTGGCAGGTCGCCTTTGGGCGAAATAACCTTGGGCACAATGCCGTAGCGCAGGTAGCGGCTAATGATTTTAGTGGCGATCGCCGCTTCTGGCAGCGCAGGATAAGCAACAATTTTCTCTTCTAAATCCATCATCACGCTAATGTCTTCGCCAGTGATGATTAGCTTCGACTCACCCGGCGCATTGCTGGGCATAAACTGATGATGCGTAATCACGCCGTCAATCACTACCTGAATTTTGGCCTTGAGCACGGCGACTAAAGTCACTCGGCCAAACGGCTTTAGCAGGGCGCTGCGAATGAGATCATAATCTCGCAAATCGCTAGCATCTGCTCGCCCTAGCTTGAGCGTTATTTGAAATCCTGAACGGCCCTCCTCACTCTGCTTAATCTCAGCCGATTCAAAGGCATCGCTAATCGCTGGCGGCACTGGCCTGGGCACCGACTTCCCCATCAACAAACTGAACTGTACGCCCAATGACAGTGGCATAGCTTTAAGAAAACCCGTTGAGCTAAAAAAAACAGCGTAAGATTAGTAAGCCTGTGGCAAAGGCACCCGTAAAACCTGATTGAAAACGCCATTGAAAGGCTCTTGTGCTGACTGCACCGACTCAAAAGCGGCCAGCAGCGTCGCTGGATTCAGCGTGTCATTGGCATCACATATTTGCCAGTACTGTTCGCTATCTCCCATTAAGCGATGAGCGAGCAGATCTAACCGCTCTCCCTGGGTCACCGTTACCTCTGCTAGTGCCACCAAATCACGCCCCTGTGGTAAAAATCGTCGGCGCTTGTAGGCAATGCTGTTTCGAGCAGCCGTCCGGCCATCCGTCGGCTGCTCAAAAATTGCCTCCTCTAGGCTGTAGTAGCGACTTCTAGGATCAAACATAGGTGTTTTACTCGCTTTGGGTAGAAAACTCAAAAAATTGCAGACAGTGAAAAGAATAAAGATTTAAATAGGAAGTACACCTCCTGTGACCTGGCTCACTGCTGATAGGGCACTGGTGGCTGTCGCAAGAATCTCTTTTTGCACCTGATGCGCCGCAAACAGCCCACCGCCCTTACTGTTAAAGGGTAAATCTGCATAGCTCAGCACTTGCAGGCTCAGTGACGCCTCAGCTCGAATAGGATTAAGGCTAGCGTCAAATGCCTGTTCATCAATGCTCAAACTCTCTAGCCGCACAGGTAGCGTTCGCTGAAGACCCCAGACCAGCAGCGCCAGCGGCATTTCCATCGGCACAACTTCCAACATGCCCGTTTTGCTCAGCACCCGATTGGTCAGTACCGTCGCCATTTTGGGATACATCAGCAGCTCTAATGCAGCTAGCTGAGGATGAATGCCCGATTTCACCGCAATTGGATCGGCTACTTCGAGCTGGTCGGTGGCGTCAATTTCAACTTTGAGCGTGATTGTTTCTTTCGGTGGCCCGGTAATTCTCATTGCCTCTTTAGGGCTAGAGACATTGTCGCTATTGGACGCTGAGCGCAACATTCGAGGGGAAAGCGATCGCGACATCGTATCAGGATTATATTGAAATACTATAACGCTAGAGAGTGGACTAAACTTATCTAGGCCAACAATAGCTCCTTTGAGTAAACGCGGCGACCCTGGGAAACTGGTCATAACAAATGATAATAATAACGATAAGCAGTCGAATTAAAATAAGATGAATGCATTAGTAGCCTATCGTGAACTGTGACATAAGCAAGATACTCGTAAAGCGTTTGACTCAATCTTTGAATAAACGTTAGTTAAATATCGTCAAGAAAGCTATCACCAAGCTGCAATAATGATCTATAAGGTAGACGATGCGGTACTATAATTCCTCAATTATGTATACGCACGATCTTGGTAGGGACTGCTGATGTCATCGTCTTCCCAATTAGATAGCCCGCCAAATAACCAGCTAGGTGGCATAAAAAACGGTGGCACAAAAAACACCGATTCAGCGGCAGCTTTAACAACAGCTCTGCCGCTAAACGTCATTTCAGCAAATGCTATTCAGCCTGAGATTCAGGCGCTTTGGGAAACCCTCTCAGCAAAGGAAACGGCCAGCATCCTCGGAAGCTTTTTCAAACTTCTTTGGACGCTGCTGGTTCGGTTGTTCACCATTATCTCTTTAGGGCTGTTGATCTTTGCTGTTATTATTGTTTGGTTTTGGAGCATTTGCTATCAGGCAGGCCGAGCCTTTAAGCAAATCTTTGTGACCGACAATGCCGATCTTGGCGGCCCGCAAATTGTCAACGGTCTGGCTCGGCTCATACTGATTCCTGCTAAGCTTTTAGCTAAATGGGTTGAGTATCAGATAAAAGTCCAGTTTGGAAAAGATTTTACGATACCGCTTCCCAGCTTAGGAGCGCAGCTATGGCAATACCCAAGTGGTTCAGCTAACCCAGATAAAGCAAATTCTGAAGCTAATTCCGATTAGTCCTTCCGATTAGTCCTATGTCCAACGAAATTGTCTCATAAGAGCGCCCTAAAAAAGCGCACTAACGATAGGGTGCAGCTCCCTGCGAAGCAACAGCGCCTGCTGGTGCATTTGGCGCGTATTTAGCATGTTTACTGCTGCTGTGATGTTTGAAAACTTCTTTGTCTTTGAGCAAGACGTAAGCATAAATTACTTTTGCCGTAATGTCTAGCAGGGCAAACAGCAGCGTCTCCCAAGATGTTCCATATAGTCCAACCCCTTTGCCCCCCAAAATCCAAACGATAGGGTATGCAACATAGTAGGCCGCGAAAAAGTACATGGCCTGATTGAATTTGTTGCTCACCTTATTATGCTGCTGTTGGGCGGTATGAGCAACTGGGCCAAAAAGCGTTGCAAACACGGCAATTTCAAAACAACAGCTAACTATGTACCAAACATACTCAGC
>JBARVS010000007.1:0-4585 GCA_049646385.1 Phormidesmis sp. | reverse complement strand
GAATAAGGCTTTGAACTGAGCTTTGAACTGAGCGATTACGGCTAGCGGGTGTGAGTGAGCGAGTATTGATTTTTTACTCGTGAAACATTAAGGGGAGATTAGGTTGCAGCGTTTGCGTTAAAGCACTGAAACCAGATTACCAAAGCAGCGTAGAAAAAATTTGATCTATACAATAAACCCTATGAAACTTGCTATTAGAACCCGCTCAATCTCGCTCATAGGATGCGGCATTCTTCTATCGGGCGCGCTCGCTGCCTGCACTCTATCAGAGGTTGACTCGAACACGCCGACATCAGAGGCATCAGGCGTTAAATCAGATACCTCAAAGTCTGAAAAAGGCGTTCGTTTGCCTGTCATCGGGTTGGCGAATCGCTCAACGGTGCCGATCAATTCGCTGACTGCTGATCAGGCCGAGACCACAGTGGCCATTGCTGGAACGGTAATGCAGCAGGCTCCCCTTTTGGCCGAAGCATGGCTGTATAAGGTTAGTGATGATAGCGGCAGCGTGTGGGTAGTGAGCGATCGCCCCTCACCCGCAGTCGGTGAAACGGTGACCTTAGAAGGCACAGTGCGTTATGAAGACATTGTGGTAGGCGAAATTAACGCAGGTGAGGTTTACCTACAGCAGCAGTCTTCTGGCCTGTTCAACGGCCCAGCCGATGATAGTCAAAGTGGAGGGCAGGGGTAAGTGCCTGCCTACAGCGAACACGCGATTACTCTCGCCAGCTTTGCGCAAATTGATCGAGAGATAGGGCCTCACAGCTTTACCGAGGCTGAATACGAAGTCGTGCGCCGCGTCATTCATACCACTGCCGATTTTGAATATCAGCAGCTGATGCGCTTTGGCCATCATCCCTTTAGGGCAGCGATGGCGGCTTTTCAACATCAGCCCATTGTCACCGATGTTTCTATGGTGGCCGCTGGCATTGGGTCAGTAGTGGCAAAGACCTGGCGATCGCCCATTATAATCGCCCTACAGCACAGCCAAAATGACGGCCAAAATGACGGCCAAAATTTGCAGCCACACCCAACGCGCAGCGCTAACGGAATGCAGCAGTGTGCTCAAGCTCACCCGAAGTCCATTTTTGTGATCGGCAATGCGCCAACAGCGCTGCTGGCTTTATGTGAAGGCATTGCTCAAGGCAGTTATCAGCCTGCGCTTGTAATTGGTGCACCCGTCGGCTTTATTAACGTAGTAGAGTCTAAGCAAAGGCTGGCCGAACTGTCGGTACCCCATATTTTGGTTGCCGGACGTAAAGGCGGATCTGCGGTCGCGGCGGCAATTTTAAACGCGCTGATAATCAGATCTTGGAAACAGTCAGCATGACGATTAGCGCCCCTCAATCTGCTGTTAAACCTAACTGTCCGACTGTTCAGGTGGTGGGTATTGGGCTATCAGGGGCAACGAGCCTGACGCCGACGGTCTTAGCATTAGTAGAGTCTGCCACGCTTCTCATCGGTGGACGCCGCCACTTGGAGGCTTTTGCCTATTTGCTAACTGAAGAAGCCCAACCAAAGGAGGGCCGTCGAAGGATCGAAAGCTGGCCTTTGGGTGACTTTACGCAGGTATTGGCTGATTTGCGATCGCGCCTAATATCCGATCCGACGACTAGAGCCGTCATTCTCGCCTCAGGCGATCCGCTGTTTTTTGGGATAGGACGCCTTTTACTAGCTCTCTTTCCCGCCGATCAACTCGCGTTTCACCCGCAGATCAGCTCAGTTCAGCTCGCCTTTAGTCGGCTAAAGCTGCCCTGGCAAGCGGCCACCCTCGTAAGCGTTCATGGCCGAGACGAGCAGCGGCTAATTCAAGCGCTCAAGCAAGGCGATCAGACCATTGCCGTGCTCACCGATGGGACATTTACACCCCAAGCGATCGCGGCGCTCATAGTCTCTCTCGACCTGCCCATTAGCTATCGGCTTTGGGTGTGTGAAAACTTAGGGGCAGCTAACGAGCAAATTAGCGACTACTGGCCTAATGAGCTAAGCGAGCAGAGGTCTACGCCAACGTTCGCGTTGCTTAATGTTGTGGTGCTGTGCCGTCAAGCAGCAGCGGCAGCTCAATCAAAGGGACTATCTGACACCCTTCCTTTAATTGGACTACCCGATTCTGTATTTAGGGGGTTTTGCGATCGCCCCACCCTGATGACCAAGCGAGAAATTCGGCTGCTTATTTTGGGGGCGATCGCCCCTGTAGACGGTCAAACGATTTGGGACATTGGCGCAGGAACCGGATCGATTAGCGTAGAGCTAAGCAGGCTGTGTCCTAACGGGCACATATACGCCATCGAAAAAGCAGCGATGGGGGTAGTCTTAATTCAGCACAATGCTCAAAGGTTGGCGATCGCACCAATTCAAGTCGTTCAAGGACGAGCCCCCGCCGCGTTAGCAAATCTGCCTACACCTGATCGGGTATTTATCGGCGGTAGCAGCGGCAGGCTCATTTCTATTCTTGACTTTTTAGTCGGCTTGGCCCAGCCCCCGACTCGAATAGTGCTGGCTCTAGCCACCCTCGAACACATCAGCGAGCTAACGGCTTGGGTCAAGCAGCCCACCATTAGCACCCGATGGAACGCTCAGCTAACGCAGATTAATATTTCACGCTCTTCGCCTGTCGGCCCGTTGACCCGGTTTGTTCCACTCAATCCAGTCACGCTAGTAACCCTTGTGCCAGCAGCACGTTAGTCCGTTTCAGCAGCAGGTTTGTCCGACTGCTCATCTAGCTGGACAAGGCGAATATGCTTGTATCCAAGCTTAATTTCAAACTCATCACCGGGCTGTAGCCCCATTTCTTGCGTATAGGTAGAGCCAATCACAATTTGTCCATTCTTATGCACGCTAACTCGGTAGGTAGGCTCTCGCCCCCTACCGTCTTTCGTACCTTCAGGACTCAGAGAAATACCTTTAGCTTCTAGCAGCGCGTTGTAAAAGTCGGCTAAATTAACCTGGATTTGATCGTCTTTTGCCAGCGTATAGTAGCCGCAAGCCTGAGCCTTTTCACGTTTAGATAAATGGGCTAGCTCATCGAACTTTTGAAGGAGTGCTTTTCCTTTAAGTGGCGCAGTTTTATCAGCCATAGCCTCGAACATTTAATGTCTGAAAGTTCATATGATTTGTCGTGCTATGCCGCTCGTCTTAGCTGCTCTTGCTGAGCACGAGGGATAGCCTATAAAATAGGCAAATATAAGCTAGAAAAGTCAATAACAATAAGAAAAAATGTTTTTAATCTGTTATTTTAGTCAGGTCATACTATCACTAATTCTACTGCCGCTATCCGACATATCTAGCCTTCAGTTTCCCTCAGCTTGCGCCTTTATGCGGTAACGACAGCCTATTAGATTAACTGGGTGTCATAAAAAGTATGCTAAACCCTAACGGTGTCAATGTCCTAACAAAAGCCTATTGAGATTGAGGCTATCATTCCCCTTGGTCTCATAGAAGATAGTCAATTCAACTGGCAGGCACTCTTATGTACCCGCTAGATAATTCCTATGAACGATTATCTGTAGAGAATCAAGCGTTGTAGATAAGAAATACCCAGTAATATAAACCCAACGCAAACCATCTTTGAAAGATAAGCCTTACTATGAGCGCTAAATTACCTTCTGAACCATCTACAGCGCCGCCAGCAAATGTCTCGGCGCTGCCTGAGCCTAGTTTTGGCTGGACGCAGTATGCAGAGAAAACCAACGGGCGATTTGCCATGATTGGCTTTCTTGCCCTGCTAATAACAGAGCTACTGACCCAGCAAGACTTTATAACCTGGCTCGGGCTGCGCTGAACCAGAGCTAAATCCGCTAGCACAGGCGTATAAGCGATCGCTAGTGACACCTTAGCAGTCACCAAAAAAGGAGCAAATCGCCATTGTGCGCGCTGCTCCTTTATAAAATGGATTAGAAATAATTAAACAAGCGGACAAAGCAGCTTTACTGTTTGCTATGCAAGCCCTGTATTGGCGCCCTGACGTCCTGTCGCCAGCTCTACTTTGACAATGGTACCGCCCATTTTTTGAATGCGCTGCTGCTCCTTGAACCAATTATCGTAAGGAACTAGCTTGGTAAAGTAGGTGTTCTGTAGCTCACGCTGAGTCCGAATCCTGGTTTGGCTAGGGACACAGGCAGTGACTCGAAACATTCGCATAACAAGGGCCTCTTGAGTATCTAAAACAGATGGGAAATAACAACGAGTGGAAAACTTGCAGGGCTGGCGCTATCGACCCTACTTAACGGCTGTGTAAGAAGATAATTGAATCGTCTCAACAGAGGTAATGATAGCGATCGCCTTAATAAAGAGCAAAAAACTGAACTCCAAAAAATCACTAGGAAAAGGCTTTCTAGAAAAATTCTTTATCGACAGCAGCAAGGCTAGGTAATAGAACTAGGCGGCCTTGCTCAATACCGATAGCTAGCCAACTCTAAACTATCTGTTCGCCTATCTAAACTATCTAGAAGTCTGAAAGATCAATGCTAACCCATCAAAGCCTCTCGAAAAATCGGTAAGCCTTTAATTTTCTAACACTCACCCCAGACTTCTAGACAGGGGGTTGGACTCAAATGAAAATCAACAGGTGAAGACCAGTGAATCCGGG
>JBARVS010000006.1:0-3329 GCA_049646385.1 Phormidesmis sp. | reverse complement strand
GTCTTATTCCTTGGACTCGTCACGCTGCGCAAAGGCATCGGCGTTCTACTAGAGGCCATCAAACAGCTAGCCGGAGAACCCATCGAGCTTCAGATAGTGGGTTCGCTGCATATTGAAGTACCCGAGGCACTCAAAAACCATCCCCAAATTCGCTGGATTGGCCCTGTTCCACGCAGTCAGGTCGCCCAGCAATATCAGCAGGCAGACGTTTTCATTTTTCCAACCCTGTCCGATGGGTTCGGACTGACCCAGCTCGAAGCTCAGTCCTGGAAGCTGCCCATTATTGCCTCACCCCACTGCGGCCAAGTCGTCAAACACCAGCAAAACGGTCTGCTGCTACCGGAGATTACCGCAGACGCGATCGCCAAAGCCATTACTTACTGCTACCAGCATCCCGGAGCGCTAGCCACCTACGCTAGTCAAGCGGTTTCATCCAACAACTTTCAGCTAAAAGATCTCTCCCAAAGGCTCATTCATATTGTTTAGCGCTAAGTTTGCTTCGTCCTAAATTTTATTCCTAAAAATATCTACCTGCTTTTCAAATGCAAAAGATACATTCAAATGAGTTCATTATATTTTTACATATTCAAAAAACGGGTGGCATTACCCTACAAAGAATGCTGCGACGCAAGCTAGGAAAATCTCTAAAGACAAGAGCCATCAGTCTATTAGCCAAGAACAATCAATTTGAGACAGTAGAACAAGAACTGCGTCAGAAAAAACGTGAAGATCGATACGTGGTCGGCCATTTTTGCTATGGCATTCATCAGTGGTTACCGCAGCCTTACACATACATGAGCTTTGTCCGCGAACCCGTCGCCAGGATTTGCTCTCTTTACTACTACTCCCGTGCTAATCCTACTGCCTACTATCATCAACAGGCCCAATCTCAATCTCTAGAGCAATTTGCGCTCCAAACGCAGCTCATGGAGTTAGATAACGGTCAAGTTCGATTTCTAGCAGGAGACACTAAGGACTTCTTCATCAATCGCACCCCTATCGGAAAATGCGATCGCAAATTACTCGAAACTGCTAAGCAAAATATAGCAAATCACTTCTCTTTTATCGGCATCACCGAGCAATTCGACCAGTCAGTTTTACTCCTGCAACAAATAATGGGTTGGGATAGCTGTCTTTATCTACGCCGAAACTCTACCAATACTTCACAGAAAAGTAAAGCGGCTCTCCCCGATGACCTAAGGCAGAAAATTGCTGAAAGAAACTGGCTAGACGTGCAGCTTTATCAGCATATTCAAAGCCTATTAGCTCAACGGCTCGCCCTCTACAAATTAGAAGACCCTTCAACAGCACTCAAAACATTCAGGCAAAAGAACACCCAGTTCAACCAGCGATTTGGCTCGGTCTATACCGCCTATGGCCAAGCAAAATCGCTGTTAAGAGGACAGTCCGGTCGGCCCCTCTAGCCGTTGCCATGAGCCTTTAAGACAGCATTCCAACCCCAGAGAAACTATACAACAACGCCATGAAAGTTCTGTTTCTAGCCTCGTATTTTCCAAAACCCGAAAATACCGTAATGGGAACATGGGCGCTCAGTCAAGCTCAAGCGCTCGTAAGACAAGGCGTCGATTTGCAGGTAATTTCCTTTACCTCTGCTTTGCCCCAGTGGATCGCCCGTACACCCGGTGCAAAAGCTTACGCCAACTGTCCTGATCGCTACCGCTGGCCGGGTGCGGTTGACACCTATTATCCTCGCTGGCTGTATTACCCGATCAAGCCCTTCAAGCAGGCCGCCTACGCCCATCCACAGCCCTACCTACAAATGGCTTGGCGCTCGGCCAAAAAAAAGCTAATTCAGGCCATTGGCAAGTACAAGCCAGACGTTATTTTTTGCCATCACAGCTTGCCAAACGGATGGATAGGCGCTCAGGTCTTGAATAGCCTCAACCAACAGATTCCTCTGTTTGTGCTAGATCATGACTACGATGAAATTGCCGATTGCCATCAGTACCCTCAGCGCAGAGCGGCTATGCAGACCGTCGCCCAGCAAGCCAACCTGCTAGCTGTCTCTCACCGAATGGAAAAAGACATGCAGCAGCTTTTTCCAGAAGCCGCTACGATGACGCTGCATAACGGAATTTCGCTTCCCCCTGCGGCGCTAAAGGCCCACCCCCGCCCCGCCGAAGTAGCCCAGAAAAAGGTAATTTTGACCTGCGCCCTATTCGTCGAGCGCAAAGGCATTCCGCTCCTCATTGAGGCTTTTCATCAAATTCGAGTCCGTCATCCCGATGCTGTCCTCAGGATTATTGGGGAGGGGCCAGAAGCAGCAAATATTAAGCAAACCGTCGAACGACTCAACGCGCAGGCGCAGGTACAGCTTTTAGGAAAACTATCTCATGATGAAGTTTTACAAGAAATGTCCTGGGCAGACTGTTTTGCCTTAGTAGGGTGGAATGAACCCTTTGCCACGGTTTATTTAGAAGCCATGGCCGCAGGCAAGCCAATTCTCTGCTGTGACGATGGTGGCATCAACGATGTTATCCGTGCAAACGTTCACGGGTATGTCGTCCCACCGCATCAGGTAGACAAAACTGCTCAAGCCCTCGACCGCCTGCTAAGCAACGACGCTGAGCGAACTCAGATGGGCCACAACGCCCGTCAGCTGATTGAGCAGACGCTGACTTGGGACGCCAAAGCCGCTGAGCTAATTGAGCAGTTTGAACAGGCTTGTCGCGCTCTCCATTCACCGGTGCATATACCCGCCTAATCTCATGGAATCATCTCCCCAGTGGTCGTCCGCCGCATCTTTTGAAAGTGATAAAGCGTATTATCCACCACAGCCCTCCACTATTGGAACAGCTTGCTTGCTAGGCGCGATCGCCCTTGCCTATGTTCAATCCGGATCGCAGCCCACCGCTACTGCAATGGCCACCGTCACAGCCAACCTAGTGGGCATCGGCTTTTTGCTCAGCATTTTCTTCGACAGTGCTCAAGGGTTACGCAACCTGTTCCGTACCGATGTCCTTTGCCTTATCGCCATCTACGGACTTACCCTGGCAGAATTTCTCTTTCCTCAACCCACTTTTGTAGAAAAAGCAACGATAGAGCAAACTGCTTTAGCCATCAACATCGTGCTTGTAGGCATGGCTAGCCTGTCAATAGGCCGCCATCTCATCAAGCACAAGTCTGTCTCGACTGGCTGGCTAGTGCTCACCGACCTCTCTAGCAAGGCGCTGTTCAGAGTCTTTCTGATAGCCTCGGCGCTCGGATATGGTCATAAACTGCTCTCTGTTCAGTTCAATCTGTTCGAGATGGTAGATGCCATGATGGGCCCCCGATTCTCGCAGCCTTGGTCAAGAGGACGAATTGGC
>JBARVS010000005.1:0-3544 GCA_049646385.1 Phormidesmis sp. | reverse complement strand
AAGTCTCTAATTAATCATTTGTTAGAGAATCCGATTACGCTACTCGTTATGCACAGAGTGCTTAGACAGTAGTTATTAAAGAGGTGGTGTGTATGACAATCGTAAAGTCACACGCCTCCTCTTTGTGTTGTGTTTTGGGTACGCTATCAGCGAGTTGAGGAGGCTTTCACTAACATGAAAAATCAGATTATGAAAAGCGTCGTCCTTTTGGCTTTTGGCGGCTGCGTGAGCTTATTTCAAATATCACAACTAGCCATATTCTCTAAAGGCGTTACTGTTTCCACAAAGGAAGCCGCATTGATCGATGTGCAACAGCAGAAAGAGGAGCTAGCATTAACTAGCCAGCTACCAAAATTAGGTTTTAATAACGTTCGTGCCAACCTCACTTTTCTTTCCTTTCTCCAATATTACGGAGATGACCAAATGCGAAAGCAGAGCGGTTATAGCCTGAGCGCAGATTTCTTTAAGGACATCGTTGCAGCCGATCCCTACTATCAAGACTTTTACATTTTCCTGACTAACAGCGTAGGGCTAAACGCTGCACAGCCCGAGAAATCGGTAGCGCTGATGGAAAAGGGCTTGGCCTCTTTATCGCCTACAAAACCTGAGGGTAGTTTCTACATCTGGCGATATAAAGGCGCTGAAGAACTTCTCTTTTTGGGAGACGTAAAAGCAGCAAAGCATTCCTTTGAGTCAGCGGCAGCATGGGCACGCGAGTCAAGCCTTTCTGAAGGTGAGCTGATTGCTTCCGTTTCGCAGCAAACCGCCGACTTTTTGGCGCAAAATCCAGACAGCAAGGCCGCACAGATTGGGGCCTGGGGAAATATTTTATCGACAGCTTTAGACGATGATACTCGCCACCGTGCTATCAGCAGCATTCAGGCATTAGGAGGAGAGATTGCTGTAAATGAAAACGGCAGCGTGACAATAAAGTACGCCCAGGCAGAGCGGGATACGGAAAGTTAGCGTGTCGCTGTTGGAAGCTGATGTGTACCGTGTACACATTAACTGCAAGCGGCACACAGGTTACCGACCCACCTCGTCCTATGGGCACTCCTCCGAGGAGGCTCCTGTGTATACATAAGTCTGAGAGGTTCGTCATATCCTTGCCGCCCTCATCCCCCAACCCCTTGCTCCCAAAGGGAGAAGGGGGGCTAGATCAAAGTCCTTCTCCCGAGGGGAGAAGGATTTAGGATGAGGGCAAACGCAAGGTGTAGAGCCACTTTTCGGCATTTATCTCACACTTATGTGTACACGGTAGCTTCGGAGGAGATTTGTCCCGGCTGTGTTTTTTAAGAGAGATGAGCAGCGAGCAGCCTCTATCCTTTTTAGCCTAAAGCAAATCCCCGCTCGGGCGGGGTGGCCCACAGGGACAGGGCGGGTCTTAACATCTGTGAAATAACCTATCTGTCAGGAACTGGGAAAAGAGCAGCTAAAAAATCCGTTGCTAAAATATTTTCTGAAATAGAAGAAAAGTCTTTAGGTAAGGGGCCGTCAATATGGCGGCTAATGGTGCCAAAGCCTAAACGCTGAGTTCGCTGCTGACGAGAAGGCGCTGCTTGAGTAAGCCAATCATGAAAGCTGGGCGACGCCGATAGGCTGCTTTGAATATCGGACGCTAAAGCCGTGAAATAGTCTGTCTCTAAGCGCGTAGCCTCAGGATTTTTTAGCAAGAATGCTTCAAGCAGAAGCGTTTTATCAACTTTTGAATTTACCCAGGCGTTGATTGCCACGTTGGTTTTAAGGCGATCGCTCACCTCAGCCGCCGCCGCTTCTCCAGGGCGAGTATCAGCTAGCGCCATCAAAGCCTGGTTCAAATCCGTTTCAACGTGGCTAAAAGCTTTGCTCGCTAGGTCATATTCACCCTTCCACCAGTGAATCGTACCCATTAGCTGATACAGCTTGGATTTTGAAGTTTTAGAACCTTCAGCTTTTTCGAGCGTGCGCAGGTACGCCTCAAACTTTGAAACCACCTGCGGATAAAGCTCAATCAGCTCTTCTGAGAGCCACACAGGGCTAGTGAGCAGTATCGGCTGACGCACTAAGGCCGCTACCATAGCCTGAGTCGCCAAATCAACATCACCCTGCTTGAGCAAGCTATAGCCCAGCGCAAAATAATTACCCTGCTTATCTGGAATGAGCTGACCCGCTTTTAAGAAAGCAGCCGCTGCCTTTTGTGGCTCTGAATTCACCAGCAGCCAGCCTAAATTAGCATAGCCAAACTCTTGATGAGGAGAAATTGCGTTTGCCTTTTCAAACCAATCTACGCTCTCTTGCCTCAGCGTCTCCTGCTGCTGCACATCTTCACTTTGATACGCCAATTCTCCTAAATTCCAGGCGAGCTGATAAGGATAGTAAGCCTCCCAAGGCGCTAGCTCGTGAGCTTTGGTGAGGTAAGTCACAAAGCTAGCAAAATCGTTTTGCCCAAGCGCCAAAAAGCCTTGGCTAGAGAGCATCCAAGCGCGATGAACCGGATATAGCAAAAGTGAGACGGCAGCTAGAATGCCAGCGATCGCCAAAGCCACCCGTTTTGAGAGCGAACGGCTAGGCAAAAGGAGAGTTGTCTCTGAGTCGCATCTACTGCTAAAAATGAGCGTTGCAACAAAAATAATGAGCGTGCCGCTGATGCAAATATTATCTAGCTGATAGTCGGTAACGGCATACACACCGTAGCCCGCAAGCCCGCTAATAACGCCAATAGTCAGAGGAGAAGGCATTGCCGCATCATCAACAAGCAAACTATTTTTACAGCAGCGCCAGCTCACAAAAACAATCGCCATCAGCGTTGCTACAGTCAGCAGCACACCAGCAATGCCTAGCTCAGCCCAAAGCTGCGCCGGGGTGCTGTGTAGCTGATAGGTAAGCTCAGCTTCTGTGCCCGCCCAAGCCGGACGATATTTTTGATAGAGCAACGCGACGCTGCCCAGCCCAGCCCCAAAAATCGGATGGTCTTGACCCATATACCAGCCCGTAGCATTGGTGATGAGGCGATAGGACGCTGCGCCATCGGCGTTTTGCTGGAACAGCGACGTGAAGAGGGGACGGATGCGATCGCTGCTAACTCCCCAAAGGGCGATCGCGCCAAACCCAACCAATCCACCTCCTACCAAAGCCCGCCGCAGCTTAGGAAACTGCCAAGCCGACAGACCAATAAAAACAGCAAAGCTCGCCATCAGGCCAAACCAACTCCCTCGCGAAGCCGTGCTATACAGCGTCACCCAGCCCAGCACAAACCCACCCAGCCAAGCAATCCGCTGCCAGCCGCGATGCGCAAAAGCTAGCCCAGCCAGCAAAGGCAACGCCAGCAGCAAATATCCAGCCACATAGTTTTGATGGCCAACCGGGTGCCAGTTGCGCAGCGTCAAAATTTGCAAATCAAAGCTTCTTTCGACGCCGTAGGTTTTAAGTTCTGCTAGCGTTTGCTGATAGGGGCGCACCGTTTGAAAAAACCATGAGACTAGGCTAAGACCGCTAAAACCAACGCTGAGGCCACCCTGAAAAATAAGCAAATAGCGAACGCGATGGGTAGAAGTAAGCCAAGCAT
>JBARVS010000004.1:0-1866 GCA_049646385.1 Phormidesmis sp. | reverse complement strand
CCACTACAGCTAATGGCAAACAAAGCTGGATTAGTAGAACATTTGCTTAATAAGCTGGTGGTGCTGACAGATGAGGACTGTATTGCCTTGGTCGAAACGGGGCTTCAGCGAGAGGTCAGAGTAGCCCTAGACGAAGACTCTAAAACCGTAAAAGGCGGCTCTTTTCGATCAGAAGAAGCGATTCCGCCTGAGACAGTGTTGTTTTTTCCTTGGGGAACGAAGCCTCCCAAAAAGGTTAAATCTGAAGCCGAAGATAGCGCTCAGCAAACGCAAGACAAAGCAGATAAAAAGAGTAAGAGCGATCGCGCAGTTCGGGAAGAATTGGGTGCGCTACTGCACAATCAGCGGCTGCAATTTGGTGGGCTTGAAGGTCTCGGTCGAGGCTGGGCTGAGCTGACTACTCCCGCAATTGAGGAGGCACGATAATGAAAATAGATTCTCGTCAGTTTAGTAAGGCAGCTCATGATGCGCTGGTGGCACTGCGCGACGGCGTTCCAAATCCCAAGTTTGAAAATAAACTTGAGAAAAAACATCATGGCAAAGCCAGCAGCTTAATTCAAGGGCTATCGGCCTATATTTCCACCTGGGGACTGCACCGACTCAGCGGCGATGCTAAAAAGTTTTTAGCAGGCACTGCCGAAGACACGAAGTACAAAGGCAAAGTTTACAGTGAGTTTTTACAGCGTCTGCAGTCGTTTAGCCAGCAGCGGTTTGATCCTACTAAAGAGGCTGAGCTGATTAATATGCCATTATCAGATTACGCCGCGCTCAACCATCTAGCGATCAGGCTAGCCAAGGAATGGGCGTTTTGGGCACCAGCCGTGCTTGGGGAGGCGCAGGAACCATAATGGCAGATTGGAAAGATGCGCTGTTTCAATATAAAGTAGAAGAACTAGGAGACAATACTCCAGTAGAAGATAGTGACCATGATGAGCATGAGCTGTGGGCAGCGGCTGCAACGACAGGAAAGAGTCCATTGCAAAAACTGATTTTTGCAGCCTGTCAGACAGATGACGAACGCACTGATGCGCTAAAGAAAACTGCATACGAGGAGAAATCAAGCTGCGATAGTCTGTATAAGGCATTGACTGCACGAACAGAATCGCTGGCTGACAAAACGGTGTCAGCCACCTTTCCGTGGCGGCTAAAGGTGGGTGGCCTGCGCGGTTTTCAAGAGCTGCTGTTGCCTGCTTTTCATCCGGTCTATGGGATTCCCTATGTGCCTTCTAGCAGTCTAAAAGGAATGCTCAAAGGATGGGCAAAGAAAGCATTGCCAGAAGAGAGTGAAAAAATACGTGAGATATTTGGTTATTTAGAGGGAGAAGAAAGCGCAACTGCTCGCGTTCAGATTTTAGATGCTTTTCCGACCAAACCTTGTTTAAGTACAGATATCGCCAATCCTCAATGGCATTGGGACAGCAACCAGCAAGTGAAATACAAGCCTGAACCGCATCCGATGTTGTCTATGCGAGATGTCACCCTCGTAATTGGGCTCAAGCGCACCAGCTTAGGACGAGCAGAAGACGTGATAACTGCTTGCACTTGGTTAGAAAAAGCGCTGCTGACAGAAGGACTTGGGGGGCGCGTAAGCGCGGGATATGGTCGCGCTCAAAAAGTAAACAAGAAGCAAAGAACGGCTTCCTCGCCTCGCTACGTAGCGAGCACACACCCGTTTGAACTGTGGTCTGAAGGGATGTACGGCATTTCGACTAAGGATCCTGAGTTTCGCACCGTTTCGGTGAGAGGAATTCTGCGCTATTGGTTTCGGGCTTTTGCGCTAGGGCTGTATTCTCCTCAGGCATGTCAGGCATTGGAGAATAATTTTTTTGGTAGTTTAGAAGTGCCTGAAGGAGATGAGAAAAAAAA
>JBARVS010000003.1:0-1729 GCA_049646385.1 Phormidesmis sp. | reverse complement strand
GTCTTCAAAGAGCAGAAGCAGATAGATGCAGCGATTAGAAGACTGTTGGATAGAGACGTATCACGCGATCATATTTCTGTGATGGGCCAAAACTTCGAGAGTGAAACACGCATCTCTGGCTTTTTGACTAAGAAAGATGTGATCTTGGGGGGGCTACGTTCGGGGGCCGTGTTTGGCTCTTTGTTTGGCTCTTTGTTAGGGTTGCTGACAGGCGTGGGCGTTTTGTTTATTCCATTTGTGGGGCCGATAGTGGCCGCTGGGCCAATTGGAGGCTTGCTGTTGGGCGCAACCAGTGGGGCGATCGCCGGCAGTGCAGGCGCGGGCCTCGCCTCTGTGCTGGTATCTTTGGGCCTGCCTGAGGAAAAAGCCGCTATTTACCAAACTCGGCTTAAGGCGGGTGAGTATGTAGTGATGGCTGAAGTGGCAAGTGATCGCACTGGCGAAATACAGCTCCTACTAGAAAGCGCAGGCGGGCAAGAAGTTCACACGCTTGAGCAGCCGCTGCCTCGCGCTTGCAGCGGTGAGTGTAACGGTGTTGAAAGCTTGTCGCCAGAAGTACGCAACCATCTATCTGAAGCAGCCCAGCAAGACTTTGTAGAAAAGTACAACGAGATTTATCGTCAAAATAAAGACGAAATGGAAGCTGAAAAAGCGGCTTGGGACATGATCCACAAACGCTATGACGAGGACGAAACAGGCGTTTGGTCTCAGCAAAAAGTTAGCGCTTAGCGAAGAAGGTAGCCTTTGAAGCGCTAAAAATATGCCCATGGAGATACCTTAACCTCGGTAGAGAGAAGGATGTCTTCATAGGCACCTCAGTGTAATATTGTGTAATTAAGATTAGGAGATGTCCGCTATGAATCTATTACTACAAGCTGCTGCGGAAAATGCGATTAAATCATCAGAGCCCTATGGGTTTTCGTTAGTAACCGTAGGCGTCGTGGGCTTTATTGCGGCTACTACAATCGGCTCTATTGCTTGGTACAACTCAAAGCGTCCAGCGGGTTGGGAAGGCAAGGAACGTCCCGATGTTGTTCCCAAAGTAGACAAGTAAAGCTCGATTACTATGAACTCATAAGTGAACTCATAAGAATCAGGCACAGCTATAAAAAGGATCGAGAGGTTATTCCATCTCGATCCTTTTTTTGTCTTAATAGACAGAAGCAGGCGTATAATCTGTCGTCCTAACGGCTACTGATCATCTGGCAGGTCGCCAGGTTCATTAACATACATTTCGGGCTCGATAGCGTAATTGTTTGCCAAACCCTCGTTGCTAACCGTTGCACCAGCATTGGTATCAATACTGTCCTTATCGCTGCCTTCCTTCTGCTCCTCAGGCTTTTTGAAATCTTCACCTTCACGTTCCTTACGCGCGGCAGTCTCGGCTGGAACAATGCCTCTATCGAAATTATCATGCTCAACGCTATGATCTTTTCCACTTGCGTTTTCCATCAGTAAAGAACTCCTTGATAAATGAGAATTTAAGTTTGACCGAACATTTTGATCGTAGTCTTTTTAGGAGAGAGTGCTACCAACTCATGAAATATCTTAATAACAGGTTCCCAGTATAAAGCCCCAAATACGAATTGCGTATCTGGGGCTTTGTTTAACTTTTTTTCTTTTGACCGTTTGCCTTAAGCTACCTGCTATGTGGGGGTTTTTCTTAAAGGCAATTGGCAGATGGGCCCAGAAGAACCCTTAAGAAAAATTAGTCAATAGCGTCTTTGAC
>JBARVS010000002.1:0-6753 GCA_049646385.1 Phormidesmis sp. | reverse complement strand
AGGTGCGATCGCTCAAACCTCGCCGAACATCTCTTACGATAGCAACACCAGACCAATTCAAATCAATCAAATCAATAATAGATTTGATATTGAAACAGGCGCTCTAGATGATGTTTCTTTGCCGTCTGGCCTGTCAGTGATCGGAGAAAGCCGTTCGCAGCCGTCAATGCCTGACAGCATTGAGGCTCTATCGCGCTCGAACGTTCGATTCCAGGTTTCGCTGGTATTTCAGATCTTTTACCAAGACGTGGAGCGATTTTTGGCAATGCTGACCAGATTATTCTAGCTTCTCAAATAGAAACTCGACTAAATCTTAATTGCTTCTAGAAACCAGCCCACCTCTCTAATGCAACGTCCTTTCTCCAAACAAAAGGGCGTTGCAGTGTCCTCCCCGTAATTGCCTCTACCTGGAATCTCCTCTTATGAAACGTTCTCAAGCGTCCGTTCAACCGCCCAACTTTTCCCTAACGAGCTTTTCTGCCAAAGCACTGCTGTCAGCCTTGACGATTGCAGGGGGGCTAGGCATGACTATGCAAGGTGCGATCGCTCAAACCTCGCCGAACATCTCTTACGATAGCAATACCGGAGCGGTTCGTGTCAACAACAACGCATTTGACATTAAAACAGGTGCTTTTGACAACGCTGCTGATATTCCTTTGCCCTCTGGCCTGCCAACGGTGACCAGAGAAAGCCTGTCGCAGCCTACAAACCCTTTGCTGCGATCGCCCAACAGCATTGAAATAACGCCTGATGTCAACTATATCAACGAGTCTCTCAACAGCATTTTATCTCCTACCGCAGCCGGGACAACCTATCAAATTCAAACTGACTCGCTGAAGCTAACCACCCAGTTTGATCTAAATCGGAGCGAGGGAAACCACAGCTTTGGTGAAGGGATTGAGGCGACGGTGTATGCGCCCGATGGTAGCGTACTGACCAGAGAGTCGGGGTTTGTGCGGGGCGATCGCGTCACCCTCGGCACAGATGGCAATCCTCTGCCTGAGCAAAGGCAGATAACGGTAAACTATGGCGAGAACGACAAAGTTGAGCTGCGCGTACTCAATCTCGCGACCGATAACGCGCAGCCTAGCGAGTCAGGTATTTACTTCTCGGCAGACGGTCAGTTTGTTGTAGAAGACCTGCCCAACGGCGGCGACCTGGACTTTAACGACGGCGAGTATGTCCGCGTGCTGGGCGGAAAAGGCGAGGCGATTACGCTGGGCGAGCTGCAAGAGATTTCTTTTGATGAGGTGATCTTAGAGGCGCCGTTAGACCCTGAGTTGCGGCAGGAAGAAAGCGTAGAAACAGATGTTGTGAGAAGTTTGACAGCCGCTAATGAAGTCTCTCGCGAGGAAAGAGACCGGGGCGAAGTAGACCTATCAGATACGGCGACGACAACGCGGCTAGGCCATGCCACCGGAGCGCAAACGGCTGACGATGAACAGCTTGTCTATAACCGATACTCCAGAGCCGCTCAGGTGAGGCTAGGCACCGACGGGCTGAGCGCCACGGGCCAGCTTTCGCCGCTAATCAACAATCCCAAAGCGCCGCCTACGCTATTAACGGGCAATGCCACGTTTGACCCAACGGTGGGCGATAACGAGGCGGGTTTCACCACGACGGTTGGCGTTACGCAGTTTTTAAACCGGACGCACCGCGCAGCAACCGATATGTTTGGCAATGCCATTACAGATCCAAACGGCTCGATGCTGGTTGAACCGACTGGCCTATTCAACAATCAAAAGTGGGTGGGCTATGTACCCTCAGCGCCGGATCAAATGGTGATGGGCGAACAGCTATTTTCAACCAACGGCGTTTTTGAAGTTCCTGAGGGTCAAGCCGTGGAGATTTTGCCTGCCGATTTGAATGCGGTGGGTCGCGGCAATGCGGCTTATGTTAGCAACGTGGGCGGGCTGATTGTTGAAGATATGAGCGGAGCGCTGAGCTTTGTTCCTCAGTGGACTGAGAGCGGCTTTGCAACAGAGCCGACTGTTTTGGAAGCTGACACTGCAAGGCGGATTATTTACGCCTTGGTACCGCAGCAGCCCGGACAGTCGCTACAGATTGGCGATCGCTATGCGGTCACGACTGGCACTAATGGCTACACCATTGCAGATGGCGGCTTTACGATTATCTCAGCTGACCAACAGCCGCAAAACTTTGTGCAAGAAATGGCAGAAGTATACGCGGTTGAAGATACGCTGCCGAGCGGCAATGCAGTGACAGATGTATTTAACGGTGTTCAAGGCGTTTATATTGAGCAGCCCGGTGGCGATCGCATCCCCACTGTAGATGTTGGCTTGGTTGATCAGGCTGACGCGCGAGTGGGCAATAGCCTGTTTCCCATAAACGTTGTAGAAAGCGCTCCTGGACAATTGGGCTATGCAAAAACGACGCGAGCAGCGGGCTTTTACGTCGGGGCTGCGCTGACAGGCGGCGTTGGCAATCAGCAAGACTCGGTGCGCCGGGTGACCTCAACCGTACAACAGGCGACCGATGAAATGCGCGTTAGGCAAACGGTTAACACATTTGAAACGCCGCTAATACAGCAAGAGTCTGTACTGCTGCAAAACACGACAACCACACAAAACCAGGGCATGGCCTTTTTTAACATCAATTCGCAAGGCGAGCTAAGCAACGTGAATTTTGTAGAAGGTGAAAGCACGACTAGCACTAATTCTGCTGAGCTAGAGCGGAGCCGTGACGTGGTTAGAGGCGAAGAGTTTTTAGCGAGTTCTACCACTTCGGAGACCAGAACGCTGCTGAACCGAGATTTGATTGAAAGAGACAAAGAAACGACGAGCCATACAGATTCTTATGCAAACCTTTCTTCGGTGCAAGGGGAGTTAGCTTTGGGCGGCGTGTTTAACTTTGGCAATACGCCCTGGACACAGGCGGCCAACACGGTGCGAGCTGAGCTGTTTGCTAGAGATACGGTGCTGGGTCGGTCTAGCGGCGGCGGTGAAACGGGCTGGCGAACGGAGCTGGTGTTTCATCCCTTTGGCGAAGTTCAACGCTCGGCGCATCAGTATGACGCCGAGGGCAATGCGGTGCCGATGTACCAAACGGCGGCGACTGTAGATGCGAGCGGGCGACAGCTTCTAAGATATGTGGTGGACGCAGCGGGTGAGACGGTGGCGGTGCCAGTGAACCAGTTTTTGCTAGATGATGAAGGGCAACGCATTGCTCAAACCGTTGGCACTGGCGAGGCTAAAGGCCCAGGCGTTTATCTACGAGCGCAGGATGTGCTAGACGATAATGAGAGCGTCTTGATTGCAGGCGGTATTCAATTTTCGTTCTAAGATGCAATACTGAGGCACATTATGACCGTGGTGTTGCCTCATGTTGCTGCTCACATCGCTTGGATCGCTCTTTAGGCCCGCCTGGAAATTGCTTTGGCCTAGCAGCTTTGTTTTGCTCAGCAGCCTGATAGCTTACGGCTATTCGTTTGCAGGTTCCAACATGTTCAATCAGGTTCCTGTGATAGAAACCTTGATGGATCAACGCCTGTTTAGCCAAGATTTTTACATTCAAGAGATGACAGGGTTCACGCCCAGATCTTACTACTACTATCTCATTCTCTTTTTTGAGCGGATAGGGTTAGATCGGTTAGATCGTTCGCTGCCTGTTGTGATTTTTGGTTTGTTTGTGCTGGCCTTTGGCTCCATGATTTTAGGACTTTGGGCAATCGGCCAGTATTTGGGGCGATCGCCCTTCAGCGGTCTGGCACTGGCTTTTTTAGGACTCTCTGCGGTAGAGGGCACGCTGGGCGTTACAGACATTTTTAGGGTGGAACCGATTGCGGCAATCTACGCGATGGGGATCACCATTTGGGGGATTTACTTTTGCTGTCGGCGGCAGTGGCGGCTGGGCTACTTGATGTTTGGCTTGGCCTGCCTGCTGCAGTTTTTAATTGGTTTTTTGCCCGCCTGTCTGTGGGGTATCAGCCTGCTGTTGGAGACTGTTTTTAGGCGGCGGTTCGGTCAATTCCTCGGCGCTTTTGCAATTTTTAGCCTGCTGGTGGCGTTGGTGTATGTGCCAATGGTGGCAGTGGGTAATACCGATAGCGCAGCGCTGACGGATGAGAGGTTTGTTTATCTTTATGGCTACGTGCGGCATCCGCATCACCTTATTTTGTCGTCGTTTCCGGCTAGTGAATGGCGAGAGTTTATTTGTTTAACGTTGGTGGGCCTAGTGAGCTTGCGAATTTCGGATAGGTTGAGTTCTACGCTAAAGCGAGATTTGGCACTGACGCTCGTAGCGGCCTGCGGCCTGCTTTTGGTTGGCTACGTGTTTGTAGAACTCATGCCAGTGGCGCTGGTGGCTAAGCTACAGTTTGCCAGGGTGACGCCTTTTGCGATGATTACGGTTTGGACGGCGGTGAGCGTGGTTGCGGGTGAATATCATCAGCGGGGGAACTATCCGGTGAGTCTGCTGCTGCTAGCGCTGCCTTTGGTTGATCGAGTAGGTTCGGTGGCGCTGTTGGTGTTTACGGTGGCGCTGTGGTTGGCTAAGGCTTATGAACATAAATCCTCTCTAAAGCCGCTGGTTCGATTGAACAATATAAAGCTGATGGCGCAGCGAAGAATTGCGATCGCCTACGCTTTTTTCTTTCTCGTACTGCTAGCCTGTTGGTCTTATCTGCCTATCTTTTTTGCTAGCTTGGCCTATCCGCTCACTCGGCAGTCTTTTCCAAGGTTTTTTCAGCGCTCAAAACCTTACTTTCAGGCTGCGACGGTGGGGCTAGCTTTTTACTTATGTCTGCATTTAACGGGTACCGTTGGCAGCACAGCGCTGACGCCGCTGCATCGTAATATTAGGATGTACGCTCAGCCGGAAGATGCCCTGGCGCAGGTGGCGGTTCAGTTTGGTCAAACGAGTCCGGCTGATGCATTAGTGCTGGTGCCGCCCTCGGATGAAGTGTTCCGATTTTATGCCAAGCGTTCGGTAGTCGCCACGTTTAAGAGCTTTCCGTTTACCGACCAGGGCATTTTGACCTGGCAAGCTCGGCTAGAAGATATTTTAGGCTCGCTTAATCCGCAGATGAGATCGGATGACTATACTCATGAGCTATATCGCCAGCGCAGTAGCCGAGAGCTTGCGGCCATTGCTCAAGCCTACGATGCGAGCTACGTTTTAACTCAGCGCACCTGGCACCCAGACTTAGCGGGAACGGTGGTGAGCAGCGCCGGAGATTGGCAGGTTTGGCGGCTGAACAAGTCTTGACCTGATGGAAGTTAGGGACTCGGCTTTGAAAAGTTTTGCAGGCTTATTACCGCGCCAGCATAGCGAGTTCTTTCTACAGGCGCGCCCAACTGATCTAGCCGTTCTAAAATGGCGGCTTCGGCGTCGGCGTTTTTGCGAGAGAGTAAAAACCACACGCGCGGTTTGTTGCGCAGCGGCCCTGCTTCGAGCTGGTTAATTTCTTGTGAAAGCTTCTGCAAGTCATCGTCTCTTAAGTGGCTGAGGCCAAATTCCTGCATTTGGCTGAGCACAATGTCGTCGGGCGGCAAGTCGAAGCGGGTTTTATAATATTGAAACTGTAGCTGCGACCAGGGGAAGACGTAAAATTTGTCTCCTGGCTGCCAGTGCTGGTGAACGTAGGCGATCGCAGGCCGCACGTCATCAAAGTGAGCCTTACCGGGCTGAACCAGCAAAGGCAGCGTTTTACCTAAGGGCAGCACCAGCAGCGATATCGCCAGCGCTAGGCCAGCAGCGCCTAATACTTTGGGCAAAGCTTGGCGAGGCTTACGCCATCGTCTGATTAATAGGGCCATGCCTTCGGCTAGGATAACCAGCGCGTAAGGCACTAAGAATAAAATTAGCCGATCTTTAAAGGGATACTTGTGTAGGTAGGCGGCGACAATAGTGACGGCAAACGGGCTGAGCAGGTAGGCCAGTCGCCACTTTTGCGTTCGGTATAGATAGATGGCACCGACTAGGAAGGCGGCGATCGCCAGCCCATCAGCCGGAGAGAAAAAGCCCAAAGGACGGTAAAAGAAGCTGCCAAAAGAATCCAACAGCCACAGCCAGTCTAACCAGCCTTCTGGGTAGCGATCGGCCCAGCTTGTGGCCAGATCAGTCTCGGCTAGCGTTTGGCTGACAACGCCCATGTAAAGTGCGCCCAAGCTGATGATCCAAGCTGCGTACAGCGGCAGTCGCCGTAGTAAAAAAGCCTGCCAGTCTGACCGGGAGGCTTGCCACAGCTTGAGCCTAATGACGTTAGTTGCTTCTACGCCCGCCATGACTAAAATGCTGGGGAACGATAGCCAAATGCTGACGACGCCCAAGATACCGACGCCTAGGACTCGTTTAAGGCTAGGCCGTAGGGTGTTGAGGGAGGCGATCGCCATAAACAGCAGCAGCCCCAACGTCACATCCCAGCTATAGGGCTTGACTTCTCCGGCAAAGTAAATGATGTAGCTTTGCACCGCGAACAGAAAAATGGCAATCGGTCTGGCCCAGCCTGTGGCAAAGGTTCGCGTCAAGCGGTAGAAAATCCCTAAAGACAGCAGCCCGCCCAGCAGCGGATACAGCCGCAGCGCATATTCATGATTGCCCAGCGTATCGAGCGCGAATTTTTCAACCCAAAGGAAAAGCGGCGGTGCGGCTTGGTCGTAGCTCAGTGCGCCTAAAAGCTGTGGGTAGCTGCGCTCTTGCAGGTTTAGCACGAGGGCAACTTCGTCAAACCACAGCGAGCGATTGCTTAAATACTGCACCAGCCTGACCACAATACCCAGCGCCAAACTCAGC
>JBARVS010000001.1:0-1667 GCA_049646385.1 Phormidesmis sp. | reverse complement strand
TACGGTGATGCTGGCATGGCACTAGCAGGATATTTAGTAGAAACAGTTTCTAAAATTCCCTTTGAAAAATATATTGACCAAAATATTTTTCAGACTCTAAATATGCGCCACAGCAGTTTTTCGCAGCCGTTACCTGCTAATCTCAGCGCTGACCTTGCAGTGGGCTATACCCCAGAAAATGGACGCTATAGTCCGACTCCGTTCCTTTGTGGCCATAGCGTCCCTACCATTGGTTTGAGCACTACTGCCACAGACATGGCTCACTTCATGATTGCTCAGCTTGAGAGTGGACGCTATGCAAATAAGCAGATTTTGGATAGCGCTACCGTACAGGAAATGCAGCGCCAACAGTTCACCCATTTTCCCCAGCATATTAAAGCGGCAGGTTCGGCTTACGGATTCTACGAACGCTTGCAAAATCACCAGCGGGCACTGGAGCATGGTGGCAATTTGTATGGATATACAAGCCAAGTCTTTTTGCTGCCAGAACATCATATGGGATTTTTTGTTGCATTCAACACGGAAGATAACTCTGAGATTCGTGAGCGCTTAATTAAGCAGTTTCTTGACCGCTACTACCCGCAACAGAAGCAGCCAGGAGCTTCACCAAAAGCTGATTTGAGTGAGGCCGCTCGAAAGCGATCGCAACAAATCAGCGGTACATACCGTTTTATACGCTACCCGCACCGTTCGATTGCCAAGTTTTGGATTATTTGTTTTGGTTCCAGACCCGATTTGCATCTCGAAGCCAATTCTAATGGTACGTTCACCTTGCTGCCCAGAGGAACTAAATGGGTGGAAACAGAACCCTGGCTCCTGCGCTATCAAGATGTTGACGATGTTTTAGATAGCAACAACTACCTCACCATTCAGCAGGATCACCAAGGAAACCCTGTAGAAATGGCATTGAGCAACTATATTTATGTTGCCTATGAAAAACTGAAATGGTACGAGTCTGTTGATCTTCATCGAACAGTCCTCGGATTTTGTTGCCTAGTATTTTTGGTGGATTGTGGTTTTTTTGTAAGAGTTTTTATCAATCGAAGGCGCTATAGGCGATTTCTCAAGCAGCCAAAGCTCGCTCGTTTAAGTCAGCTCATAGCGGCTGTCGCTGCTGCTTTAAACCTGCTGTTTGTCATCGGTATTTTTTGGGTTATCGGCTCTATTAATCAATGGGAATTCTTTACAGGTATGCCACCTGTTGTGATCGCTTTGCTGTGGTTGCCCATTGGTACGACGGTACTAACGGTAGGACTTCTAACTATTAGCCTTTTGGTTTTGAGAGACAAGCAGCGGTCTGTGCTTTCTCGACTACTCTACATACTCACTTCATTGACTTCGGGAATATTTCTGCTGCTGTTAAACTACTGGAATCTGTTAGGCTTTCACTTCTAAAAAGCATTCTCTATAGTAATGCAGCCATAACAGCAGCCTAGACACTTGTTTGCACTTAGGTCAGGTTGCTCGACTGAGGGCGGCTAAAACTTTATCGTGAATCTCGCCGTTGCTAACCACAACGCCAGTTGTAAAAAGCCTATCTGCTTTAGAAAAGTCCAGCGTTTTGCCATACATATCCGTCACGCGGCCACCAGCTTCTTCCACAACAATCACGCCCGCTGCATGATCCCAAATTTTTTCCTGGTAGCCGGGATATTTGGGAGAAGGCA